>NZ_JARDJE010000014.1:0-162884 GCF_048957735.1 Rhodococcus sp. As11
ATCCCATAATCCGCTCCCTCCATCTCGGGGGAACTCACCGCTCATCTCGGAGTGTCCACCAAGACGGGAACGGTCCAGTCGCCACTTTGTCAGGGCCTTGCCATCGCTGACGACCGACCCCACACGCTGGCCAGCTACGAATAGAAGGAGCCCGGCACGCCTTGCCACCTGTGTATTCCACAATTTGTGGTCGGAGTCGTTCGAGGGAGGGTTGGAAGAAAGTCCGGCTATTGCCGTCGACCATACAGATCGGGTGATCCTCACGTAGGTTTCCCCTTCGCCTTGTTGACGGCTATGAACCGATAGGTGGGGAGTGAAGAGGCATGCGGGCCGCATACCTCATTTGATGCGGCAGATCTACACTGAACTCAGTGGGCTCGCTCACCCTGGGCACTCAGGGCGGACTCGGTTGTCACCACCCGACGATAGACTCCCCGACTATGAGTTCTGTACCCGCACTGACCTTCGACATCGAGGATCCATGCATCGTCGACCTGTTTGCCGGTCCGGGTGGGTTGGATGTGGCTGCTCACTGGCTCGGTGTTCCCGTAGTAGGTGTTGAGTGGGATGCGAATGCTTGTGCGACTAGGGAGCGGGCAGGGTTGCAGACACTGTCTCGGGATGTTAGAGATCTCGGGCATTGGAACTTCCCCTCGGCAAATGTTCTTGCTGGCGGTCCGCCGTGTCAAACGTTCACCGTTGCTGGCTCCGGAAGTGGTAGGCGTGCCCTAGCCGTCGTTCTGACGCTTGTTGAGATGCTGGGCGACAAGAAGTATACCGAGGTCAAGGACGTTCTGTCGCGTATGGGGGATGAGCGTACGGGGTTGGTGTTGGAACCGCTTCGATGGGCGTTACAAGCATGGGATGACGAACAGCCGTACCAGGCGATTGTCCTTGAACAGGTTCCGGCCGTAGAGCTCGTATGGAAGGCATTCAAGCCGGTGCTGGAATCACGCGGGTACAGGGTATGTGTGAATGTGGTCCGCACAGAACAATTTGGAGTCCCCCAAACCCGACGTCGAGCGATCTTGATTGCACGATTGGGCGCGGAGGTCAGCTTGCCAGAAGCCACTCATCGTGAGTATCGAAAGGGCGCTGCTCGAGGCGAAGGCGACGAATCCAAGCTGCCTTGGGTGACCATGAAGGATGCGCTTGGTCGCGGTAACTTCGAGGTGATCTCAAACTATGGTACGGGCGGCATTCCGTCCGCGCGTGGGCGCCGAACTGCGGACCAACCGGCGTTTACCGTTACAGGGAAGATCTCCCGTAACAGAGTTGTCGAGGGGAACGGGACGGTTGGTCGGTTCGCAATAGCGGAGGCGGGTCAACTGCAAACCTTTCCGGCGGACTACCCATGGTCCGAAAGGGACACCGCCCAGCAAATCGGGAACGCAATACCTCCCAGGCTGGCCGCGCATGTGCTCGCTGCAGCTCTTGGTGCCGGTCGATTGGAGGAAGACTTTCTGAACCAGGCAGTAAAGGGGAGCTGGAAGACACAGCGGTCTGGCGCTAGGGTGCCGGTTTCCGCATAGCTGCACAACCTCGGTGGCGATCGGGCGTGCCACCAATGTTGTCACCATCCGAGTGATCGGCCTCGCCGCGATCACCGTCCTCACCGAGCTGAAGTGGCTGGGTGCTATCGCGAAAAGGGCGGTGCCGCCGGAAGGCGTGCCCCCTCGTATCGAGTGACGTCCCGCGCGATTCCGTGCTTTCTGAACGTCACTAAGTGCTCTGGTAGCTTCACGGCAGATGACGCTCGGTCAGGGTGTCGGCTGCAAGACCACGTGTTGGTCGTAGAGAAGTTAGACGGGGAGACATGGCGCTGGACCTGGAGCAGTTCTACAACGTGTTTGCAGAGTGGGCGATGGGCCACGGTGGCCCTTCCGTCGCGGCGGACTACTTCCTGAACGTTGGGATGATCGACGAGGATCAGGCCAAGGAGCTAGTCAAGCGTTATGAGGAACGGGTCCAGAAGGTGATGACCGGGGGTCCTGTCATCAAGCCTAGGCATGAAGAGTCCTGGTACCCCGGAGCGCTCGAGACCGACCATTGCTGGGGTGCGTTCTGCGAGCGGCTCAAAGAGAAGGGGCGCGAAGACCAGATCGACGCATTGAACGATGCTTCAGATACCATCGTTCGTCTCACACCGAACCCAAGTGGGGAGCCACGATCAGCGCGCGGGTTGGTTGTGGGCTACATCCAAAGCGGTAAGACAACGAATTTCACTGCGGTGGCAGCCAAGCTGGCCGATCGCAAGTATCGGATGGTCATTGTCTTGGCAGGGATCCATAACTCTCTCCGTCGGCAGACTCAGGACCGGTTGATTATCGATCTGACGGCCAAGGTCCCCGGTCGATGGCATCCGATTACGGATGTCGACGGCGATTTCGACCTGACTCGTCTCGGCCGTGAGACGCGGGGGCCGGCAAAGCACGATGCCGTGGGTTACCTGACGTCGCAGGACAAGACTTCCCTGTTGGTTGTGAAGAAGAACGCGACTGTCCTACAGAAGCTTTTTCAATGGCTGAACAAGCCGTCTGCGAAGCCTGCTCTGCAGACAGCGCAGGTGCTCGTGATCGACGATGAAGCCGATCAGGCATCGGTGGAGACGAATACGATCAACCCGTTGATTCGAAAGATTTTGCGCCTCTTCCCGCGCGGAACATACATCGGTTACACCGCAACGCCTTTTGCGAATGTTTTCATCGATCCGTCCGACTCGGATGATCTGTACCCGAGGGATTTCATCTACCCACTTCCTCAGCCCGAGAAGTACTTCGGGCCTGAGATGCTCTTCGGGCGAGATGTTCCGGACCTGGACAGGGACGACGAACAGGGCCTGGACATGATCCGGATTATCCCGGACGACGACGAGTTCCGGCTCCGGCCCCGAGGCAAAGCCGATCTAGATGACTTCCAGCCCGTAGTGACCGACGAACTGCGCGCGGCTATCCATTGGTTCTTCCTGGCGACCGCGGCGCGGTGGCTGCGCGAGGACAAGAACAATTCGTCGATGCTGATCCACACATCGTTCCAGACCTCGGTGCACGAAAAGTATAAGCCGATGATCCAGGATGAATTGGAGAAGCTATCGGAGGCGCTCAAATCGAACGATCCGACTCTCATCAGCTCATTGCGCAAGCAATGGGTCGACGAGACCACACGAGTCGATGCGACACAGTTCGGACTGACTCCGCTGACCTTCGACGAGATCGCGCCTATTCTCTCCGACGTTGTCGGAGACTGCCGGATCATCATCGACAACTCAAGGAGTGATGAGCGGCTCGAATACGAGGAGGATGAGTCGAACACGATCATCGCCATCGGTGGTAATACTCTCTCTCGTGGCATCACGCTGGAGGGGCTGGTTTCGAGCGTCTTCCTTCGGCCGACGAACACCTATGACACCTTGCTGCAGATGGGACGGTGGTTCGGTTTCCGCGAGGGTTACGAAGACCTTCCGCGGATCTGGATGACGGACTTTCTCCGCCGTGCATTCCGGCATCTTGCGCTCGTCGAGCACGAAATGCGGCAAGACATGGCTGTCTATGAGCTTCAGGGAATCACTCCGATGGAGGCCGCAGTGCGTATCCGGACGCACCCGGCGCTTCGAGTAACAGCGAAGATGGGTGCAGCGCGGCCGTCCCGCATCTCGTACTCGGGAGCACGTCTTCAGACGCGCTTCTACAAACGGTGGAATCGCACGTGGTTGGAGAAAAACTGGCAAGCGAGCGAGCGGTTGATTGCTGCGGCGATGCGGCACAGTCAACAGCAGCCTCTCCCAAACGGAGGTGCTCTCTTCCGCAATGTTTCGGTGAACGATGTCAGGACCTTTCTCGAGGATTACGACATCGCGTCGGACCAAGCCGACATGAGCGCTGATCAGATGCTGCAATACATCGAACACCAAAATGCGGAGGACGAGCCGAAGCTAACCCGCTGGAACGTCGCGATTGTCGGCGGTGAGGGCGAAACAGTGGAGATCGCCGGGATCAAAGTGGCGGCGTCGGTCCGTGCACCCTACAAGGGCGGCGGAGAAGTCGCGGACATCAAGACGTTGATGAGCAAGGCAGATCTCGTCGTAGATGTGGAGGATCTTACACCGGCCACTGCTCGGGGCATGCGAGAGGCAGAGTTGAAGGAGCGTCGTATCAATGAACCCGAGCTTCGTGACAAGGGCCTCCTGGTGCTGTATCCGCTGGATAGAGTGAGCAAGCCCCGATCGGACAGCAGTGCAGCTGTTCGCGAAGAGATGAACGCAGTCTCGAGTCCGGTCGGTCTGGCAGTCGTGTTCCCGAAGACGTCGTACTCGGATAGCGAGCGTGATGCGGTTCAAATGACTCATGTCGCCGTCGAGCTTTCCGAATACCCTGAAGAAGTCGATACCGATGCCGATGTATACGGGGCCACGAATTGAGCGGCTACCAGGATTTCGTTGCGGGCCGGTGGGACCAAATCGAGAGCTGCGGTGAGCGGTCGCTCGGAGGCTGGCGGTCGATGACCGTTCCTGTCGTCGCTAACGGTCGAGAGGTGGTTCAGGCGGTCGACAACGAAGGTCAACATCACCTCTTGATTCCGGCCGATACAAGCTCACATCCGGAGAACACACGGAGTCCGCTCGCGATGTCCTTCCGGGACTTCCGGTTCGGTCCGGGGTCCGGCGCGTACGTCGAGGGCAGGTACTTGGACATCCATTGCCAGCTGCCTGCGTTGAACAAGCAGTTCGATAAAGTGATCGGCGAGATCGTTGGCGCAGTCGATGGAGCGACACGCCCAGTCGGGGCAGCCGCCGCTGTCCTTGCATCGTGGAGACGGTTGTTCTCGACACTGGCGGATGCACGCGTCCTGACACATCAGGAGAAGTTGGCTGCATTCGGTGAACTGTCCGTGTTGCGGGAGCTCGTCGACGACGATGCGGATTTTCGAGTCGTTTCGTGGACTGGCCCGGAGCAGGAGCCACACGACTTCGAGCTCAAGGACGCAAGTATCGAGGTCAAATCGGTCGGCGTCGAATCGGACACGATCCGAGTGCACGGCCTAGCACAGCTGGATGAGGTTGAGGAGAAACGCCTCTTCCTGATCGTTCGTCAGGTGACCGAGGATTCAAGCGGGCGAACAGTTTCGGAGCTACTCGGCGAGATCTTGGCAACCTGTGACGATCCGACGCTCCTACGAGAGCGAGCGGCCCGACTCGGCGTGCACGAAGCGATGGAGGACACTACTCGTTTCGCTGTCACCGAGAGTCTGATCGGCGAGGTCGCCGGAGACTTTCCTCGTATCACAGCAGAGACACTCGGCGCCGATTTGGCAGAGACGGTAACCCGAGTCGGTTACGAACTGCGACTCAAGGATATTCGCTGGAGGCTTGCTACGGGCTCTGTGGAGGCAATCCGGAACGACGTGCGATGAGTGAAATTCGATGGTGGTCACAGCTTTTCCCGCCGGAAGGCGGACAGACAGCGGAGGGTATCAAGCGGCAGTTAGGTCGTCCCGGTCTTGCCGAGTACGCGGTGCTTGTGCGGGAGGCGGTCCAGAACAGTTGGGATGCTCGGCGAGACGATCGCGAGGGGCCCGTCGAATTTCGTATCGAGCTCCGACGACTCGGCGTGCACGCAGTCGCATGGAGGCGCGAACTCGGCACGGATCGTGATGTGTCGGGAGATCGGGGCATCCTTGCGGGACTGCACTCTAATTCGTGGATCCTCATCATCTCCGACCGTGAGACCAATGGTCTCGGCGGACCGATTCGTTCAGACGAGCCCCACAACGCTGGGGCCAGTGCTGACTTCGTCCAATTCATACGCAACGTCGGTGAACCCCGCGACAAGCACTTGGGTGGAGGAACGTACGGCTTCGGGAAGGGGATCTTCTACCGGATCAGTCAGGCGGGTGCAATTCTCGTTGACACGTTGAACGTGGAGGACAATGAGAATTCACGTCGCTTGATGGGTGCCGCGCTGGGCGGAGTTGAGACGACGACGGATGGCCGGAGGCTCACTGGCCGACATTGGTGGGGTGAGATCAACGATGGTATTCCCGATCCGTTGATGGGTGCGACGGCTGAAAGTGTTGCCGAGAAACTGGGACTCCCCGGCTTCGCCGACGGACGGACCGGTACCGATGTGACGGTGATCCTACCGAACCTCGACCTCGACGATATAGACGGGGATCCACGACTTCTAGCAAATCGATTGCGCGCGTATCTGTATTGGTATCTGTGGCCAAAGATGGGATCGTTGGGTCGTCGCCAAGGTATGCGCTTCACCGTGAGCGTCGATGGCGAAGAACTGGAGTTTCCGGCGCTGGATGAGATTCCGGTGCTCTCAGACTTTGCCAAGTCCTTGGACAACGTGCACTCGCTCGCAGGTACCAATTTCATGATGCCCACCCATGCCAAGGGGTTCGGCAGGTTGGGCCACTTGTCGATCGAGTACACGATGCCGGCGCTGTTTACGGGAGATAACAGAGTCTGGAGCACGATCAACGAAGTAGCACCCCTCAGTCCGCCGTATCGACATATTGTTCGGATGCGCCAAGCAGAACTGGTCGTTGACTATTTCGAAGGTGAGCCGATGCCTACGAGTGATATCGGTTATGTCGGAGCTTTCGTCACTTCGGAAACAGTGGACGAGTTTTTCGCTCAGGCTGAACCGCCTACGCACGACTCGTGGCATAGCGGTACGCTGTCGGGTCCGGCAAAGGGAATTGTGCAGGGCGCCAAGCGATTCCTCAGTGATCAGTGTCGCGACCATGTTCAGGCTCGTACGGGTGCCAAGTCGAAGGCCGTCCAGGGTCTGGGTCGCCTGTCGAATTCGCTGGGTGCGCTCGTGCAGGGCGCTAGCGGGACGAGGCCTGTCGGGGGCGGAAAGTCTGGGGCAGGGCCCAACAGTGCCTCGAGTTCGGGCGCTGGCAGTGGGACTTCGAGATCGCGAGTCAAAGTTGTCAAGTCCTCGCATCTCGTCGTCGAGGGTGACATCCCGTATATCGAATTGGTGGTCGAAGTTCCGAACGGGATTGGAAAAGGTGACTCGCTGATCGCGACTGCGTCGGTGGTCTTGGCTGGTGGGCGTAGTGAAAGAGCGGAAGATGCACCCGCGGGCGCTGCGGACACCGAGGTCCTCTATTGGTACTTTAATGGGGATCCAGCTGATCGCGTCACAGGCGCATGGCTCGGCGGTGATGACCTTCGCCCGGGGGCGTGGACTGTGCGTGCTCGCGCGCTGGACGATGTTTCGGTTAGGTTGGCTTTCAGCCAGGAGAGCCAAGATGGCTAGAGCCTTCACACCGCCGTATCTGACACCGTCTGACGATAGCGTCGACATGCAGCCCTGGATGCTGCGCCGGCAAGGTGAGTCCGTGCCACTGGTCTCTCCGGTGGAAGACTGGGTGACTGGTACGGACCTTTCGCTGTCCAGGGGTGTCGTAGTCGATCTGCAGTCCGTGCGGAAACAATGTCGACTCCCTGATGGATGCCCGTTGGAGTTGGTCGTGAGCTGGCGTAGCGATGCGACGAAGATCCAGCGCCGTGTTCTCAAGCGTTTATTGGATGATTCGAGGAATGAAGTCCAAGTAATATTACCGGGCACGGAGATCGGTGGAACTGTTCGGATTTCGACATCTGTGGTTCTGTCTGAAGACATCGCCGAACCTGATCCGGGTTCACCGCACCGCCGTGGCTCGATCCTTTTACGAGATATGTACTCCGTGACGCTCGAGGGCGAAGGATCGATGTTTCCGATGGCAGTGATCGATTTCGCCGGACGAACTTATGACGATCGTGCCTCCTGGTTTGTCGAGACATCGACGGACCTCGAAGCGAACTTCAGTTCGGTGTTCCAGGTGATGATCAACGAACGTGACAAGTCGCTGATCAAGGCCATCGAGTCGGAGAAGCCCACGCGCGAGCAACAAGCGTTGCTCGATGAGCTCAGTTCCGGGGTTATGCAGGTAGTGCTGGAGTTGGCATATGCGCTGAAGGCAAACGGGGAGTTCGGGGTCGAAGAGTACGCGGACGGCAGCGTGGGGCAGGTGCTTCGGGGACTGGTTGATCAGACCGGAGACCTGGATCTCGGGGATCTCCGTGATCCGTCACAGATTGCTCGGCGGCAGGCACAGTTCCAGGCGATGGCACGTGGCATTGCGGCAGGAAGGGTGTTCTGATGACTGACAATGCACTGCTCTGGCCGCGGATGGATCGTTCGATGGCGGAAAAAAGACTCGAGAGTCTCGGTGAGAACTCTGGACCTGAAGTTGAACTGACGACAGATTACTTCTCGTTTAGTGGAGTCGGTCGACGCGCCAGTGGAAAAGAGATCGAGGCTCTGCGAAACCGGATAGTCTCGATCGCCGGCAACTACGGTTTCAACGTCCGATACGGATACGACCAAGAAGGTGACCCCGGAGACGAAGCCCGAAGTCGGTTTGACGTTGAGGTCTTCGCCGCACTACCTGAGCTCATGCCAATGAACTGGTCCGAGGCGGGCTCCCGTGACCTGTGGTCGTGGTGCGCGTTGGCACTACTCCCAGATGTCACACACTGGCGTTGGAAGCAGCGGAGGCAGTCGGGCCGGTGGAATCCCGAACGTTTCATAGGGTCCGATCTGACCCGTCACACCTGGGCGCGTCAGTGGTGGCGCGCCGTCCAACTTGAGGGAGCACCTGAACTTGCCGCGCTCATCAAGGAAGCGGAATTCAATCAGATCACGGAGCGCGCCGACACGATCGGTGCCAACCCTCAGCTCGTAACGGCCTTTGCAAAGCAGTTCCTGGGACACGCGACGAAAAGTGGAGTCTCACGCCGTGACCTACTCCGAGATGCTTCGCAGCGACTACTTCGGGAGATGTACTTCATTGATGATTCCCTCCTGTCTGAAGCGGACCTCGTAGCTTGGTCGGATCGCGTGCTGAGGGCGTCCGTTTTAGCACTTAGTAGCGACGCAATTCATGAAGTGTAGGTGGCGAGCAGGCGGAGTTTGGCGAACTGTAGTGCGAATGGAGAAAGCGAAAATCTTTGGATCCACTGTTTGTGGCTTATTCCTGAACCGACGCTGCAAAGTAAAGATTGGGCATTGCGGAATCGACCGGGCATGGTATTATACTTGCGCACTTGTCGGATTGTCGCAGTGTGCTTGCTGACAGAGTCCTATATTAGGCTGGAGTCAGAGGATGTCCGCGCTCCGCTAAACTCTACAATATCCTGTCCTTCCAGAAGTTTTGTGTTCGCCCCTTGGCGTACGTAGAGCTGATGCGTTTTTCCGGAAATCTGCTTCTTAGGGAATACTAATGTGTCTGACCTCGGTACATCAACTATCAAGATCCTCTTACAGAGGAGATCTGCATATCGAGGCCGGATAATGGAACCTGCTACGTTCCCAAGGTAAGAATTAATTTTGTCGACGGTAAAACGTAGTAGAGCATCCTCGTTTCCGCATTTATTCACGTCTTCTTCCAAGCCAATTATTTCACCGGAATCACCTATGCCAAGGTATAAAGTTCCGCCGTTCGAATTCAAGAATCCGGCGATTGTCTTAATAAAGGACTCTACGATCGCTACCTCTTCAACCTGCTTCCCAAGTGGAACGCGGATCGACGACTTGAATTCGATAGTAGACCCCTCGCCCTTGCGTATTTCATCTAGGATCTCGGTTTGGTCTTGCGGGTTCGTGTTTCCTGCTGAGTAGGATTGGCCAGTTAACCCAACCTCAAGTAGTCGGCTGGGCTCCCAAACACCCGCAATGCAGGTGGCAAGACCCAAATTGATTAATCGATCTGATTCAGCTTCGTATTGTTCAACGAGTTCATTGAATGAATCTCTATTCTCGATTAGTTCTTGCGCTAACGCATACTCATTGGGATAGTACTGCTGGATGTACTTCATAGTCTCGTCGATCTGGGATCGAACAGACCGCCGGTAATCTCTAAGCAGGACTCGTATATCGTCAGATGTAATCACACATGCTTCTGTTCTTCCTTGCGCACGTGTTCTCCAGACGCGTGATCCGAGTTCGCGGAGAAGGATCACCTGCCCACCGGTCTCATTAAACGCCGCGTTGATCGCTTCCTCGTTCCAGATCAAACCAATACGCGCCCCAATTCCATTCAGCAGTTCAGCAGCTTCTCCTCTATCGAACGGAGAAAGATAGTATGGCGTTGCGACCGAGTACAACGGATTGGGTCTCCCATACAACTCGCCTATTTCTATTATTGCTGGCGCCAGGCCGGCTATTGCAAAATTGAAATTGTCGAGTTCCTGCACAAGCTTTCGTAATACCCCGAAAAACTGGGGAATTTTGTGTGCATGTCGTCCAGGTTCACCGTTTGCATGATCAGGAGGGCAAAGATGCTCGATCTCATCGAGAATAATGACGAGACTTATATCCGAGTTGTCACGGTGTTGAAGCGTAGCGGCTAACGCGGTTCGAAACTCCCGAATGGTTGTATCGAACGATACTTCCGATATTTCTTTCGTTCGCGCCCCTGCTTCCTTCAATTCTATCCGAATTTTCTCGGAAACATCCTCGATTAACTCGGCGATCGGGTCGCCTGTACGAACTGAAGACAGATCTTCGAGGTCAATATATACGTAAACCTCTCGTAGTGTCTCGTCGGAATTTGCTTTACTTGTCGCGACGAGCTCCTTCAATATCGACGTCTTTCCTGTTTTTCGAGTGCCGAAAAGTCCTGAAATCTGTTGATTCCGAAGATCTGCTCTAAGTGCTTGTAAGATGGGCCGTCGTCCAAAAAACTGGTCGCCGGTTACATACTTTCTCTCTTGGTAGAGATCCTGGGCATACAGACGACCCGCGAGTGCGTGAAGCAGGGAATCCCCATCATATCCAACAAATGGAATTAGTACGAGCTCGGTTTGGGAAAGCTGGTCCAACTTGGTATGGAGGCGGGAGTCGGACGACCATACAAAAGATATGTGTCGCGCGATGCCTCGTCGTTCAATGGGAAGCATTGCAAATAGTTCCGGGATTCTACGAATGGTCCGGCCCTGCAAATCAGCGTGGGGCGTGTAGATGCCAAGAATTTCGCGATGAATTCCGAAACGATCTTCTAGTTCAGGCGCAAGTCGAACTAGGACAATCCATACATCATGAAATCTCTTATCGTCCCGCACTGGTGCGGCGTAGACAAAGTCTGAGTTCAAGTCGCGCAGGGCGTTCCGGTGAGAGCGTGACTCGGGATATCGGATTGCCAGTTCCTCAAGCTTTTGAAGGACCACGGGGTTGCGGGTCGTACGCCTCTTACCGGGCTCAACGGTCACGATTTACCCCCTGCGTTTGAGATGTAGGTCACAGAACGTAGGTAAAGGTCTACCCAAACTCCGCTCATAGGGCAAGCGTAGATCCCGCTGCCGTCAGGTATTTCGGTTATACGAGGATCGGCGAGTACGTGCGTGACCGGGTCCCTGCCGATGGAGTATGGAGGGGTGCTTCGGCAGAACGACGAACGTGCTCATGGACGGTTGATGTCGAATGCTGGCGAGACCGGTTCATTGTTGGCTCGCGGAGAGGCCTTCTGTTACGACCTTTGTCCTCAGTGGAGTCTGGCACGGGCACGGTACGGCTCGCCCATACTTGCTCATCCGGTAGCGATCCGAACTTATCGCAGTCGTTGCACTTCTCCGCGATGCTGCGCGGGAGGTTCGGTTCTTGCTACATCCGCACCCACGCTTGTGCGAGCTTCATGGGGCTTTCCGGACGATGGACTGCCTTGGTTGCTGCGACCAGATTCGCGGTGCCGTGGGGGTAAGTCCCGGGGAGTGGTGGGAATCGGCTGAAGGCATCCGGCCAGGTCCGCGGCGCAACCCTCCCACTGGCCGTCGATCGCATAGCCGTCGCTGCTGGTGCGCACCCGAACGGTCATCGCCTGCCCCTTCTCGATCGAGCCGACACCGCCAGCATGCGCCCCGCATCGCCGTCGGCCTCGGACCTCATACCGCACTCATGATCGTGTCGCGGGGGGCCGGTTAACCGATCGGCTCAACAAGGAAATCAAGCGTCGAGCGGACGTGGTGGAGATCTTCCCGAACCCGGCGGCGTTCCTGCGGTTGGCGACCGCGGTGGTCATCGAGCAGTACGACGAATGGCAGGTCACCCGCCGGTATGTCTCGGATGTGAGCATGGACGAACTCCGGGCGGTGATCGCCGCCAAGGAACACGCTACCGAACCGGCGTTGTCGTTGGCTTGCTCAAGCGAAACAGCATAGTATTCAACGCGACTCGTTGATCGCTACGTGTATTGCTGAGTCGATCCGAAGTCCACCACTCCACGGGGCACTATCCGTCGAAGCGCTCCCCTCCGCTTCCGAGCGCGCGGGTAGAGCCCTCCGTGCCGCCGACACAGCAGCGCGTGCGACCAGAGAATCGGTCGCCGTCTGCTCACTCCTGGTGGTCGAGACCGCGTAAGGCTGCGATGCCGCCGACGGCAGCAAGCGCCTCACGGAAACGGATCTGTTGCTCGACGAGCCAAGAGACCATCTCCGGCCAACGCTCCGTCATAGCGATATCGTCGAACTCCGAAGTCACAACGATGCGGGCGCCTATTCTGCCCGCCATCTCATCCCAAGAGGGAGCTCGGCCCAACGCGGCTTCGAAGGCGGCGCGATGCTCATAGACCCAGTTGAATCGTGCTTGATTGAGCTCGGCGTCGCGCGAGTCGAAATAATCGCAGAAGGAACACCTGCAGAAATGGCTGGCCGAATACAATGGTCCAGGCGCGTACAACCGCGAAACACACACGGGCACGGCTCGTGATTTCTACCAACGCTTCCGGTGCGTAGCCAGATTGATCTGCCTTGCCAAAGCGCTTGGGGAGAACCCGCAGGTGCTGCGCGGCGCGGTCGCCGATGTCCGAGCCTCCGGGTCCAATCCGTCCTCTCCGTGCGCTGCCTTTCGTTGACGGGTGCCGTGGATACGCACCGAAGAGCTACTCGCCGAGCACTACCGAACGCAGGGTGAAAAGCGCTGGTGGTCGCTGTTCGGAAACTGAGGAAAGCCGCGCCGCGACATAAGCGCTCAGCTGGACGGAAGTGTTAACAATGCCCGCTCCCATGTCGATTAGTCCAGCAAATCCCCGTCAAGAATGGACAAGACATGAGCACGCAAGCGGGATGGTACGCAGACGGCAATAGCCCGGGCGTCGAGCGGTGGTGGGACGGAAATCAATGGACAGAGCAGACTCGTCCGATGACGGGGCCGGGATTCGGAGCGCCGGCTCCCGTGAATCCGGAGAAGAACGGGATGGGCCTGGCCTCGCTGATTCTGGGGATCGTGGGTCTCCTGTTCTGTTTGATGCCGATCACCGGGTTCATCGGCTTCATTCTCGGCATCATCGGGCTCGCTCTGGGTCTAGCGGGTATCAGCCGTTGTCGTAAGAACAAGGCGACGAACAAGAAGACCGCGATCTCGGGCACCATTCTCAGTGCCCTTGCCGTGATCTTCGGCATCGTTGGCATCGTCATGTTCTTCACCGCCGTCGACCAGCTCGGAAACGATCTCGACCAGATCGGAACCGACCTGCAGGATTACAGCGATTGCATCAATGAGGCAGAGAATCTCGACGAAATGAACCTGTGCGAGTAGCCGCAGTTGCGGCTCTTCACGCTGCCTGAGCAGTTCGGCAGGGACACCTCACCGCCCTGCCGTGCTCGTCGTCCGGTAGCCACCTGTACTCGTCACACTCACCGCACTTCGCCGGTGGGATCCGTGGAACGGACAGTCCCTGCCACAACGGTAGCCACGCGTGTGCGTAGCGCATCGGGTCGCTGGGGCGGTGCGCTGCCTTCGCTGCCGTCACCAGCGTCGGGACGCCGTGCGTCGCGATCAATGCTTCGATTGCTGCTACGGCATCCGGCCTGAGGTACGCGAATGTGGCTGTCAGTCCGGATTGCTTACATGCCGCCGCCAGACGGGCGACCTCGGGACTTTGCGATACGTTCGAGACCTGGGACGTGCGGTTGGTTTCCGTCCTTGGTGAATCAGTACTTAAAAGACTGCCTGGCTCTCCGACGTCCGCGTTGCCGCGGGTCGGATTCTCAGGCCCCGGCTGGACGTGCGGCTCCTCGTAGATCGTCTGAATGGTAATCCACTGACCGCGCTCGTTCTGAATCTTCTCGCGGATCAGATAGCCGAGTTCGGCAAGCTCTCGGAGAGCGGAGCGAATGGCGTCGCGACCTTCCTTCGGCGACTGGCCGGCGATCGAGTCGGATCGGGTACGCCAGTCGTCCGGCTTGGACAGCAACCAGATGAGCACGCCTCGTGCTCGGAAGGACAGACGCTCGTCGTTGATGACGGCGTTGCTGAGGATGGTGAAGTTGCTGGCAAGGCGCGGTCCACGACGCACGCCGCCAGCCAGGGTATTCTGGCCCACGTTCGACTCCCAATTAGTCGGACATCCGGCCCGTCGGGAGTTGCCGCTCCTGGCGGGCCTTCTTCACTTGTGACGCCACGCGGATCGGTGACGATCTTGAAATCTTGGCACTCCTTCGGTCGTGCGCGCAAGGAGAACCTTCTAAGTCGCTTCAGCGCAACGGTTTACATGACCACGCGGGCCGCGACATCTCTGCGGCGATCGCCATAATGCTCTTCTGCCAGAGTTATGAAGCCGATCGGACCCAGTCGCACGCGTCTCGATGCCGAGCGAGCGCCGCAGCGTCAGGGTGATGAGCGGAGCTTTTCGGTACTCGAATCCGCTTGCCCGCGAAGGCTGCATACTCGCTGCTCTCGAGCTGGGGAGCCACCGCGACTGTGAGGTCGCTGCGCACTGTCCACAGTTGCAGGTCGAACAAGGTGTGGAGGTCGGCGCGGAGGAGCAGACCATTGGTCACATGGTTGCTGTGCTCTCCGAAGTAGCGGTCGATATGGGCTGCTTCCAGGACTGCCTCGACGTCGCATCCCGTGACTGCGCAACGACGTTCATACGCTGCCAGCAGTGCGCGACGGAACTTGGGCTGACCGTATCGCACAGCAATGGCTCGTTGAGCGCGTTTACGGACGTCGTCGCCCTTCTCATAGGTGGGAAGGCTGGCGGGCAGCTCTATATCGACGACGGGGAAGTGGGCGAAAGCAAGATCGGCTTCCGGGCCGAACAGAGAGCGCAAGCGAGTCTCGGCAGACGGGTCGGACACTTGGTTGGCTCCGGCCTGCGCCGCGAGATTCCTCCCGAGCAACTTCTGCAACTGAGCCCAGGTGGGCGATAAAACCACGTCCTCACTGATTGCGTCGAACTCGAATCGGTGGGTGTAACCGCCGGTCCGAACGTCGCTCCAGTGTGCGGGCGGCGCGCCGGGAGTGATTTCGTAGAGGCCGGAAGTTGCTCGTGCATACGCGACGAACCCGTTGCCCGGACCCGTTATCCAGAAGTAGATGTCGTCACCGGGCACAATCTTCTTGAAGTACGACGGGCTACGCACATCCCAGAAGCCATCGTCCCGCGCGTAATCCCAGTGTTGTGGCGTCTTCTCGTTGATCTTGACGATCCAGCTGGTCATTGCCCATGCGCCTTCTCAGGTTCGCATCGGGTGGGGGCATGTCCTGCTGCGGAAGCCCGTCGGGCCGTGCTCGGTGTTCGATACTCGTCGTGAGGTGTCAGTCTGCGATCAGTGCACGGAGCGCATCGCGCGTTTCGGCGTCGGTCGAGTAGATGACGGTGCCGATCATTCCGCGGGTGAGCAGCACCTTGTAGACGTTGCGGACCAACCGGTCGAAGCGCACGTCGGAAATTCGCGTGCGGTTCTTGAAGTCCGGATCGCGGTTGGCCTCGCGGACCGTGGTGAATCGTCCGTTACGCCAGACCAGATCAGGTCCGAGGATGACTCCATTCCAGTCGTATTCGAAACCCTGGGCGGTGTAGACGCAACCGACCTGGCCGAAGCCTCCGTCCTCGGTAGCCCACAACGCAGCTGGGGGAGCGTCGCCGACCCGGCGGTCGCTCTTGCTGTTCCACGGACGCGCCCAGCTGCCGATCCGAACGTCGGGAACCAGATTTCCGGCCTTGTCCGCATTACTCCACGGCCAGCAGTAGCCTGCCGTCATCCGCGCCGAGTATCCGCGCTCCCGCTGCTGAGAGAGGAAAAGTTCCATCTCCTCGGGGCTGTCCGCAACACGAACGGTGAACTGCGGATCGCCCTTCCACTCGAACGGCCGTCCGTCCTCCAGATCGAGCAGCCGCTTCACCCACAGCAGATACTCTTCGCTACCCCCGCAGCGGAACTGTTCTCCCAGGTGGATGTGCTGCGTCTCGAGCCCGAGTGAGGCTGCATAACGTTCGATCTGGGCGAAAGACCCCATCTCTCCGGGGCGTACCACCTGGTGCTCGTCGAGAAGGAAGACAGGGACGCGCGCGGCCGCAATGAGTTCGTCGACCTGCGGTCGGTCTGTGCGGAGTTCGGCTCGGGTGTAGCGGTCTACAGAAGTTTCGCGAATGCGGTGGGCCTCGTCCAGGATGAGGACGTCCAATCCATTGCGATCTGCCGTCATGAACTGGTTGAAGTACTTGAACATCTTCTGCACGCGCGGCGCACGGTGCCCCGCAACTTTCCGGAGGGTTTGCGTGAACGATCGAGACCCGGTCGCGTGTAGGACGGTTCGTCCACGCCGGGCGAGCTCGCCGAGTAGTGACAACGCCACCACGCTCTTGCCGCTGCCGGGACCGCCGGTGACGATGATGACGCGCTTGCGATCGGCGGCACGTGACTGTTCGACCTCGTGGAGTACGAGGTCGACGGCGAGCTGTTGGTTTCCGAGCAGATGGAACTGGGGGCGGTCGCGTACTTCTGCGGCGGCAACCTCGAGGAGTTGCCGGGAGGGGGCGATCGCCGACTTCATCAGAGCGTCGCCGGCGGAATAGCCAGGCGCAGGGGCGAGACGGCTCCGAAGGAACGCGATCATGTCTCCGCGCTCGGCAGCGGTGAACATGCGCCCCGTGACGCTCATCGGATAGGAACGCAAATCGGCGACGGCACTCTGGTCGGTGGCGTTGTGAAGGTAAGCGATACCGGCAAGAGCGTCGGGTTGATCGGACACTGTACGGGCGAAGTCCACGAGATAGTCGCAGTACCCCTTCACCTGCGCGGCCGGGTGCAGCTTCGGTCCTCCGGGCATCCCGGCTACCTCGACAAGTTCGGGGTTGTCCTCGTACCGCCGCGCAGCCGACCATTGCTTCAACTCGACGACCACATACGAAGCCGCACCGGTCTGCGGATGCGTCCCCGCCAGGACGACGTCGGCACGCTGGGACGTCAGAGGAAGGTGATATTCGAGCAGCATCTCGACGTCGTCCAACCCGGCGTCGACGAGGTCGCGAGCGAGAACGGGCAGGCTCCGTGCCCAGGACTTCTGCTCGGATTCTCCGGCGCGTCGTCCCGTGCGAAACAGCATCTGTTCCAACAACTGCTCCGCAAGTGATTCGGGACGATCGAGGTCGACGATCCGGCGGGCGGTAGTACGAAGCAGCGTCACAGTCAGGTCCCCAAGGCAGCACGAATCCACTCGTGCGGGTGGGGGCATGTCCGTGGCTGCTCGTCGCAGCGGAAGTCCGTCGGGCCGCAGACAGAACTATATCGGTGGGAGTGGTCGCGGATCGTTCAGGGCGCGTGCGGCTGGTACGTACCGGACGATCTCCACAGCAACGAGCCGGAAGGCAACGCCGCATAGACACCGTGAGCAGCCGCCGCCGTCCGCTTGTGCAGAACCGGGATCCGGGTGAGGCTGGAAACGTCGGCCAGGAATTGCCGTTCCAGGGCTCGCGTCACATGGTCCTGCACCGGGATGCTCGCCGACTTGTCGAGGTTGCATCGCGCGTCGGTTGCCACCAGGTTGGCAACACCGTCGATGGGGATCATCGACCACGGCACCACGTGATCGATGTGGACTTCGGATTGCAGACGACCGTCGCAGTAGAAGCAGCGACCCGACTGCAGGTCACGGAGCGGGTCGACGAGAGCACGCAGCGCTGTGCGGTCGGTGCCGAAGAGAAAGCCGTTGACGTCCTCGGCATCGAGTTCGGCGCGGTTGAGGTCGATGACATCGTGCGCCCATACGGAGCGGACGAAGGTTCTGAGCAGCACGGAGGTGCGGCGCAGCCCCTCGGGCACTCCTGGGCACAGCACGATGACGGCGATCCGGTCGACGTCACTCATGGTCATCTTCTTGTGAAAGCCCGCCGCGTTGTACAGGAACTCGTCGCGGGTAGCGCTATGGGGGACGGTCTGAAGATGCGTGAGAGGTTGTTGCGCGATCGTCAGCCGTACGGAGCGAACGAGTCGTCGATAGACCGGATGGGCGGACTCTCGCGCTGCCTCCGCGGTGCGAAGCCCATCGGCTATCAGGATGTCTCTGACCTCTGCGATACGATCTGGGATCGAACGTCCGCGCCGGACCTGAACGAGTCGTCCGTGGCGGTGGAACGACCGAACCTGATTCCAGTAATAGCCGATGATCCGGTGCGCGATCTCGTCGATCGGAACGGTGAGACTCCCGTCGGGAGCAGCGGTGTTCTCGACACAGATATCGACGAGCGCCATGACGGTCGCGAGTTTGTACGTCGAGTTGCGGCGGCCGGCTTCGAGGAGTTGCACGACGCGGCCGGCGACGTCGAGGGGATCAAGTGCCGCGTAGCTCATCCCGGCACAATATCCGCCGCTCGAGCCTGAGGCTTTCGCGCTACGAATTCTGAACTGCAGGTCGTGCGGTGAGAGCGTTCGGCCGATGCGGTTCTCCTGTCAATCCGAATCGCTCATCGAAGATGTCCTGCGACGTGAGAGCCATCTATTGCTCGGCTCAAGCATGGGACGAGCAGCATCGTGACATTTGGCCACTGTTTGTGGGGCGGATCCGAATGGAGATAGGGACAACGAGCGGCCGGCAATGATCGAACCCGAATTCGATACGTAGACATAGGGGAGCGCAGTGGGCTTCCTCGCGCCCTGAGCCGAGGTTAGCTCGCGTTACGCGCGGGGCGAGTCTCGGTTCAGCGCGTGAGAGATAGACGGGCGCAGGCGACTCGGACGGCATGGGGGTTCTGATTACGACCCCTTCCACCACGACGTGTACACGCGACCGTCGTTGCCGCAGATGACAGCGTCGAGGTTCTTCGGGCCCCGCGCGATCGCCGTCACCTTGCGACCTGCCGGGAACACCCCGCCGATGTTGCGCCATCGGTCGCCGATGCCGGACCAATCGCCGCCCTGGTACCACCACGACGTGTAGACGCGGCCGTCGTTGCCACAGATGAACAGGTCGATGCTGTCGCGGGACTTGGCAACCGCGCTTACCGGCGCGCCTCTCGGGAAGACGCCGCCGATGTTCCGCCACGTGTTGTTCACGCCCGACCAGTCGCCACCCTGGTACCACCAGGAGGTGTAGACGCGGGCGTCGTTGCCGGTGATGAACGCATCGAGGTTTCCGGCACTGCGTGAGGTGACCGCGACGGGTGCGCCCGGTGGGAAGAAACCGCCGATCGAACGCCAGCGGTCGCCGATGCCGGACCAGTCGCCGCCCTGATACCACCAGGACGTGTACACGCGACCGTCGTTGCCGGTGATGAACAGGTCGATGCTGTTCGGCGACTTGGCGATCGCGGTGACCGGTGCGCCCTTCGGGAACACGCCACCGATGTTGCGCCAGTTGTTGTTGATGCCGGACCAATCGCCGCCCTGGTACCACCAGGAGGTGTAGACGCGGCCGTCGTTTCCGGTGACGAACAGATCGAGATTCCCAGGGCTCCGTGAAGTGACCGAGATGGGTGCGCCGGGAGGGAAGAACCCGCCGATGGAGCGCCAGCGGTCGCCCAGGCCCGACCAGTCGCTGCCGTAGTACCACCAGGAGGTGTAGACACGGCCGTCGTTGCCGGTGATGAACAGGTCGATGCTGTTCGACGACTTGGCGATCGCGGTGACCGGCGCGCCCTTGGGGAAGACACCACCGATGTTCCGCCATCGATCGCCGATACCCGACCAGTCGTTGCCCTGGTACCACCAGGACGTGTAGACGCGACCGTCGTTGCCCGTAATGAACGCATCGAGGTTGCCGGCGCCACGTGAAGTGACGGACAGCGGTGCCCCCGGTGGGAAGACGCCGCCGATGTTGCGCCATCGGTCACCGATGCCCGACCAGTCGGGATACAGCGCGTGCACCGCGGTGATGTCGCCGCGCGACAGTCCGTTCCGTTGCCCCATCACCACACCGGGAGGTAGCGGAACTCTCGGCACGATGGTGGGTTGCCCGTTGGTGCTGAAGGCCGTCGCCGAATAGTGCATGACGGAAGCGAAGTCGTATGCGCCGATATCGTCGCCGTCGGTGATGTGCTGGTCGAAATTGTGCGCACTGGCGGGATCGATGTTCGCGAACCGGATCTCGACCAGAGTGTTGCGGTCCTCGCGGCTCTGTTCGTGCCACAATCCCAGCGCGTGGGCCATCTCGTGGACGACGGTGCCGACAGGGGCATTGGCGGTGATCTCGATGTCCTGACGACCACCGCGCATACCGACCGGTGACCGGCTCGCTGTGCTCGGGCGGAACCGAACGAAGTTCGCGTGCCCCGCACGCGCGATGAACCGTATTCGGGTGTTGACATTCCAGTGCGCTACCGCATCCGTGATGCGCTGGGCGTTGGGGAATGAGGGGTCGACCTCGAACGGGACGGTCGCGTTCGGCCAGCGCAGGTGAGCTCCCGTGACGCCGATCCCTTCGGGATCGGCCTGTGCTGCGACCTCCTCGACCGTACCCAGCACGATGTCGCCTTCGAACACGGCCAGGCCGTCCACGTCGGCGTACCGGACTTCCCGATCACCGTCGGCGGTGTGGACGACGGCCGTGCCGGCGACCGGTCCCGATTGATACTCGCCGGTGTCGCCGTAGTCCTCGGCGTGGGTGAGTGGTGCTTCGTAGATGGACATGGGATGTGTTCCTTCCGTGGGGTGCGAACCGTCCCGGTCGGGAGTCGATTCGTTCGGTACGGGATCCGATGACCTTCTCCCGTAGAGGTTGTGATCGCAGAGTCGTCAGGTGACCACGCCGACCGGCACTGTGAGCGGACCGGCGTCACCGGTCACCGGCACCGGTATCGACCGGGTCGACAGCAGGTCGCCGACCGCGACCACACCGTCACCGACGAGGTTGACGTGGCAACGCAACGACAGTGCCGTAGCAGCAGACACTTCCGGTGCGTCGAGTACGAAGGGGATACGCCCCCCGGGCCGCACTGGAATGCCTTCCATCTCGACACTCGCCAGCACAGGCGCAGTCCCGTCCGCGTACGACACGTCCCTGACCTCCACCACGACCCGCGCCGTCGTGGTGGGTGCATCGGTCGGAATCATCACGACTCCGCGGACACGCCTCACGCGTCCTCGCATCGGTTGAGCCGTCACCAGTGGATGGCGGCCACCGAATCCAGTGGCTCGGCGATCGTCTCCGCCGCGACCTGCAGATCCGCATCACGCAACGCCTGCGGGAACCGCAGCAATGCGCGCTGTTCGATCTCGGCCAGCGGAACCTGGAAGACCCGGAACTCGTCGAGGTCGAGCACCTCGAGCTGGTCGAGGTTCTGGCTCAGCAGGAAGCCTCGGGCCTCGAGCTCGCCGTTCTCCATGAACACGAGCACTTTCCAGAACTCACGCGGGATCTTCACCCTCCTGAACTCGCGGTCGTCGTCCGCGAACACCGGGCCGCCGAACGCCGACACCTTCAGATCGTCGACCTCCACATCAGCGAAGACCGCGTCCTCGAGCTTGCCCCAGACGCCATCGCGGGCACTCTGGTTGAAGTCGTCCATCTGCGGGGTGATGTTGGTGTAGAAGAACGAATCGGTGTTCGCCTTCGTTGCTTCGCTCGTGCTGCCCCATAACAGGTCGGCGCGTCGTGCGAGGTGCCCGCGATCGAGTCGGTTCGCTCGGTACAGCTCGTTGCCGACCTGGGTGTCCGCCGCCAGACGTGGATCCTTGACGAAGTCGATGTTCTTTCGGCTGAGCTTCTTCATCGAACCGCCGTCGATGTTCCACGCCACCCATGCCGCGAACCGGCGCGACTTGCGCATTGCCAGCGAGAAGTGCGTGTAGTGCAGTACCTCGGACCCGTCGTTCGCCTTCGCGATGTCGGGCTTCACCTCGGCCGTCACGTCGGGAAGCGGGACGGGCGTCGACAGGAAGTTCGGGTCGTAGCCGACGGCCGCGACCGCCTCTTCCGACACGGGCGGGGTAAGGGTCACGCCCAGCTTCTCGAAGACGGACTGCGGCAGGCATGCCAGCGCGTGCTCGTCGGAGCTGCCGTTCGCTTCGCCGGCGAAATGCAGCCCGGCCAGGACGGTGGTCGCCGCGCCGGTTCCGGACCGGAACATCCACGCGGAACCCGAGTCGCCGCCGCTGCTGATCTCACCGTCGGCTGCCGGGGTGCTTCGGGTCGGGTCCGATCTCGAACCCACCGATGGACTTCGTGCCGAACCCTCGATACGTGATCTTGGCGATCACGTCGACACGACGCACCAGACCGTGGGTGATGCCGGTGGTGCGACCGCTCTTGATCACCGTGTCACCGAGCTCGGGTTCTCCGATCGCGTCCGGCACGACGCCGAGCCCGCAGATCTCCGGATCGAACTGCCGATCCTCGATCGTCGCCACGGCACAGTCCCCGGCCGGCCCCAGATGCGACCGCACGAGTCGTCCTACCCGGTTGTCGTCGATGCGGTTGTCGTCGTGCGGACCGGGTTGGACGATCGTGTCACCCACCCGACCGGTCGCGTTGTGCAGCACGTGCCAGTTGCTGAGCATGTACGGGGTGTGGTTGTCGACGTCGTAGACGATGCATCCGATCGTCCCGGCACTGACACTCGTGTGCCCGACGCTCACACCCGGGACGATCGGATCCAGCCGCGTCTTCCGGGGCGGCGTCGCTGCCTCCGGGACGCGGCGGAATGCGGGTTCGTACGATCGTTCGATCACATCGGTCGGAACCTCCACACCGTTCACGGTGATGCTCTCGGGAAGAGGGGAGGTGCCCAGTGCTTCGAGAGCCTCGGGCTCCGATACCTTCTCGTTCACCGTGAACTGCACGGCGAGCTCGTCGGTCGGTTTGCCGTCCACGTGTTTGTACCCGACGCCGACGGACGAGACGTTCGGATCGTCGAGGTAGTCGGCGCCCTTGCTGCGGATGAACTTCCGCAGAGCGACGGCGAGGTCGTCCTTCTCGGGGCGGGGTGTGCGACCGTTTCCGCGATTCTTTGTAACCATGTTCGATCCTTGTGGGTACGACGCGACGATGACGCGACGCCGTCGGGTGGATGAATCGGAAGCCGATCAGCTGAAGACGACCGTGTGATCCAGGCTCGTGGTGGGAACGATCAGCTTCTGGAGACCGCGGTCGGTTCCCGACGAGCCGGCGGTGTTCCAGCACCAGTCGAATGCCTGCTGCGGCAGGTTGGTGACGAACGGTCCGCTCCATTCCGGGCTGCCGCCTTCTCCGTGCGCGTAGAAGAAGAACTTGCTACCACCGACGAATCCCGACCGGACTTTGGCCGTGGCACCCGGTGTGAGCCGCCACCAGCCCTTCTTCGCCCAGTCGCCGCCGTCCGGGCATCCCGGTGAACTGTATGCATATGCAACCCAGACGGATTCGCCCGTCCGATTGCGGAAGAAGAGTCCCATGATCTATTCCTGTGTCGTGAGCGGTGGGTCGGCCGGCAGATCGGCGTCCCCGTTGTCGTCGGTGGACTCGTTCGAGCCGGGGAAGTGCTCCGAGGCGGTTGCCGTGGAGGCCCGCGAGTCGGTATCGGGTTTGTCGACGGTCGGTGTCACCGGCATCGATTCGTCGGCCAGGGAGAGTGCGGCAGCCTCGGCTTCGTCCAACAGCCGCCACTGTCCGGGTTGTGTACTCATTCTCGAGACTCCGATCTGGAGGAACGCGGATCCGTCCGCGGTCTGTGAGAAGAAAGCTACGAGCGCACAAGCGCTCCGGGGAGAGTAGGCGGCTACTCGATTCGTGGTGGGACAGTGCATTCGGCACTGCGGGATGGGGTCATTGCCTCCGTCACTGCGAACCGTGCACGGGGTCGTGCCTCGTGTGGCGAACGAGTAGTGGAGTACTCGTGTCGGGACGTATCCGTCGGTTCTACGGTCAACGCGGATCGAAGAATTGCAGGAGCTCCCAACAGAGGTTGCGAGATGCGCACGCTCGAAGGCTTCAGAACAACGTCACGGTTCCGCACGACGCTTGCTTCCGCGGCGTTGGTGTTGTGTGCCGCGGGTACTGCCGGGTGCGATCGCACCACGGAGGAATCTCGTATACCCGCATCGTCGGTAACCCGGGGTCCGGTCCCGACCTTATCGGAGTCCGTATCCACGACGGTCGAGGCCACCGGTTGGTTTGAGGCGACGTCGCCAATTGGGGCTACACCATACGTAGTTCCGGAACGCTCGGTTGGCTCCGAGCCTGCGTCGGCAGACCCTTTTCTCGGCCCAACATTCGAGTCGCCCTCGATAGCGCCGACAGAGGTAGAAATGACGTCGAGTCCCCAGCCGGGTGTGCGGGGTGCCGAAGAACCATCTCCCGGGCATGCGCCGACCCCTCATGAGTGACGAAATAACCCGGACAACGGGATATCCGACGCACATGTGGGTCGGCCTGCTCGCCGGCATCGTCGCGCCGACGACCTTGCTGACGGGTCTGTGCTACTACTTCGGTTTCGTCTCCGCCCGAGCGTATTTCGCGTACTTCGGTGTCGACACGGGCGCCTTCGGTTTCACGACGGCCGACTACGTGTTGCGCAGCGTCAGCGTCCTGTATCCCACGCTCGTCTCGTTCCTCGCGGTGGCGTGTATGGCGTTCTGGATCCGCACCTACGGTCTGCGGTTGGTTAGGCGAGGCCGGCAACGTCGAGTCGTTCGGCGCGCCGGATGGAGCGCGATCGGCGTGGGAGTCCTGCTCGTGGCCCTGTCGGTGTCGGCTGTGATGGTGCCGCGGTTCTCCCCGGTGCGCAGCGCGACCCTCGTTCCGATCTTCCTGGCGGTGGGAGCGGTACTGGTCATCGTCGGAGTCGGCATCCGGTCGGCGTTGGGGACGGACGGCGTCTCGACGGTGTCGGCGGCGGAGCGCTCGACCTGGTTGTTCGCGGGTGTTGCGCTCGTGTTGGCGCTGTTCTGGTGCACCAACATCTTCGCCACCGAGTACGGACGTGGTCAGGCGCAGAACGTCGCGGCCGACCTGTGGGACAAGGAGACCGTCGTCGTCCTGGACACCGCCGATCGCCTGTATGCGCCTGCGAACCTCGTCCACGAGACGGTTCTCGATCCGAGTTCGGAGGAACGATTCGGTTATCGGTACCAATGCCTGAGAACGCTGTTGGTCGGACAGAACTACTGGGTGCTGCTGCCTGCGCGGTGGACGACCCAGTACGGATACGTCCTGGTTCTCCCTGTCGACGAGTACTCGCGCATCAGCATGACGCGGCTGGAAGGGATCGACGAGACCGACGCGGCGAACTGGGATGGGGAATGGACGTGCCCGGAGGTCGCCCCGTTCTGAGACGCCACGTGACCACATTCGCGTAGCGCACTACTCGTGCCTGCCGCACCCCGCCGCGTGACGATCGTTGCACCAGCTTCGAACCGATGCGGCAAGGACGAATCGACATGCCGAAGAACATCATCTATTGCGCTGACGGAACCTGGAACTCGGGAGAGCGTACGCGCACGAATGTGTACCGCTTCCACGAAGCGCTGGCGACGACCACCACTCAGGACAAGATCTACGACCCCGGAGTGGGTACGGAAGGGAACCTGCTGTCCCGCGTGCGCGGTGGCGCCTTCGGGCACGGTCTGATCGAGAACGTACGGGAAGGCTACGGACGTATCGCCGACGTCTTCGAAGAAGGTGACCGTCTCTTCCTCGTCGGCTTCAGCCGCGGCGCGTACACCGCGCGGAGCCTCGGCGGCATGATTGCCTACTGCGGGCTGCCGTCCCGTCGTCCCACCGATCGCCTCGTCGACCAGGCCTTCCATGCCTACCGCAACCGGACAGGCGACGACTCGAAGTGGGCCGGTCCTCGTGACGGAATCCGCATGGTCGACGGGCACATCGAGATGATCGGCGTGTGGGACACGGTCGGAACACTCGGAATCCCGGGTGCGCTCTTCGGCCGACTCGACCAGAAGGACTACGGCTTCCTGGATACCCGGCTCCATCGGGACGTCAAGGCCGGCTACCACGCGCTGTCGCTCGACGAGCGGCGCCGCCAGTTCCCACCGACTCTCTGGGAAGGCCCGGCGGCGGACGGACAGACCATCGAACAGGTGTGGTTCGCGGGAGTGCATTGCGACGTCGGCGGTGGCTTCCCGACGACCTCGCTCGCCGACATCAGCCTCGCCTGGATGTTGTCGAACGCCGAAAGGCACGGCGTCGAGATCGACCCGGCCGTCGCGGCGACCTATCCCGCACTCCTGCTGGATTGCACCGCGGCGCTCGGACCGGTCAACGAGTCGTGGAATCCCCTGTGGGGCTTCCCGCATCGCCGGACGGTGGGGGACGATGCGCGCGTGGCCGACTCGGTGGTCTTCCGGGTGACCATGAACTCCCGGTACTCACCTCCGCTGACCATGGACAACAACCCCCGGCGGCTGTCGGCGTCGTACCGGCTCGCCTCGGTGGTTCGCATCTAGCCGGTCTCCACCGGCATCGATATCGACGACGGGAACCTCGATGTTCACACCTTTGCTGTTACCGACTCGCCGTCCACGTCGGCACCACTCCACGATGAAGTTGTCGCCCCTGCTCTCCGGTCGCCTCCCGTGGATCGGGGCCGAGGTGGTCGGGCGGATCCCGGTCGCTCGACGGCAGGCCAGCAGACTGGCGATCGAGAAGTATGCCAACGCTGTGCCGCCGCGTCCGCGCCCGCTGACGCTGGCTGCCGACTACACGACGTGGACGAGTCTGACCGACCGCACCTACAGCGGTCGTCACCTCCCTCCGTCCACCACACCGCCGGAGGAATTGCCGGCGGTCGGGGACGTGGTAGCGCTGTTCCGGCGCACCCGTGAGATTCCCTCGACCGACACGAGTGTGTGGTTCGCGTTCTTCGCGCAGTGGTTCACCGACAGCTTCCTGCGCACGAACAGGAAGGACCCGCGGAAGAACGACTCGAACCACGAGATCGACCTGTGTCAGATCTACGGGGTGAATCAGGACAAGACTGCGATGCTGCGGGCAGGCTACGGGGGTCGCCTCGACAGTCAGGTCATCGACGAGGAGGAATATCCGCCCTTCCTGTTCGCCGAGCGCAAGCCGGGGGAGGAGCTCCGGTTCGTTCCGAAGTTCGCGAAACTGCACAACCGGAAGTACCTGCTGGAGACGGTTCTCCGACTGTGCCCGGACGAGCGGAAGGGGTCGGTGTTCGCGGTCGGACTCGAGCACGGCAACAGCACGATCGGCAACACCGTGCTGAACGTGCTGTTCCTCCGCGAACACAACCGGATCGCCGGCATTCTCGAAGGCGCGTACCCGGAGTGGGACGACGACCGGTTGTTCGAGACCACCCGCAACATCATGATCGTCATCCTGTTGAAGATCGTCATCGAGGAGTACATCAAACACATCGGACCGTTCGACTTCCCGATCGAGTTCGTCCCGTTCATGGCGGACAGAGCGCCGTGGAACAGAACGAACTGGTGTGCAATCGAATTCAACCTCCTGTACCGGTGGCATTCGTTGATTCCGGATTCGGTGGTGTTCGATTCGCAGCGGGTGAGTACGCGGATATTCGTCGACAACAATCCCTTGGTGATCGACAGGGGCATCGAGTCGATCATCGACCAGTGCTCGCGACAGAAGGCGTCGAGGATCGGCCTCGGGAACACCCCGGCCTTCCTGGTCGACCGTCATCCGATGTGCCCCGACCGTGAGTCGGTGGAGGAGAGGACCGTCGGGCTGATGCGTCAGGCGCGGCTGCGTTCGTTCAACGACTACCGGGAGGCGTTCGGACTCGGACGACTGACGAGCTTCGCCGAACTCACCGGGGACGTCGAGGTGCAGCAGAAGCTCGCGCGGCTCTACGGCGATGTCGACGCGGTCGAGTGGTACGTGGGGATCTTCGCCGAGGACTATCCCCGGCACCGCATGATGGGGGAGCTGCTGACCACGATGGTCGCCCACGACGCGTTCACGCAGGCGTTCACGAACCCGCTGCTGGCGCGCCACGTCTACCACGAGGACACCTTCTCCGAGGTCGGTATGGGGATCATCGAGCAGACGCACTGCCTGCAGCAGATCGTCGAACGAAACTCGAGCACCTGCGACAAGGCGTACGCGAGCTTCCGCATCGAGTGAGCGGGCCTGTCAGAGGAGACGCACGACGACCGGCGCGTGATCGGAGTTCACTGTGGCCCGCCGCAAGCGGGGGTCTGCGGTGATTCCGGTCAGCGCATCGGTGACCGCTGTGGCGGACTCGAGGTGGTCGAGCAGCCGATGGCTGACGAGGATGTGGTCGATCAGCTCGGGTTGTCCCTCGAAGATCCGCGAGAAGCGGTGCTCCTCGGGAATCAATGAGGCGACGTTCCACAGGCGGGTCCGGTCGCCGTGGTCGGGACGAGGGAACCCGGCGGTGCCGATCTGGGAGCCGGGCGGCCCGTGGAGCACCCGGGTGGTGGCGGCGTCGGCGGTGTCGTTGAGGTCGCCGAGCACGATGACGGCGGGATCGTCGCGCGGCGGCCGGTCCTCGATCGCACCGTCGAGCAGAGCGGTCGCCGCTGCTCGCACGGTGGCGGCTTCGGCTGCCCGCCGGTAGAGCGCGTAGACACCGAAGCGGGCACGTTCGTCCTCGTCGCGTGGAGCGAACCGGTTACCGGGATAGGTGAGCAGCTTGGACTTCAGATGCGCGGTGATCAGATCGAGCACACCGATCTCCGTCGCGACCCGAACCCTCAACGCGCCCCGTCCCATTCGCGTGGCGAAGCTGCCGGACGCAGATCCGTCGGCCACCCGCACGGATCCCAGTGGCTCCGGAAAGACGGTGATCTCGGACGAGTCGAGAAACGCCGGTCGGGACACGAAACCCACCCGGATCCCGCGCGGATTCGGATGGGCGGACAGGCATCGGTGCCAGTGGTCGGGTAGCAGGGCGACGAGGTCGTCGAGGGCGGCAGGGTCACCGACCTCCTGGACCGCGAGGATGTCGGCGTCGACTTCGGTCACGATGTCGGCGAGAGTGTCGAGCTTGCGCTGGTAGACCTCGTCGTTCGGAGGTCCGGATTCGTGCCCCGGACGGTACAGGTTCTCCAGGTTCCACGTCGCAACGGTGACCATGCGCTCCTCCCGGGATCTCCGCGTCGTCACGATGCGGATCCGGACGGCGCTGCGTTCTTCTCCCCAGCATGGAGGGCTGCCGTCGGCATGTCGCGAGTAGCGCACTACTCGTCGAGCGTCACTCGTCCTCGTTGCGCATCAAGCGTCCGAGCTGCTCGCGATCGCAAACACCGAGCTTGATACATGCCCGATAGAGATGGCCTTCGACGGTGCGGACCGACACGAACAGTCGCTCGGAGATCTGCCGGTTCGTCAGACCCGTGGCGACGAGCGCGGCGATCTCACGCTCGCGGGCGGTCAACGGCAAAGGGTGGGCCGCAGACTGGATCGCAGGTGTCGTGATCCCACCGCAGCGAGCGGCGAATTTGAATGCCCGGGCGGCGGATTCGGTGCTCTGTCGCCTGTCGCCGTCGTGCGTGTGGGCGGACGCCGCGAGCGCTGCGGCATCCGCAGCGTGAAGGAACAGCCCATGTTGCTCGAAGTCGTCGCTGACCGCGTCCAGTTCGGCCGCATCCGCCTTGGCCACTGCGGCCGCGTGGCGGGCTTGGAGCGACGCCACCGGACCGTCGACGTGGTCGACGAGTTCGGCCAGGCGGCCCGCGACACTGCGGTCTCCGAAGCGCGCGGCGTCGTGAAGGGCGTCGGCCTCGACGGCGTACTGCCCGGACGTGCGGGCGGCCTCGGCGGCTTCGCGGGCGAAGGCGACGCTGCGCTGCTCGGAGTTCTCGGCGGCAGCCAGCCAGGACTGTGCGATCAACCGGGTGGGACGATGGATCGCCGTGTGAAGTCCGGTGTGTTCGTCGGCGTCGTCGAGGACACGCTGTGCGTGCTGGGGTTGCCCGAGTACGGCGTACGCCTTGGCCAGAAGAATGGTTGCGGGCACTCGCCACGGCAGGGGAACTTCGGCCGTGAGCGCAGCCAGCGCCTGTTCGATCTCCGAGACGACCTCGGGAAAGCAACCGCGGTTCGTGTGGATCACGGCGGCCATGATCTTGGAGATCGCCCATGCGAGGTACTGACCGGACGAGGAGAAGTGCGAGATCTCGGCGACCCGCTCTTCCGCCAGCGCGAGGTCGCCGATCTGGGCGAGGGCGACGACGTCGCCGTACCGGATCATCGTACGGATCATGCCGTCGGTCGATTTGCGCATGTCGAAGCAGCGGCGAGCGATGGGTTCGAATTCGCTGCCGCGACCGGCGACCGTCATGGCCAGTCCCGCGCTGAAGGCAGCCCATTCGACCGCCTGGGCCAGTGCGTCCGGGTCGGACAGGACTTCGGCGGAAAGCGCGAGTCCCTCGTCGAGCTTGTTCTCGTGGACGGCGACCGAGGCCGTCACCGCGTCGACGAGCGTGCGCAACGCGGGGTGGTGGGTCCGCTCGCGCAGCAGGTCGAGGATCTCGTGGGCGCGCTCGACCTCACCGAGCGACCAGAAGAGGATGGATACCTGCGGCATGCCCCACTGGATGAGCTCGAGTTCGTTCATGCCCTCCGGGTCGAATCGGGACAGTGTCTTCTCGGCGCGTCCGGGGTGGCCCTGCCACAGGAGCGCGCGGGCCAGCAGTTCGGCGGCGGCGATACCGCCCCCGCGCTCGCAGGCCCGGCGGGCGATGCGTTCACCGAGCGGATGATTCGACAACGAGACCGCGTCGCGCGCCGCGGTGACGAGCAGTTCGGTGTCGGGAGGGCGATTGCTGCCCATGTAGAGCTCGGCGAGGCGGATGCGTTCCGCAGCGGTACTCGTCCCGCGTTGCTGTAGCTCGTCGACGAGCCGCCCGCGGAGCCTGCGGGCCGATGCGGTGCCCATGCGTCCCCGCACGACCTCGCCGAGCAGGGGATGACTGAATCGCACGTCGAGCCGGGAGCCGTCGGGTTCGATGCGGATCAGGTCGCGCATCTCGGCCGCGTCCACGGCGTCCTCGCCGGCGATACGGAGCAGAATGTCGAGGTCGAGCGGCTCGCACAAGGCGAGCGGTCCGAGAGCGGTACGGACCTCCCGGCCGGCGCGATCGAGGCGCGATTCCAGCAGTTCGGTGAGCCCGGGTGTTGCGGCGGTCTGCCCGCGGAGCTGCCACACACCGGATACCTGCACCAGATGTCCCGCATCGAGGGCACCTTCGACGAGATGCCGGAGGAACAGCGCATTGCCGCCGGACATCTCCCACATGACGTCGGCGCTCAGTTCCTCGAGTTGCCCGTCGAGGACGGACCGGACGAGACGGATGCTCTCCTCTTTGGTGAACGGACGTAGTTCGATGCGCCGCAGGTAGTCGTCCTTCCACAGCGAGGTGACGGCGTCGGGGACGGGTTCGCCGGAGCGGATCGTGGCGATGATCCGCACCGTGTGTTCGATCGCGAGCTGCTGGAGCAGGGTCGCCGACAGCTGGTCGAGCAGATGCGCGTCGTCGACACCGAGCACGATGTCTCCCTGCCGCAGGAGAGACCGTCGAGCGGATCCGACCAATGCGACGGCGTCGCGGGTCGTGGACGGATCGACGAGCGGGGCGAACGCACCGAGTGGAATGCTGCGTGCCGACTCGGTGCCCGCCACCCACTGCACGGGCGAACCGAGGGAATCGGCGACGAGGTGCGCGAGCGTGGTCTTGCCGACCCCGGCGGCGCCGATCAGGATGGCGCCCTGACCGTCTCCGGTCAGCTCGGATCGGATCGTATCGAATTCGTCGGGACGATCGACCAACTGCCAATTGATGGCCACGGTAACTCAGTATAAGGAGGCCGGGAGCGTAAAAATATGGTTCGAGCAGTGCGAATACAGCTCACTATTCGGGAATATCGGAAATTGTGGTCGGTTCCACGCGGTCGATTCCGTTCTTGCGGTGCCTGAATTCGCTCGACGCGTTGTAGACGCGAAGTTTCAGCCGATTGATCGAGCCCAACGGACGATGATCTGCGAGACCGGTCCACGAATTGAACGACACGACGTCTTCGGCGTAGGTGCGCAGCGCCGTGCTGCTGGTGTCCTGTCGGGGAATCCGAATTCGGGCCACCGGAACATGCCGTGACTCGCCCGTGGCCCACTGCACGGTGGCATCCTCGATCGGCATCTTCTCGGTGTCGGTGCAGAGCTGGACGCGGACCTCGTAGTCGGCACTGGTGTGCGCGAAGAACTGCTCGACGGACAGGCGATGCGCGTCGTCGCCGGCGCTGCGAGGAATGCGTTGTCCGGTGAGGCTCTTGACCGAATCCGAGAGGGGAGTGATGCAGATTTTGGCGACATGGTCGCCGTAACGAAGCGCCGCCGCCGAATGATAGGTCTCACCGAGGACGTGGTCGTTCGGTCGCGCAAACAATTGCACATCGTTCGGGAGGGTGAGGTGCAGTGGCGTGAAGATCCGCGAAGCGCCTCGGGCGAGAAAGCAGGCTGTCCGAAGCAGGGGGTCGGGAGTGCGTGCAAGGATCTTTGCGAACCGCATTCCCTTGCCGGCGTACGAACGCACATCGGCGAACGGGAACGTATCGCTGTTCACCAGAATGAAATCCTGATTCGTGTGTCCGTCCGGGATGATCCGGTCACCGCTCACACCCAGAACCTTGATCGCCATTCCGCGGACTCCGCCCACCTGATCGCTGCGAAGCGCGCCTGCCGTGCTGGACAAGCGAACGAGTACCGGATATGTCCGGGCTTTCGCGAACAGTCCCTGCCGATAGGGCCGGGGCAGATTCGGATACACGGTCAGTTCCCCGCGCATGACACCGAGCCCTTTGGCGTGGGCGTCGCGGATCGCATGCTTGTACTTCTCGGCGGCCCACTCGTTGTTACGGTGCAGCGACTCGACGATCCGCTCGATCAGGGCATCTTCGTCGGGGTCTCGTCGTTCCAGGTCGTCGCTGTAGCGGACGAAGGTGGGTGCGAGTTTCGGGTGGGCCGTGGAATTGGTGAGAGACATGAGTTCTCCGATTGTCGGGACGGGCCGATCCGTGGATACGAGTCTGGCGGGGGCGAACCCGCGGGGCATGAGTAGTGGTGTACTCGAATTCACGAATTGCTGGAGAACTTCGCTGCGAGACCGTCGACCATCATGAGCGGAACCCCCTCCGGAGGTGGGACGAAGCGATGACCCGATTTGGTGTTCTCGACGGCGTGTAAATCGGTCGAGAACACCAAATCGGGGTTACGGTGCGGTAGTGCCCAGGGAGAGCGGCCTCGTCTGTGATTACGGATTTGCGTGGGTTGGGCCCCACTGAGCGGGGTCGATCCCACCGAAGATCGTCGAAGGAGCGACCTGCATGCGTCCGACCGGCATCACCACGAACATCAACGTCCCGGATATCGGGGAAGCACGGAGTTTCTACATGGACTATCTGGGGCTGAGCGTCGAAGAGATGAACCTCGGGTGGGTCGCGCGGTTCACCACTCCGGACGGTCGTGCCGTCGTCCAGTTGGTCAGCGGCGACGAGACCGCTCCCGTGGACTCGTCCATCTCGGTTCACGTCGGCGACGAGGTGGAGGCCGCCTACGAGGAAGCGCAGCGTCGAGGGTTCGAGATCGTCCATCCGCTGACCACGGAGCCGTGGGGCGTACGGCGGTTCTTCGTGCGCGCACCGGATGGCACGGTCGTCAATGTCGTCAGCCACTCCGACGATCCACAATAGAAGGACCCGTCGAGACGAGGATCAGTGACATGGCAGGAAACGCTCCGAACCGATTCGCCGACGAGAAGGTCGTGCAACTCCAGACGCGTAAGCGCGACGGCACGTGGGTGGACACCCCCGTCAACCTCGTCGTCGAAGCCGATCACGCCTATTTCCGCACGCCGGGCAAGGCGTCGAAGAACAAACGGCTCCGTAATTACCCCGAAGTCCGCATCCGTCCTTGCACGTGGTCGGGCAAACCGACAGGTGCGCCCGCCCGGGCGACGGCCCGGCTGTTGTCCGGTGACGAGTCGAAGCATGCCGGCGATCTCATCGACAAGAAGTTCCCGGTCGTGCAGCACATCGGCGTCCATCTCGCACATCGCCTGATGCGGACGGCGGCGTTGCACTACGAGTTGACAGATATCACCGACTTGTAGATCCATCCGTCCGATAGCGTCCGGGCGAAGGGAATGCCCCGGTTCGAGATCACCATGCGTGACGCATCCGGAACATACGTTTCGCGATCCTCATGTCCCGCTCGGGAGTGTCGACCGCGAACAGGGCCAGTGGGGCGCGGAACCGTTCCACCGTCACCGCGTGCGGCCGGCTGAACTCGCGCAGGCCATCGGCGCCGTGGATCCTGCCGAAGCCCGACTCGCCGATACCGCCGAAGGGGAGGGCGGGTACCGCGCCGAAGCTGAAGACACTGTTCACCGCGACTGCGCCACTACGGATCCGGCGTGCCGCCTTCAAGCCTCGTTTCTTGCTGCGCGTGAACACCGCCGCGCCGAGACCGTAGTGCGTGCCGTTGGCCCGTTCGACGGCTTCGTCGAGGTCACGGACCGGATCGACGACGACCGTCGGCCCGAACGTTTCCTCCTGAACAGCGGGGGAGTCGTCCGGCACGTCCTTCAGGATGACGGGTTCGATGTATCGCTCCCGGACCGAATCGAGACTGCCCATGACGGCCGTTGCACCGTGGTCCAGCGCGTCGCGGAGGTGGCGTCGCACCACCTCGATCTGCCGCGGCAAGGTCATCGGACCGTATGTGGCGGTGTCCTCCGGGCCCGGACGGGCGCGGGAGAGGGCGGCGGCGAGCTTGTCGACGAACTGCTGGTATACCGGATCGGCGACATAGATACGTTCAACACTCGCGCATGCCTGTCCTGCGTTCAGGACCGTGCCGAACGCAGCGGCTTCCGCTGCCTTGTCGAGGTCGGCATCCTCGGCGACGATCACAGCGTCCTTACCGCCGCACTCGGCGACCATGGGCGTCAGCGTCTCGGCGCATACGGCCATCACCTTGCGTGCGGTGGCACCGGAACCGGTGAAGGCGATCTTGTCGACGCCTACCCGCGCAAGCGAAGTACCCGTGTCGCCGAAACCTGTGATCACCTGGAGAACCGGATGGCCGGGAGCGACGGAGTTCCAAGTCTTCTCGAACCACATGCCGACACCCGGTGTCAGTTCGGACGGCTTGAATACCACAGCGTTACCCGCAGCGAGAGCGTACGAGATCGACCCCATCGGCGTGAACGCAGGAAAGTTCCACGGACCGATGACCCCGACGACACCGAGGGGCAGGTACTCGAGGATCGCCTTCTGGTTCATCGACGGCAGGGCGGAGGAAACGCGCCGGGGCCCCAGAACTTTCGAGGCGTTCCGTGCGGCCCAGTCGAGGTGCTCGACGGTGAGCATCACTTCGATGAATCCGTCGTCGTGCGGTTTTCCGGTCTCGGCGGAGATGAGTGAAGCCAATGAATCTGCCTCACCGGCAATGGCTTTCTTGAAATCGAGGAGAACATCGCGCCGACCTCGGAAACCGATCTCGTCCCACCACCGTGCGGCGGAGCGGGCGCGCTCTACGGTGGCGGCTACCTCTGCGGCGCCGGTGATGCGGTACTGGCCCAGGGTTGTCCCGTCGCGCGGGTCGACGCTGGTGAACAGGCGGTCGGGATCGGTGGCGCCGGGAGGCGCCGAAGTAGCGATGTCGTGAGTCATGGTGAATGCGTCCTTCGTCGAGATCACGTCGGACCGAGCGGCGTGGTCGGGTGAGCGGATTCTCGATGGGCGCCGAAAGAAGCGTATCCCCGCAGTTCGCAGACAGTCCAGACGGCGTGCCCGAAACAGATGTGTGTGGCCTCGACCCCGGATAGCGGGGTCGGATCCACACAAGTCGCGTCAGGCCGGTACCGCCCCGTTTCTTGCGCGCCACGATCAACCCGGCCGCCCTTGTGGCACCCCGAGAGCCGGACGTACGGTTGATGGGTCCAAAGCAACCCTGGGTCGGTAATAGTGGGGTTCGACGATGGAACAGTATGTTTTCGCGCCGAAATGCGCGTCGTCACCCCAGCGCCAGGTAGTGCCGGCAGGAGGAGACGCTCATGACCTACACGACCGGCGGTGACGTCGGGACCCTGCGAACCACGATGGCGGGGCCGGTTCTCGGTCCCGACGATGCGGGCTATGACGAGGCGCGGCGGGTGTGGAACGCCGACATCGATCGTCACCCGGCCATGATCGCGAGATGTCGTGACACCGCCGACGTGGTGGCGGCGGTTGCCTTCGCGACCGAGCACGCGATGGAGATCGCTGTACGCGGGGGAGCGCACAGCACCGCGGGTTCCTCGGTTCTCGACGACGGCCTGGTGATAGACCTCGGCCCGATCAACCACGTAGCTGTCGATCCGGATACCAGGCGGGTGCGGGTCGGGGCCGGCGCGCTGCTGAGTGATCTCGATGCCGCTACCCAAGCCCACGGGCTGGCCGTCCCGGCCGGGCTGATCAGTCACACCGGGGTTGCGGGACTGACCCTCGGCGGGGGGATGGGCTGGCTTACCCGTCAAGCCGGGTTGAGCATCGACAACCTCGTCTCCGCCGAGGTAGTCACTGCCGACGGCCGGATCCTGCGGACCTCCGCGGACGAGTACCCGGATCTGTTCTGGGCGATCCGCGGAGGCGGAGGAAACTTCGGTGTCGTGACCGAGTTCGAGTTCCGCCTGCACGAGGTAGGACCGGTCGTACAGTTCGGGATGCTGTTCTGGGGGCTGGACCAGGGCGCCGAGGTGCTGCGACTCGCCCGGGAGGTCATCGACACGCTGCCGCGCGAACTCAACATCGTGATCGCAGGACTCAACGCCCCGCCGGCTCCCTTCGTGCCCGAGAAGTACCACTTCCAGCCCGGCTACGCCCTCGTCGTGACCGGTTTCGGAACACCGCAGACACACCACGACCTCCTGGCACGGATTCGCGACACGCTCCCGCCGCTGTTCGAGTTCGTCACCCCGATGCCTTACGTCGACTTGCAGCGGCTCCTCGACGAGAGCACCGCGTGGGGCCTGTACTGCTACGACAAGAGCTGCTATCTCGAAGCCCTCACCGACGAAGCGATCGCCGTGGTCACTGAGCATCTGCCCAGGAAGAACTCGCCGCTGTCGATGATGTTGTTCTACCGGCTGGACGAGGCGTACTGCGAAGCCGGGGACGACGACACCGCCTTCGGTGGGGAACGCACCCCTCGCTTCGCCGCCTTCCTGGCCGGTGTCTGTCCCACTTCCGACCTGCTGCCGGCCGAGCGCACCTGGGTCCGTTCCCTCTGGCAGGCTCTGCGCCCGCATTCGGTCGGGATCGGTTCCTACGTGAACGCGATGAGCGAGTTCGAGCAGGAGCAGGTGCAGGCCACCTACGGCCTCACCAAGTACGCGCGCTTGGTCGAGATCAAGAGAAAGTACGATCCGGACAACGTTTTTCACCGCAACGCCAACATCGAACCCCGTGGTGATCACGCCTGATCGAGGCCCCATGGTGCCATCGTCCTGCCGCTCTCAGGACAAGCCGAGGTCGATGGCCGCGAGCCCCGCTTGGGTACGGTTGTGGACGTCGAGCTTGGTGTACAGGTGCTCGACGTGATTGCGGGTCGTCTTGTGCGCGATGCCCAGCTCGTCGGCGATCTGCCGGTTCGAGTATCCCAGAGCGACGAGTCTGAGGACTTCCACCTCACGCCCCGTCAATCCCGCAGGCCAGGGGGCACGGCGCTTCGTCGGATGTCCGGCCGCGACCAGCACGGCCTCGACGGCTTCGGTGTCGAATCGACCGGCTTCCGCGTCACGGCACATCCGGGCCGCGGCAGTCTCGGCCGTCAGTGCCCTGCGGTGCGGCCGAGGTTCTCGTAGGCGCTGGTAGGTTTCCGCGGCGGCGAGGATTCGCGCCGTCGCGCCCAGGTCGGCGGCCCGGAGCCCACCGGGATAGCCGGAACCGTCGAGTCGCTCTCGGTGCGTCACAGCGACGGCGACGACGGACTCCAACCCACCGACGCGGCTGAGGATCCGTCCGGTCAGATACGGGTACAAGCGGAGCCGTTCCCATTCCGCCGTGGTGAGCGGATCGATCTTCTCCCAGATCTGGTTGGGCACACCCATCCGTCCCAGTCCGTGCACGAGCCCGGCGCGGTAGAGGAGTTCGACCTCGGCGACCGGAAGCCCGCGATGCCGGCCCGCTGCCGCCGCCAGATCCGCGACGCGCCGCGAATGTCCCAGTAGATACGGACATTTGAGGTCGACGAAATCTGCCATCGCGCGCAGCATCTCGTCCAGTTCGGGCTTGCTCACTGTGTAATCCCGATCGGATGCCTGGGCCAGCGCCGCCGACCACGCGTCCTGTTCGAGCACTCCCGTGGTGATCGCGTCGACAGCGTCGACGAAGACCTGCACCACGTGGGGTCCGAACTGGGTTCCGCTGCGCGCACGAGCAACAGCGCCCGCCTGTGCCGGCCCACCGGGCCGTAGGTGCACTTCGGCCACGTCGGCCAGGTGCACGATCTGCATCTCGACGGGAATCTCGTCGCCGCGCGCGCCCGAAGGTAGCCCTGCGCCGTCCCAGCGCTCGAAGGTGAAGGCGAGCATCGATCCCACCTCCGGATCCAGACCGACCCGATCGGAGAGGACACTCGCGGACCCGCAGTGGGACCGGATGAGTTCGGACATCTGCCGCCGCGCGGTGAACAGGAAGGCGGTGGCATGGAGGAATCGCTCCGTGTGAGGCAGTCCCCGCCCGACATGACTCATCAGTAGCCGTAGGAACGGTAATCCCGTCATGTCCACCGCGTAGGTGTCGGCGCGGAAGGTGATGTCGTCGCCGAACATCCGTGCCAGTTCGTGCGAATCGGCGTGGCATCCGATCCACGCGACCAGATCGGCGTAGAACACCACGTCGCGCTGATCTGCAGTCAACTCCATCCGGTCGGCGATACGCGTGGCGATCACGGCCGAGCGCAGCATGTGCTCCATCGGCTGACCGAGACCCAGATCGATCGCGAGGGACAGCGCGGCGACCAGTTCCGCTCGTCGCGGACCGTCCCCTGTGGACGTCATGGGATCAGTGTCCTCGCACAGTTCCGGGTTCGAAAGATGAGGCAGCGGCCTCATGACGTGCGGGGGCGGTGAGCCCAGGATCGAAGTACCCGCAATTCAGGAGGACGATCATGACCATCACCCCGCACGCAGCCGCCGAGAGGCCCTGCGAACTGCCCCGGGTTTCCGGAGAGCGTTTCGCCGGCTACGCCGTGATCGGCGCGCCGTTCGCGAGCGGCCATTATCTCGCGCTGCGCAGATTCCCGACCACCAGCATCGGCGACGGCTTCACGTCCGTATGGCACCGCGACCCGGAGGGCACGTGGACGGTGTACAGCGACGTCCCGCCGGAGCTGAGCTGCCCTCGTTATCTCGGTCACGCGTTGAACCGAACGGAGCAGACCGACGTGCGTGCCGAATGGACCGGGCCGGCCGCCCTGCATGTGACGGCCGGTACCGAACTGGAGTGGGATCTCCGGATGACCACATCGCCGGCGACCACCGTCATGACCGCGGCGGGCAGTCTGATGCCCGATGTGCTCCGGCACAGTCCGACGGTGCTGGCCGCGATGGGGCGTCTCGCCGGACCGGTGCTCGGCGCCGGCCGGGTGCGGCTCGGTGGGCACCTGCCGAACGGGCAGTGGTTCCGGGCCGACCCGCGACAACTGTGGGTTGCCCATACCGAGCACGCCGTGGTCCGTGGAGTGGATCTCGGTCCGGAAGGTCCCCTGAGCCGGCAGGACCGCCTCGGCGACTTCCGGCTCCCGCAGCGCGGACTGTTCGCGACGGTGCAGGTGTGGCTCGAACCGTACGACGCCCGGCGCCACTTCCCGGCACGTCCCCACACGGTGCAGGCGGGCGGCGAGTGATCGGTGGATGTTCCCGGCGGTAACAGCTTTGGGACAGATGTGTCACAAGGTTTCGTTCGAAAGCCGAGGCAACTCGTGCGCAAATGACACACAATGAATTTCGGCAGCACGTCGTCGAGGGGGAAAGGTACTCCCAGATCAATTCACCCGCCCGCTCCGGTCTGGCTGACACTTGCGGGAGGCCTGGCGTTTTCGGGATGCGCGATGATCGAAGCAGTCTTGGGAATCCATGCGAGAGACCACGAGCCCGTCGAGGTTCGCTCCGGACCGGACACACGAGTGGACGACGACGCAGGGGGCGGCGGCGTAGAACTCGGAAGACTGCTTGCCGTCGTGACTTTGACGTCTGCGCAGGCCGCGCTGCTCGTCACCGACGCGGTCGATCAACTCGAACTCGCGCACGGCCGGGGCCATCATCCGATCCGCCTCCGAGGCGATGCCGTGATGGTGTCCGAGAACGGAGAGCTCACCATCGACAGCGCCGGAAGTGCGGGATCCTGGGACGAGGTGCGTGATGCGACGACAGGTCTGCTCCGCCGGATCGTGACGAACTGCCGTAACGACGCGCTTGCCGATCGGGTGGACGCGGCGATCGCCGAATCGTCGGATCCGGTCGGCCTGGCGAGACGGGTCCGTTATGCTGCCGCAACGGAATTCGACGAGACCGAGAGGGAAAGGAAGCGGTCTCAGATCGTCGCGCTCGTCTCCGCAGTGAAGGGGCACGCCCGTTCGGAGCGCGATATCGCGGAACGGGCGAACATGCCGCTCCCGACGACGGAGCGGGCTCGTACCCCGAACCGCCCGCGCCCACCCGCCGGGAAGGTGTGGCATCGCAAGAAGAGGCGCCTGTCGCCGCGCCGGTGGATCATCGCGCTGATCGCGATCCTCGCGCTCGTCGCGGTGGCGTGGGTGGCTCCCACCGCATGGTCGGAACTGAACCGCGGCTGGCACACCCTCCTCGACCCGGTGGACTCGTCGATGGACGATCGGATCGATCCCGTCTCGCCACCCCCTCCGATTCCGCCGGTGCCCGAAGCCGCACCGGGAGCCGTCGAACCGGGGCCCGTCACCACCGCACTTCCGGGTGCCGCCGGACCGGTCACGCAGGTCGCCGCAAGCTTCGCGAACGGTCCGTGCGAGCCGGGACGATCGTGCACCGTCCGCGTCGATGTCGGACTCGACCCGGCAGCGAATGTCGGTGCGGTGGCCTGGAATCTGACGGTCTACGACCGATGCACGGGTGTGACCCAGCCGGGCGGGGAGATCACGGTGCCGGTGCCGCCGGGCGCGCCGGAGGCATACGGCATCGGCAGCGTCGACCTGCCGCCCGGGCCGGCACTGGCGGTCGCCGCGGTCACCACCGTCCCCGCAGTGGCCGCGTCCGAACCGTTGTACCTTCCCGCCGAAAATGCCGGCTGCGTGCCCGGGGGCACTCGTGACGGCGGTTAGGCACCCATCCGATCCCTGGCTCGTCACGGCGGTCGTCGCGCTGGTCGCACTCGGCATGCTCAACATGATCTCGACCGGCATGTCGTCGCTCGCCGTGCGTCACGCCGCGATCGCCGCAGTGGGACTCGGCGCGATGTGGGCGACTTCCCGCATGCGGATCGCCGCCCTGAGTCGTTTCGGCTGGGCGTTGTTCACAGCCTCGGTGGTCCTGCTCGCGGCGGTGCCGTTGATCGGCATCGCGACCAAAGGCGCCCAGCGCTGGCTGAACCTGGGTGTCTTCACCCTGCAGCCCTCCGAGATCGCCAAGCTCGCCCTGGTTCTGGTGCCCGCCGCGATACTGGCCGGCGGATACACGCTCGGCAGGTTCGTGGGGGTCCTGATCGTGTCGGCGTTGCCGATCGCGCTGGTGGCGTTGCAGCCCGACCTGTCGACAGCCGTGGTGCTCGTGGCCACCGTGCTGCTCATGCTGGTCCTGGGGCGGGTGCCGCTGCGTTCGCTGTTCCCGTTGTTCGCACTCGGGCTCGCCTCGCTGCCCCTGGCCGTGCTGTTCCTGCGTCCGTACCAGCTCGAGCGGATCCACGTCTTCCTGTCGGGCGGCGGCGCCGACCCCCAGGGGTCGGGTTGGGCGGCATGGCAGGCGGACATCGCGATCGGCAGTGCGGGCTGGTGGGGTCTCGGGCGCGAACCGGACTACGACCTCAGGGCCCAGTACCTGCCCGAATCGCAGCACGATCTGGCCTTCGCGAGCCTGGTGTACGGGTGGGGCCTGGCGGCCGGAATCGCCGTCGTGCTGGCCGTCGTGATCATCGTGTGGCGTTCGGTGGTCGCCGCCCGCACGGCACGGACGCGGGAGGCGGCACTCGTCGCCGCGGGCGTCGGCGGGCTGTTCGGGCTGCACACCGCGGTGTCGGTGGCCCAGAGCCTGTCGCTGCTGCCGCACACCGGCATGCCGATTCCCGTCTTCAGTTACGGGGGCACCGCCTCGATCGTCGGATTCGTGTCCATCGGCCTCGTTCTCGCGGTACGTCGCGACGGTGTGACCCGGCAGCTGTGGGCCACCGAATCCACGAAGCGGCGCCTGCCGCGGGGTGTCACGGCGGGGGCAGTGGTGACGACGGCCTCGCTCGTCGCGATGTCGGTGTTCGCCTACCAGCTGCAGACCGACCACGGCACCGAACTGCGCGCGACCAGCGACACACAGATGTTGCGCTGCATCCGTCTACCCGCCGAACGCGGGCAGATCCTCGACCGGGCCGGCGTTCCGGTCGCGACCAATGTCGCCGAGTACACCGTCGCGGTGGTCGCCCGGATGTTCGCCGAGAGCAACCCGTCGGCGCACCACGAACTCGCCGCGCTGCTCGGCATCACTCCGGAACAGCTCGAGGAGGAACTCCGGAGCGACGGGGAACTGCAGGTCGTGCTCGGACGTGTCGGGCCCGACCAGGCCCGGACGATCGTCGACGCCCGGCTGCCGTGGGTGCTGGTCTACCCGACCGGACGCAGGCGGTACCCGCACGGGGAAGTGCTCGCGTCGCTCCTCGGGTACGTCGGGGTCGCGGACCGGCAGGACATGCAGGTCTGGCCGACCCTCGCGCTCGGATCGCGGGTCGGCAAGGCGGGACTGGAACGGCAGTACGACGCGCTGCTGCGCGGCGTCGACGGTCGCCAGTGCGTGTACGTCGATCCGTCCGGGCGCCCGGTGGGCACGGGGGAGCGGGTCGATCCGATACACGGCCACGACCTGCGGCTGCACCTCGACCTCGGTATGCAGCAGGCCGCGACCGAGGCCCTCGCCCAGGCGGTGCGCACCAGTGGAGGCGACCTCGGCGCGGCGGTCGTGATGGACGCCCGCACCGGTGCGGTGCTGGCGCTGGCGAGCGTGCCGGGCTACGACAACAACGTCTACGGACCTCCGGCCGATCCGGCCGCGATCGAAGCGCAGACCGCGGGATCGGGGCCGGGCCGCATGCTGAACCACGCCGTCCAGACGGCGGTGCCGCCGGGCTCGACGTTCAAGATCGTGACGGCGTCGACGAACGCAGCTTTCGATGTGCTGTCACCGGACGCGTACCTGGCGGGCGGCGCTGCCTACACCTACGGCGGTCACACCTTCGCAAACTGGCAGCCGATGGGCCCGAACAATCTGCTCGGGGCGATCCAGTGGTCCGACAACGTGTACTTCTACCAACTGGCCGACCTCCTCGGTCCCTACCGCATCGCGGAGACCGCCGCCGAACTCGGGGTGGGCGCTCCCTCGGGGATCGACCTGCCCGCCGAATCCACGGGTTTCCTCGGCACCCCGGACAACGTCGAGAGCATCGGAGGTGCCTGGTATCCGGGCTCGACCCTGTTGATGGGTATCGGTCAGGGCACCGTCACGGCGACCCCGATCCAGGTCGCGCGGTGGACGGCGGGTATCGCGTCGGGTCAGGTGGTGACCCCGCAACTCGCCGCCGCCTACGGCCCCGGTGATGCGGTTCCGATTCCCACCGGGGCGCCGCACCGGCTGTCGTTCGCGGACAAGCTCGAACCGGTGCGGGCGGGCATGCGGGCGTCCGCCTCGGCCGGCACCGCCGGTCAGCTTGCGAGCCTGCCGGTCTCGGCCGCCGCCAAGACCGGTACGGCGGAGGATCCGTCGGCCCCCGGAAAGGGTCTCAACGCGTGGTTCTCCGCGGTGGTACCGGCCGAGGCACCGGAGGTCGTGGTGACGGCACTGGTGCGCGGTGGCGGGTTCGGTTCGGCCACCTCCGGGCCGGTGGTGAAGGGTCTGCTCGAGCGTTACCTCGCGCAGACCCGGGCACCGAATCCGTAAGTGATCAGGCAGCAGTCGACGACGCGGCGTAGGCGGCGAGCACCTCGGGCCGTTCCATGCAGGCCGTCGCGCCTTCGGCGACGCAGGTGAGAGGACGGTCGGCGGTCTTCACCGGGAGACCGAAGGCCTCCTCGAGCAGTTGCGGCACACCGCGGAGCATCGATCCTCCGCCGATCGCCAGGATGCCTTCGGCCATCACGTCGCTGATCGCGCGTGGAGGCAGGTCGTCCAGGCAGGTCGACAGCGTCTGCACGATGCTGGTCGTGGTGGGCCGCACCGCGTCCATGATCTCCTCGGTCTCGAGCGTCACCAGGCGCGCCCGGCCGGTCGCGGCGTCGCGACCCTCCACGACGAGCGACCGCTCGTCGGCGGTGTCGGGTGCCCCCACCTTCGCGCGTTCGGCGGTGAGTTCGCCGACGAGGATCCGGTGTTCCGCGCGGAGGTACCGGAGGATCGCGCTCGTCAGGTCGTTGCCGGCGATGCGGCAACTGCGATGGGAGAGGACGCCGCCGTAGCAGAGGGCGGTGACTTCCGAAGTGCCGCCACCGATGTCGACGACGAGATGGGTGCGGGGTTCGAGCGGGTCGATCCCGCAGCCGAGGGCGCCCGCGACCGGTTCGGGGATCAGGCCGACCTTGCGGAGCCCGGCCTCGTGTCCGACTTCGAGCAGTGCGCGACGTTCGAGCGGCGTGGCGCCTGCGGGAGCGGCGATGACGCCCGTCGGCCGTATGCCGTAGTGCCGGCGCGGTGAGATCTGTGCGAGGACGGCCGTGACGAATGTCCGTGCCGTGTCGAGATCCACGATCACCCCGTCGCGTATCGGGCGGATCGGGACGATCCCGGTAGGTGTGCGGTCGACGAGGTCGCTCGCGTCCTGGCCGATTGCGAGCGCTCGGCGTGGCTCCTTGATGCGAACCATCATCAGCGACGGCTCGTTGAGGACTATGCCCTCGTCGGGGGTTCCGACGACGGTGTTGGCTGTTCCGAGATCGATACCGAATCCACGCACGTCGGCCTCCGGGGAGAGTGCAGCAGGAATGTTTCCGATGATGTGTGACAGAGGTATTGGGGGACGTGGGCATCGAGGGAAATGTGGTGTACCAAAGTTACCGCCGCCGTATTCCCCTTCGAGCGGTGTTTGCCGGAATGATACTTACGCGCTCCGCACGTGCTCGGTGGGCCACCGGGTCGTGACCCCGATTCGCCGTGAATCGGCTGTTCGTCCGCGATGGATCTGCCGGTTCGTCTGCCCTGCAACGGAAATACGCACAAATTTGCTGACGGCTCGGTTCTCGTCCTTCGCGCCGTGGGCCGACGCGAACGTGGGCCGGTTCCGCTGAGATCTACCCCTCTTCGGATGGAGCGGTGGGGGGAGCGGGGATCACCGCGGTCGTCAGGGTGATGCGCATCCGGTCGTCACCTGTATCCGTGCGATACGGGGCGAGGATGTCGGCGAGCCTGCTCTGGATCTCCGCGAGATCGTCGGTGGTGACGTAGAGCGGGGTGGTCCCGAAACCCAGATAGTCGCGCAGGCTTCGATCGTCGTCCTGGATGAACGTGTCGAAGCTCTCGCCGAGCGCGCCGAGGAATGTGACGAAGGCATTGCGTAGTTCGGCATCGCTCATGGCGGCGAGATCGTCGTGGCCGACGTGGGCCATGCGGTCGCCGAGTGCGAGGGTGCGTTCGACGGTTCCGCGTACGCGACGTTCGTCGACGACGGTGACGATCTCGGCGTCGATCAAGGCTGCGACGTGTCGGTAGAGCGTGGCCTGGGTGATGTCGGGGAGTGCCGATCGGAGCTCGCTCGTGGTCAGCTGCCGTCCTCCGAGTTGCTGGACGATCCGCAGCCGGACCGGGTGCAGCACGACTTTCGCGATCGGCGGCGTCTTCGCCATGGGTACCTACCCGTCATTGTTATCATCGTGATAATGTTCTCAGTGCTGTAGCCAGTTTACCTTCGACGGAAGGTCCGACGTCATGGCCCAAACGACATACGACAACGCAACCCTCCACCTGTCCTTCTCTCGGTGGGAAGCCTTCATGGTCCGCCGAACCGCGATGGATGTGCCGATCTCGGCGATCACCGGCGTGGAGGTCCTTCCGGGATGGACGTCCGAGGTCCTCGGCATCAGATCCGGCCTGGTGATCTCCGGTTACCTGAAAGTAGGCACCTTCCGGCACCCGCGCGGCATCAAACGTCTGGTCGCCATGAAGCGAGGCCATCCGGTGCTGCGCGTCGCGCTGGGTGGCTCCGGCGTCGACTTCGACGAGCTTCTCCTGAGTTCTCCGGAGGCGTACACCCTCGCGGACGCCCTGCGCTCGGCCGGGGTTCGATGATCGGCGGAGTCCCTACCTCTCAGTCGGTGAGCTCCGCGAACAGCCCCTGCGCCGCCTCCACGGTGGCGTCCTCGTCGCCGGCGATGACGGCGGCGACCAAGGTGGTGTGTTCGGGTTCGAAACCCAGGCCCGTGGCTCGGACGTGCCGGTCGATGGTGCGGCGGATCGACGGAAGCAGCGAGTCGTAGAACTCGAGGTACACCGCGTTGTGACTGGCCTCGACGATGGCGCGGTGCAGGGCGACGTCGGCGGCCACCGCGGCGTCGATGTCGGATCCGGCGAACAATCGGTTGCGCTCGGCGAGCAACTGTTCGAGCCGGGCCACGTCGTCGGGGGTGCGCCGGCGCGCGGCCAGGACGGCGGCGGTGACGTCGAGGGCCTGCCGCAGTTCGAGCACGTCGCGTTCGTGGGCCGTGGCGAAATACTTGCCGAGGGTGCCGGTGACGTGGGAGGTCGCGAGGACGTAGGTGCCCGAGCCCTGGCGACGTTCGAGCATGCCGGTGTGGACGAGGGCCTGCACGGCTTCGCGGACGGTGTTGCGGCCGGTGCCGGTGAATTCGCACAGGTGCGGTTCGGTGGGGATCTTCTCACCGACCTTCCAGCGTCCGCTGCAGATCTCGCTGCGCAACTGTTCGGTGACCTGCTCGATCAGGTTCGTGCGCTGAACAGGTTTTCCCAAAGTCATCCCATCATCCTATGATTTTTGGCGTGAGTCTTCTTCGTGGTCGTCTGCTGGTGTTCTGTGCGATCGCGATGTCGGCACTCGTCCTGAGGCTCGCGGTCACCTCGTTCAGTCCCCTCGCTGCGCAGATCAGTGAGGAGATCGGCTTCTCGTCCACGATCGTCGGTGTGTTCGGCATGATCCCGACCGCGATGTTCGCGGTCTTCGGTCTGGCCACCCCGGCGCTCGGCCGACGATGGGGACTCGAACGCACCGCGCTGATCGCGATGCTCATGGCAGGCGCCGGCATGGCGATCCGCGCGCTGATGACCGACACCTGGTCGCTGCTGCTCCTGTCGGCCGTCGCGCTGGGCGGGATGGGCATCGGCAACGTCGTCATCCCTCCTCTGGTCAAGCGCTACTTCTCCGACACGCTGGCACTCGTCAGCTCGGTATACATCGTGGGTGTGCAGCTCGGCACCATCGTGCCCGCTTTCGTCGCGGTCCCGCTCGCCGACGCGTTCGGCTGGCGCGTCTCGCTCGGAGTGTGGGCGCTGATCGGATTCGCTGCAGCGCTCCCGTGGACGTGGGTCCTGCTGCGGCGCCGCGGCGACGCTGCCGACGACGCCGTACCCGCGGAGCAGCACGCCCCCGGCCGGGTGTGGCGCTCGCCGGTGGGCTGGGGGATGGCCGGAATGTTCGGCATGACGTCCCTCGTCACCTACTCGATGTTCACGTGGATTCCCGACATCCTCGCCGACGCCGGAGCGGGCCCGGCCTTCGGTGGTGCGATGGTGGGACTGTTCGCCCTGCTGGGGCTGGTCTCCGCGTTCGGCGCTCCGTCGCTGTGTGCGCGGATGGAGAACCCGTTCCCGGTGGTCCTGGCGTGCGCCGCGTGTTTCCTCATCGCGTTCGCGGGCCTGTGGATCGCGCCGATGAGTGCGCCGATCCTGTGGGTCGTGCTCCTCGGACTCGGGCCCAGCACCTTCCCGATGGCGCTGACCCTCATCAATCTGCGTTCCCGCACCTCCGCCGGATCCGCCGCTCTGTCGGGCTTCACCCAGGGTGTGGGCTACAGCGCCGCGTGCCTCGGCCCGCTGCTGTTCGGCGTCTTCCACGACCTCACTTCGGGCTGGACCGCCTCGTTCATCTTCATGACGGTCGCCGTCGCGGTGCTGGTGACCGGCGCCTACCAGGCGTGCAAGCCGCGGGTGGTCGAGGACAGCTGGAACGCCCGCCCGATTTCGGTGGGGTAGACCCCGCCCGGCGGGGTCCCGGCCCAGTCGAATCGATTCGGGTGGGTTGATCCCCGCTGAGCGGGGCCGGGCCCACCCAGGTCGTACGGCTGCTCTACTGGAGGGAGATACCGAGTGCAGAGGAGGACCTCGATGAGCGACACGAAGCCGAGCACCGTCTCTCCGGAGTGGTTGTACGAGCAGTTGGGCGACGAAGATCTCGTCATCGTCGATGCCACCGTGCACCTGAGCATGCCGCCGGACGGGTCCGTGCACGTCGAACCCGGCTTGGCGACCTACCTGGAGGAACACATCCCCGGTGCGGTCTACGCCGACCTGTTCACGGACTTCTCCGATCATCAAGCCCCGCAACCGTTCACTGCGGCGCCGTCGGAGCGCTTCGCCACAGCCGCGGGCGCCGTCGGTATCGGTGAAGGTCGCCGCGTCGTGCTGTACGACCAGAAGAACGGCATCTGGGCGGCGCGGCTGTGGTGGCAGCTGCGACTCGAAGGTTTCGACGATGCCGCCGTGCTCGACGGCGGGCTGCCCGCCTGGAAGGCCGCCGGCTACCCGGTCTCCGACGAGCAGGTGGTGCCACACGGCGCGACCTTCACCTCGCGGCATCGTCCGGAGTTGGTGCGGTCGACGGAGGAGGTTGCGGCGTCGCTCGACGACCCGAACACGCTGATCATCAACGCCTTGGATCCTGCGACCTACCGTGGTGAGAGCCCGTCCTATCCACGGCGCGGGCACATCCCCGGCAGCATCAACATTTCCTTCGGCGAACTCGTCGATCCGTCGACCGGGCGCCTGAAGCCGGCGGCGGAACTGCGGGAGATCTTCGACGAGGCGGGCGCACTGAACCCGGACGTCACGCCGGTGACCTACTGCGGTGGCGGCATCGCAGCCTCGGGACTCGCGCATGCACTCGCGGTCGCGGGCCGGTCGGATGTCGCGGTGTACGACGGTTCGCTCAACGCGTGGACCGCCGACGAGTCCCTGCCGCTCGTGGAGGGTCCCGAACCCCGCTGATTCTCCGACACTTCGGTGTTCTCGACGTCGCACATCGCTGTCGAGAACACCGAAGTGCACTTCACCGTTGCCTCACTTAGAGCAAATATGATCTAATTGCCGTCACAAGCGAAAGGCGGCGACGATGATCGCATTTCTGAACTCGACAGCATTCACCGCACTCGGTACGCCCACCACCTGGGCCGAGGTGTTCGGCTTCGTCAGCGGCGCGTGGTGCGTGTACCTGGTGGGACGGCAGTCGATCCTCAACTGGCCGATCGGGATCGTCAACAACATCGTGTGGATCCTGCTCTTCGCGACCGCCGGTCTCTACGCCGATTCCGGACTGCAGGTCGTGTACATCGCCCTCGCCGTGTGGGGGTGGAGCAACTGGTCGCGGGGCAGGAACGGGGATGCCCTGCCGGTGACGAGCACGAACGCGACCGAATGGAGCGTACTTGCCGTCGTGGGTGTCGCTGCGGTCATCGGGCTGACGGCGCTGTTGGAGGTCGCGACGAACTCGACCGTCGCGTTCTGGGACGCGACTACCACCGTGCTCTCGTTGCTCGCGACCTGGGGGCAGGCGAAGAAGCGGTGGGAGTCGTGGCTGTTGTGGATCGCGGCCGACCTGATCTACATCCCGCTCTACCTGCACAAGGGGCTGACGCTCACCGCGCTGTTGTACGGAGGCTTCCTGCTTCTGTGCATCCGGGGTCTGCTCGCCTGGCGACGTTCGATGGCGGCCGAGCGGGAACCGGTGGAGGTGCGCTGATGTACCGGCACGCACTCGTCATCGGAAAGTTCTATCCACCCCATGTCGGTCACCATCACCTCGTCCGCCGTGCCGCGGAGCTCGCCGAGCGCGTCACCGTCGTCGTCATGTCCTCTGCGGCGGAGACGATTCCGCTGGGTGCACGCGTGTCGTGGATGCGGGAATCGCACGCCGCCGAGGCGACGGTCACCGTGACGGGAATACCGTGCGACGCGCCGATGGACCTCGAATCGGACACCGTATGGACCGCGCAGGTCGCCTGCATGAAAGCAGCCGCGCGTACCGTCACCGATATTCCGGTCGACGCGGTGGTCTCGAGCGAGAAGTACGGTGACGAACTCGCTCGACGCTTCTCGGCCACTCACGTGTGCGTCGATCCGTCGCGTGTCGCCCATCCCGCATCCGGCACGGCCTGTCGCGGCGACCTCGCCGGGCGCTGGGACGATCTGGACGCACCCGCCCGGGCCGGCCTCACGACCCGCATCGTCGTCCTCGGCGCCGAGTCGACGGGCACCACCACCGTCAGCCGCGAACTGGTACGCCGGTACCGGAAACGGGGAGGGGTCTGGGAACGAACCCGGTGGGTGCCGGAATACGGACGACAGGCCACCCACGACAAGCTCGGCACCGGAGACGTGAACGACATCGTCTGGACCGGAGACGATTTCGAGAACATTGCCGTCGAACAGACGCGCCTCGAGGAGGACGCGGCACGGGAAGGGTCTCCGCTGCTCGTCTGCGACACCGACGCGTTCGCGACGACCGTGTGGGAGCGGCGGTATCTCGGCAGCAGCGAACGGGCCTGGCGCGGCGTCCGCGGCCGGCGAGCGTTGTACCTGCTCACCGATCACCACGGTGTTCCGTTCGTGCAGGACGGCATCCGGGACGGTGAACACATCCGAGCGGAGATGACGGAGTGGTTCGTCGACGCGCTCACGGCCACGGGCCGCTCCTGGGTGCTGCTCACCGGAAGCCTCGAGGAGCGGGTGGACCTGGCGGAACGGGTGGCGGACCGGGCGTTGCTGCTGGGCTCGCAGTTCGGTGCGCCGCTGTAGAGCCAGGATTCGTCTTCCCCCTCTCACGTTATACCGGATCCTCGGCCCTCATGAGGATCGGCGATTCGGTTCATACTCGCCCACACAGCATTGAAGTCGCAGGTGGGGAGCTGGAATGGGATATGTACAGAATTTTCGGGAGATCGACCGCACGGCGGTGCCGACCGTCGGTGGCAAGGGGGCGAGCCTGGGGGAGTTGTGGCGCCTCGACGACGTCGACGTGCCCGACGGGTTCTGCGTGACGACGGACGCCTATCGAACGGTGCTCTCCGACTTACCACGAGTCGACAACCTGCTCGAGCGACTCGCGAAGGTCGACCCCGGCGATATCGCAGAGCTGAGCGCGCAGATCCGCGCGGAGATCGAGGAGTGCACGGTCCCCGGCGACATGGCCGAGGAGATCGCCGCGCGGGTCCGCGAACTCGGGGAGGACGTGCCCGTCGCGGTGCGTTCCAGCGCGACCGCCGAAGACCTTCCGACGGCTTCCTTTGCAGGGCAACAGGACAGTTACCTGGACGTCGTCGGTGTGGGAGAGGTGCTCCGGCACCTCCGCATGTGCTGGGCGTCGCTGTTCACCGAGCGCGCCGTGACCTACCGGTTCGGCAACGGCGTCGACCACCGGAAGGTGCACATGGCAGTGGTCGTGCAGCGGATGGTGTCCCCGCAGGCGTCGGGTGTGCTGTTCACCGCCGATCCGGTGACGTCCGACCGCACGGTGGCCCGGGTGGATGCGGGATTCGGCCTCGGGGACGACCTGGTGTCGGGCCTGGTGAACGCCGATGCGTACGCGGTGCGTGCCGGCGAGGTCGTGGACAGGACACAGCGGCAGGAGGTACCGGTGCTGACCGACACGCAACTCGCCGACCTCGTGCGGCTGGGCAGGCGCATCGAAGCACACTTCGGGCACCCCCAGGACATCGAATGGTGCCTGGCCGGCGGTGTTTTCCACATCGTGCAGAGCCGCCCGATCACCACGCTGTTTCCCGTCCCGGAGTCCGGTGACGACGAGAACCGCGTGTACGTCTCCGTCGGTCACCAGCAGATGATGACCGATCCGATGAAGCCGCTGGGAATCTCGATGTGGCAGTCGACCAGCCGTGCGCCCATGCGTCACGCGGGCGGACGGTTGTTCGTCGACATCACGGCCATGTTGGCCTCACCCACCCAGGGGCCGGGCATCGTCGGAATGATCGGTAGGTCCGACCCGCTCTTCGGCGACGCGCTGCAGACCGTGCTCGATCGCGGATTCGTCCCGACGCGCCCGGATGACCCTGCCGTTGCACGGGTCGGTCTACCACCGGCCCCGGACGAGATCGACCCGGCCGTCGTCCCCGAACTCGTGGCGCAGAGCGAGGCCGCGATCGCCGAGTCCGCGCGTCGCGTCGAGAACGAGACCGGTTCGGCGTTGCTCGATGTCATTCGCGCCGACATCCGCGATCTGCAGGAGGCGTTGTTCGGCTGGCAAGTCGGTGAGGTGATCGCGGCGGGCATGGAAGCGACCGAGCGGCTCAACGAACTGGGGCGTGAATGGTTGGGGGAGAAGAACGTTGCGGACGTGATCTCCCGCTCGGTGCCCTACAACGTCACCTCGGAGATGGGGCTGGCGCTGCTGGACGTCGCCGATGCGGCTCGTCCGCATCCCGACGTCGTGACATTCCTCCGGCAGGTCGACGAGGAGGGCTTCGACGACGCACGTTTCCTCGACGAACTCGGCGCACACACGGGCGGACCGCAGGTACGAGCGGCGTTCGAGGACTTTCTCGGCAAGTATGGCAGGCGATGCGTCGCCGAAATCGACATCACCCGCCCGCGGTGGGCCGAACGCCCCACCATGCTGGTGCCGACGATCGTGAGCAATCTGGACAACTTCGGGCCCGGCGCGGCGAAACAGCGATTCGACGACGGTCGGCGGCAGGCCGAGGAGAAGAAGCGCGAACTCCTCGAACGCGTGCGGTCGTTGCCGGACGGAGAGCGGAAGGCCCGAGAGATCGAGAGGCTCGTCCACCGTGTGCGGTCCTTCGCGGGCTATCGGGAGTACCCGAAGTACGGCATGGTCGGGCGTTACCTCCTCTACAAGCAGGCCCTCCTGCGGGAGGCCGAGCATCTCGTGCACGCGGGAGTGATCGACGAGAAGGAGGACATCTTCTTCCTGCGGTTCGAGGAACTCGAGGACGTGGTCCGCACACCACGACCGGTCGGCGACCTCGTCGCCGACCGGAAGCGGGAGTTCGCATCGTTCGGCAGGCTCTCTCCGCCGCGAGTGCTGCTGTCGACGGGGGAGACGCTCACCGGCGCGTACAGCCGCGACGGTCTCCCCGACGGGGCGCTGCCCGGTATCGCGGTGTCCACCGGTGTCGTGGAAGGACGCGCCCGCGTGGTCGCCGATATGGACCGAGCCGACCTCGAACCGGGCGACATCCTGGTGACCGCGTTCACCGACCCGAGCTGGACCCCGGCGTTCGTGACCGTGAGCGCGCTGGTGACGGAGGTCGGCGGGGTGATGACGCACGGCGCGGTGATCGCGCGCGAGTACGGGCTGCCGGCCGTGGTGGGCGTGGAGGACGCCACCCGCATCATCCGCGACGGGCGACGCATCCGCGTGCACGGCACGGAAGGGTACGTCGAGATCCTGTCCTGACCGGCGCCTCGGCAGCGCGACGTGTGAGGATTGTCGTCGTCGTGCAGCGGAGGAGGCCGAGTGAAGAGTGTCGAGGCGGCGGAGAGCAGGACGTTGCCGGTCTACGAGGCCGGCGAGATCGACGTGCCGTTCGTCATCGCAGGCATGGACGAACTCGTCTCCCGAGAGACCCGCTTCGAGCCGCATTCGCACCCGACGCACGAGCTGCTGTGGAACGACCGGGGCGCGTCCAGCGCGACCATCGGGTCGCGCACATGGACCATCACCTCGACGATGGGACTGTGGATTCCGGCGGGCCTGCTGCACTGGGGTGTCATGCCCGCCGGAACCTGGTACCGCACCGCGCATTTCGGGATCGACTCCGCTCCCTCGCTGTCCGACGGTCCGGTCGCGGTGGAGATGGCACCCCTGCTGCGACTGCTGCTCGACCGGCTGGCGGACGATCGTCTCGGCGACGAGTCGCGGTCGTTGACCGAGCGCATGGTGCTCGACGTGCTCACCCCCGCCGAGCACGAACTGATGGTGCAGGTGCCGTCGTCGACGGTCGTGCGACCGATCGTCGAGGCGATCGCCGAGGACCCGAGCGATCCGCGGACGCTCTCGGATTGGGCGGCCGAACTCGGGGTGAGCACCCGCACCATCACCCGCACCTTCCGGGCGGAGACCGGCCTGAGTCTCGGACGCTGGGTCGCGGCGGTCCGTGCGCAGCGAGCGGTGATGCTGCTCGGCCACGGCACAGATGTCGACGACGTCGCCAAACAGGTGGGCTACCGATCGGCGAGCGCGTTCGGGGCGGCCTTCCGCAGGGTCACCGGCACGACACCGGGAATGTTTCGGGTGGGCTGATGTCCCGATCGCTACAGGGGATGTCCCGATCGAGCGATTGCGTCGGATTCGGGCGAACATTACGGTTTAGGCAAACCTCGCCTAACTGCCGCCGGTGGTAAGGCCGAGCCCCCACCCCGTACGAGAGTGAGTTCTGCCTCCATGCGTTCGAAGCGCCTCCTGACGATCGCCGCCGCATCCGTCGCGGTCGCCCTCGGTCTCACCGCCTGTGGATCCTCCGACTCCTCGGACACCGCCGACTCCGGCTCCGCCGGTTCGGGCGAATACCCGATCACCATCGAGCACGCGCTCGGCACCGTCACCCTCGACGAGAAACCCGAACGCGTCGCCACGGTCAACTGGGCCAACCACGAGGTGCCGCTCGCGCTCGGCGTCGTACCCGTGGGTATGGCAGCCGCCAACTTCGGTGACGACGACGGCAACGGCATGCTGCCGTGGGTCGAGGAACGTCTCGAGGAACTCGGCGCCGAGACCCCGGTCCTGTTCGACGAGACCGACGGAATCGACTTCGAGGCCGTGTCCGACACGAACCCCGACGTCATCCTCGCCGCCTACTCCGGTCTGACGCAGGAGGACTACGAGACCCTCAGCGAGATCGCTCCCGTCGTCGCGTACCCGGAGGCTCCCTGGGCCACCTCGTGGCGCGACATGATCGAGCTCAACAGCGCCGGCCTGGGCATGGCCGAGGAAGGCGAGGAACTCGTCGCAAGCCTGGAACAGGAGATCGCCGACGCCGCCGCCGCGCACCCCGAACTCGAGGGCAAGGCCACGATGTTCCTCACCCACGTCGACACCGCCGACCTGAGCCAGGTCAGCTTCTACACCGCCAACGACACGCGAGCGGCCTTCTTCGAGGATCTCGGTCTGGCCACCCCGAAGAGCGTGGCGGATGCCTCCACCGACGACGCGTTCTCGAAGAAGGTCAGCGCCGAGCAGGTCGACGTCTTCGACGACGTACAGATCATCGTCACCTACGGTGACCAGGCGCTCGTCGACGCGCTCGAAGCCGACCCGCTGCTGTCGCAGATGCCCGCGGTCCGCAACGGTTCGATCGTCTTCCTCGACGGTTCCGGCCCGCTCGGCACCGCCGCCAACCCCACTCCTCTGGCCATCTCCTGGGTGCTCTCCGATTACGTCGATCTGCTCGCCGACGCAGCCGGCAAGTCGAACGCGGAGTGACCGCACCACACCGGCAGTCGACGCCGAGCGCTCACGAACGGGGGCGCTCGGCCGTCGGCAATTCCGTCTGGCTTCTGGCCCTGCTCGGGGTGCTCGTTCTGCTGGTGATCGCGTCGATCACCATCGGCTCGCGCAACGTCGACTGGGCCGACATCGTCGCGGCTCTCGGAGGCGCGACCGACAACATCGGTCAGGGCGCGATCGCCAAACGCATTCCGCGCACGGTGCTCGCGCTGGTCGTCGGAGCAGCGCTCGGGCTCGCCGGTGCCGTGATGCAGGGAGTGACGCGTAATCCCTTGGCGGATCCCGGCATTCTCGGTGTCAACATGGGTGCCTCGCTCGCCGTGGTGATCGGCATGGCCTGGTTCGGATTGTGGAGCCAGACCTCCATGATCTGGGTCGCGATCGTGGGTGCCGCGGCGGCCGCGCTGTTCGTCTACACGATCGGATCGCTCGGCCGTGGGGGAGCGACACCCCTCAAACTTGCGCTCGCCGGTGCCGCCACCTCGGCGGCGCTCGCGTCGTTCGTCACCGCCGTCATCCTGCCCCGCGGCGACATCGCGGGCAGCGTGCGGTCGTGGCAGATCGGCGGGGTGGGCGGAGCGAACTTCGAGGCCATCTCGCAGGCCCTGCCGTTCTTCGGCGTCGGCTTCGCCGTCTGCCTGCTGTCGGCGCGCAGCCTCAACTCCCTCGCACTCGGCGACGACATGGCCGCCGGTCTCGGCGAACGGGTCGCTCTCGCCCGTGGCGTCGCCTCGTTCGGTGCCGTCCTGCTGTGCGGGGCGGCGACCGCGATCGCCGGTCCCATCGCGTTCGTCGGTCTCGTCGTGCCGCACCTGTGCCGGTTGCTCATCGGCATCGACAACCGGTGGTTGCTGCCGTTCTCGGCTCTCGTCGGCGCGGGACTGCTCACCGCCGCCGATGTCGTCGGCCGCATCGTGGCGCGACCCGCCGAAATCGACGTCGGTATCATCACCGCGCTCATCGGGGCGCCCTTCTTCGTGTACATCGTCCGACGGCAGAAGCTGCGCGAACTGTGACAATCACACTCGAGACCACCGAACCCGACATCGACGAACTCGCCGCGAGCAGAGTGCGGCGCGGACGGCGTCGACACCTCGTCATCGCCGTGCTCACGACTCTCGTGGCCGCAGCCTTCGCCGCGAATCTGATGTTCGGCAAGACGTTCTATCCGCCCGCGGACGTGCTGCGTGTCGTCCTCGGAGAGGACGTGGCCGGCGCGACCTTCACCGTCGGACGCCTGAGACTTCCCCGCGCGGTCCTCGCGGTGGTCGCCGGAATCTGCTTCGGGCTCGGCGGCATCACCTTCCAGACGATGCTCCGCAACCCGCTCGCGAGCCCCGACATCATCGGCATCAGCTCCGGGGCCGGTGCCGCGGCGGCCTTCGCCATCATCGTGCTGGGTCTCGGTGGTACCGGCGTATCGATCTTCGCGATCGTCGCCGGTCTGGCCGTGGCCCTGCTGATCTACGGCCTGTCCTATCGCGGTGGGGTGGCGGGCACACGCCTGATCCTCATCGGCATCGGCATCGCCGCCATGCTCGACAGCGTCACCTCCTATCTCCTGAGCACTGCGGCGACCTGGGATCTGCAGGAGACGATGCGCTGGCTCACCGGCAGCCTCAACGGCGCGACGTGGGGAGCGACGGTGCCCGTCGTCGTCGCCCTCGCCGTGCTCGGGCCGGTGCTGCTCGTACAGATCCGCAACCTGTCGATGATCCAGCTCGGGGACGACGCCGCGCAGGCGCTCGGTGTGCGGGTCGAACGCACGCGTCTGATCGCGATCGTTTCGGCGGTCGGGCTCATCGCCTTCGCCACCGCCGCGACCGGACCCATCGCGTTCGTCGCCTTCCTGGCCGGGCCCATCGCCGCCCGCATCGTCGGACGGGGAATGTCGCTGTTCGTTCCGGCGGCACTCGTCGGGGCACTGCTCGTGTTGGTCGCGGACTTCGTCGGCCAGTACGCCTTCGGCACGCGCTACCCGGTGGGCGTGGTGACGGGTGCGCTCGGCGCGCCCTATCTCGTCTACCTCATCATTCGTTCCAACCGCGTGGGAGGCTCGCTGTGACCGCGTCGCACACTCTGATCGCCGAGAAACTCGAACTCGGGTACGGCAACCGCACCGTCGTGGAGAGCCTCGATCTCGAGGTGCCACCGGGGCGGATCACGTGCATCGTCGGCGCCAATGCGTGCGGGAAATCGACGTTGCTGCGGTCGATGTCACGACTGCTGTCGCCGCGCGGCGGGCACGTCCTGCTCGACGGCAAGGACGTCCACCGGCTGCACGCGAAGAAACTCGCCCGCACCCTCGGGTTGCTGCCGCAATCGCCGATCGCCCCGGAGGGCATCGTCGTCGCCGACCTCGTGGGCCGGGGACGGCATCCGCACCAACGGGTGCTGTCGCGCTGGAGCCGGGAGGACGATGCTGCGGTTGCCGACGCACTCGCCGCCACCCACACCACCGAACTCGCGGAGCGGTCGGTGGACGAGTTGTCGGGCGGGCAGCGGCAGCGCGTGTGGATCGCGATGGTGCTCGCGCAGCAGACCGACCTGCTGCTGCTCGACGAACCCACCACCTTCCTCGATGTCAGCCACCAGGTGGAGGTGCTCGATCTGCTCACCGATCTCAACCGCGACCGCGGGACGACCATCGTGATGGTGCTGCACGACCTCAACCTCGCCGCGCGATACGCCGATCATCTCGTCGCGATGGCCGACGGCAGTATCTACGCGTCGGGGGATCCCGCGGAGGTGCTCACCGGTGAGACGGTGAAGGCGGTCTTCGGTCTGGACAGCTGCGTGATCTCCGATCCGGTCTCCGGCAAGCCGCTCGTGCTGCCCGTAGGTCGGCACCACGTCATGTGACCGTCCGTCCGCTGAAACATTGGTCGTCCGCTACGGCAAATTGCCATAGCGGACGGCAAGAGCGGTAGCGAATGCTTGAGGCACGAACCGAACCGCTCGCCCGGAATCCGTGCCCGCACCGCGGTGAACGTCCTACGGTTGTCGGCATGGGTGCGCCCGGCATCGACCAGTGGGTCCTCCACGTCGACCTCGACCAGTTCATCGCCGCGGTCGAGGTGCTGCGCAACCCGGAGTTGGCGGGCCGACCGGTGGTGGTCGGCGGTCGCGGCGACCCCACCGAGCGCGGAGTCGTCTCCACGGCGTCGTACGAAGCGCGCGAGCACGGGGTGGGGTCGGGAATGCCGCTGCGGGTCGCGGCGCGCAAGATCCCCGACGCGGTCTTCCTGCCCGTCGACGCCGACACCTACAACGAGGTGTCACAGGTCGTGATGGACACACTCCGTGGGTTCGGCGTGGTCGTCGACGTACTCGGCTGGGACGAAGCGTTTCTCGGAGTGGAGACCGACGATCCGGAGGCGTTCGCGCAGCGCGTGCAGGCCGCGGTGCTCGACGCGACCGGTCTGCACTGCTCCATCGGGATCGGCGACAACGTCCTGCGCGCGAAGATCGCAACGGGTTTCGGAAAACCCCGCGGTGTCTTCCGGCTGACGCGCGACAACTGGTTCGCGGTGATGGGCGAACTCTCGCCCGATTCGCTGTGGGGCATCGGCTCACGCACGGTGAAGAAACTCGACGACATGGGCATCCGCACGGTCCGCGAACTCGCCCGGGCTTCCGTCGACGAGATGGCGGCGCGGTTCGGGCCCAGGACCGGTCCGTGGCTCGTCGGCCTGGGTGCCGGTGCCGGCTCGACGGAGGTGTCGGCGGAACCGTGGGTGGCCCGGTCGCGCAGCCGGGAGACGACCTTCCAGCACAACGTCGGCGACTGGAATGCACTCGCGGAGTGCGTGCGCGATCTCGCGGCGCGGGCGGTCGACGACGTCCGCGGTGAGGGACGAGCGGGAGTGCGGGTCGCGCTGAAGATCCGCTACGCGCCGTTCGTCACCCACACCGCGAGTGTCGCCCTGCCGTCGCCCACCACGGATCTCGCAGCCGTCACCGATGCGGCCGTCGGACTGCTCGGCCGCTTCGATCACGACCGCGAGGTTCGCCTCGTCGGCGTGCGGGTGGAGATGACGCCACCGGAGAAGCAGTCGCGTTAGCAGCTGGCACACTGGGGCCGGTGCGATCGGTGACCAGGACACGGGGACCTCTTCGACCACCGGAGGCCGCCGCAGCGGCGGTCTTCGGGACGTTGACGGCTGTGCTGTCGGTCGTCACCGGGCTGATACCCGTCGGTGTCGCCCAGGTGCTCGTCGCGCTCCCCGTCGCTTTCCTCGCCGCCACCGGCCGCCTGCGTGCGATCGTCGCTGCGACGGTCGCCGCAGGTGTCGTGGCGCTCGTGGCCGGAGGCCCGTTCTCCGTCGCCGCGGTCGTCGTCCTCTCCGGGATCGGAACGCTCGTCGGGTTCGCGCACCGGCGGTGGGGTCACGCGGCGGTGTTCGCGGTGCTGGCCGGATCCGTCCCCGCCGGGCTGCTGCTCGCGGCCGCCGCCTGCGGTCTGCTGCTGTTGTTCGACCGGACCCGGGTGCTGCTGCTCGAGGCGCTCGAAGCGTCGATGCGCGGCACGATCCGGGCGTTCGAGGTGGCCGGTGCGGGGCAGCATTTCGTCGACACCTGGGAACGGACCCTCGAGATCATGGTGCGGCTGTGGTGGGTGTGGATCGGCGGTGCGGTGCTGGTCGGCACCGTGGGGACCGCGCTGTTGTGCTTCGGGATCTTCCGCGTGGTGGCCCTCCGCAGCACGTGGGCGACCCGGTCGGTCGACTGGCCCGAGCAGGACCCGACCGCCGACCCGGCTCCGCTTCCCGTCGCACTGCGCCTCGTCGGTTACCGGTATCCGGGAACCGACCGCGACGCCCTCTCGGACATCGACCTCACGATCGGGCCGGGGGAGTTCGTCGCGATCGTCGGCGGCAACGGCTCGGGCAAGTCGACGCTCGTACGGTTGCTCGCGGGACTCGAGCCGACCGTCGGCCTGATCGACCGGCCCGGATCCGTCGGTCCGGGACGCCCCGGTGGCACGGCCATGATCCTGCAGCATCCCGAGAGCCAGGTGCTCGGCCGCACCGTCGCCGAGGATCTGCGGTGGGGACTCGAGGACGTCGACGTCGCCGATCTGCTCGCGCGGGTCGGCCTGGCCGGGATGGCGGACCGCGCCACGGAAGATCTGTCGGGCGGGCAACTGCAGCGGCTGGCGCTGGCGGGCGCACTCGCCCGGCGCCCTGCACTGCTCATCGCCGACGAGATCACCGCGATGGTCGACGCCGACAGTCGCGTGGAACTGATCCGATTGCTCGCGGACGTCGCGCGGGAGGGCACCGCGGTCGTGCTCGTCACTCATCTCGACGACGAGGCCCGCGCGGCCGACCGCATCGTGCACATCGCCGACGGACGCATCGTCCCGAGGATCGCCGCGCCATCGCTGCCGGCACCGGTCGCGGCGACCGCGCCCGCGTTCCCGCAGCCGGTCCTCGAACTGCGCGACGTCACGCACATCTATGCGGCCGGCACACCCTGGGCACACACCGCGCTGCGCGAGGTGTCGCTGACGATCTGCCGCGGCGAAGGGGTGCTGGTCGTCGGGGAGAACGGATCGGGCAAGTCCACCCTCGCGTGGATCGTCGCCGGACTGATGCGCCCCACGCGCGGAACGGCCGTGCTGCACGACACCCCGACGGCCGATCTGCACGGAGAAGTGGGCATGGTCTTCCAGCAGGCACGACTGCAGTTGCAACGACCGACCGTGGCCCAGGAGATCTCCGAGGTGGCCGGGCTTCCGCACACCGACCGCGGCTACGTCGCCGCCGTCCTGCACCGGGTGGGTCTGCGTCCCGAACTGATCGACCGGCCGATCGACCGGCTCAGCGGCGGCGAGATGCGGCGGGTCGCGATCGCCGCCCAACTCGCCCGCACCCCGCGGGTGCTGGTGCTCGACGAACCGCTGGCCGGACTGGACGTGCGGGGCCGCCGCGAGGTCGTGTCGATCCTCGCCCATCTACGCGCGGTCGAGCACGTCACCGTCGTCGTCATCTCCCACGACCTGCACGGAATGGAAGAGGTGTGTTCGCGCACCGTGGTGCTCGAGGACGGACGCATCGTGGAGCAGACGGGAGCGGTGATCGCATGAGTCGCACACGCACGCGCCAGCGACGCCCGATCATCCTGCTGCGCCCCGTGCCTCGGGAGACACCCCTGCACCGGGTGTGGGCCGGCACGAAGGTCCTGTCGGCAGCGGCGCTGTCGGTGGCGGTGAGCTTCGCTCCGAGCTGGACCGGGCTCGGCATCCTGCTCGCCGTGCTGGTGGTGGGTCTGCTCGTCGCGCGGATTCCCCGCGGGGTGGTCCCGACGATTCCGTGGTGGGTGTTTGCGGTCCTCGCCGTCGGCCTGGTCCTCAACGCTGCGGGTGGCGGGCTCACCGCCTACGTTCGGACGATGCTGCTCGGCGTGGGTTTGCTGGTGCTCGCGTCGCTGGTCGGGTGGACGACGCGACTGTCCGATCTCGTCGACGCCCTGCCGGTGCTGTTCGCCCCGCTGCGACTGCTACGGATGCCCGTCGACGAATGGGTGACGGTGTGCGCGCTGGCGCTGCGGATGCTGCCGACCGTCCGCGCCGAGATGCGGGTGCTGTTCGCCGCGCGCAAGGTCCGCGGCCGGCCCGGCATCCGCACTCCGGCGGGATGGTGGCAGGAGGTGGCCGACTCCGTCGGCGCGGTGGTGTCGGTATCCATGCGCCAGGTCCGCGATCTCGGCGACGCGCTGGCGGTACGGGGACCACGATCGGCAACCCGCCCGCCGCTGCGACTGCGGCTCGGGGACGTCCTGACGGTGCTGGTCGTGGCGGGCGCGTGCACGGCGATCACCGTGTGGGGATGACCCGTCAGTTGCGGTTGTCCGAAGCGGTGTCCTCCGAACGCGAGCGGATGCGCCGGACGATCCCGTAGCCGAGCACCGCGACGACGACGGCGATCACGACGTACTGCAGTGCCGAGGCGTACGGTTCGACGGCGCTCCAGTTCTCGCCGAGCTGATAACCGGCCAGCACGAAGATCGAGTTCCAGATGAGGCTGCCCGCGGTGGTGAACGCGAGGAACTGCCAGATCGGCATCCGCGTGACACCGGCGGGGATGGAGATGAGGCTCCGGAAGACGGGCACCATCCGGCCGAAGAAGACGGCCTTGCGTCCGTGCCGCTGGAACCAGGCGGTCGAACGGTCGAGGTCCTCGACATCGACGAGTGGAAGCTTCCGCACGACCGCGCGAATCCTGTCCTCACCCACCCAACGGCCGATCGAATAGAGACCGAGAGCGCCGAGCACGGAACCGAGGGTCGTCCAGAACAGCGCACCGAACAGGGTGAAACTGCCCAGGCTCGCGGCGAACCCGGCGAGCGGCAGGATGACCTCGCTGGGGAGCGGCGGAAAGAAGTTCTCGAGAGCGATCGCGATGCCGGCACCGACACCGCCGAGGCGGTCCATCAACTCGAGTGCCCATCCTGCGAGACCGTCGGTGGGGGCTGACTGTGAATCCGCGACACTCATCCACCCGACCCTACCGAGGGGGCGTCGAGGTTTCCGCTCGTACGGAGCGAAACGGTTCCGGTCAGCTCGGCCGGCGAGAAGGACGGCGGTGTATGTCGCTCTCCGCACGGAGGGCCGATCCGGAAGGCGATCTCCCGTGACGATCGTTGGCGTCGCGGGCAACCCGCAGCCCGCATCCCGCCCCCTCGACGCCGCAGCCCGTCTCGCCGCGGTTCTCGCCGGACGAGAGCCCGATCACGTTGTGGACGTGGTCACACTCGGTGCGGGACTGCTCGCGTCCTGTTCGCCGGGCACCGATTCCCCGCGAATTTCTAGGGCGGTGGTGTTCCGACCGATCGTCGCGGCAGCCGTCCGGTTCCGAACAGCGCCGCGATCGCGAGGAGCGCTGTCACGGCGAACGCGGCGCGCAGTGCTTCGAGTCGCGCATCGGAGTTGACCGCGACGAGCGCTTCCGTTGTGGAGGGGTCGACATTCGCCTCGTCGAGCGCAGTCCGTAACTGGGTCGTGGACAGGAACGGCACCCCGCCGGCCAGCTCGGTGGTCGCCTGCTGCTGTACCGAAGGCGGGACGTCGGGGTTGTTCTCGATTCCGGCGACGACCGACGTGGTGAGGGTCGCGATGAGGATCGACCCGATCAGCGCGGTGCCCAGCGACGCCCCGAGATTGGTTGCGGTGTTCTGCACACCGCCGACTTCGGCGCTCTGGGAATCCGGTACCGACGAAACCGTGACCGCGCCGAGCTGGGAAGCCAGCGCCCCCAGACCGAGACCCATCAACAACATGGGTATCGACACCACGGCCGCATCGGCGCCCGGGTCCATACCGGCAACGAGGATCAGGATCCCCAGGATCATCGAACCCAGACCCATGCGCACCACACGCCGGGGGTCGGCGTGGGGTCGCACTTTCGGGATCACCGTTGCGGCCAGCACCAGAGCGACCGACAACGGCAGGATTCGGACACCGGTCTCGACCGCGCTGAGTTCGAGTACGACCGACAGGAAGAGAGGGACGGAGAAGAAGACTCCGGCCTGCACCGCGAACTGCGCGAAGAACATCGTCAAACCGCCGACGAGCTGGCGGTTGGCGAACAGCCCCGGATCGACCAGCGGGTCGCGGCCCCTGCTGACGAGAGCGCTCTGCCACCGCATGAATGCATAGAGCACCAGCGAGCCCGCGACGAGAAGCCAGATGACCGGGGACAGGCCCAGTACGGCGGGTGCGCCCGGCTCGGCCCGCACCCAGCCCCATTCGCTCGAACGCAGGACGCCGTAGACGACGGATCCCAGACCGAGTACGGACAGTGCGGATCCCACGAGGTCGAGGTGGACGCGGTGAGGGGGAACGTCCTCGATACGGCGCAGCACCAGCAGGATCAGCACCACCAGGACGACCTCGCCGAAGAAGACGTAACGCCACGACGCGAACGTCGTGACGGCCCCGCCCAGCAACGGACCCACGGCCACGGCCGATGCACCGGCCGCCGCGACCAGACCGTATGCTGCGGAACGCCGCTCGGGAGTGAAGTTGGCCGCGACGAGCGAGACGATCGCCGGCATGATCAGAGCCGCGCCGATACCTTCGAGCAACGACCAACCCACCAGCAGGACCGCGAGGTTCGGGGCGAGTCCGGTGGTGAACGAGCCGATGCCGTAGATCACCAGTCCGATACCGAACGCGCGGCGTCGACCGAGGATCGTGCCGACCTTGCCCCCGGTGATCATGAGGGATGCCATCACCAGGGTGTAGAGGGTGATCGCGGTCTGGATGCCGGTGATCGTGGTGCCGACGTCCTGTGCGACGGTCGCCATCGACACGTTCATCACCGAGCTGTCGAGCGTCATCAGGAACTGGCCCGACGCCAGTACTGCGAGCACCAGTGATGAACCCGAGCGGATCTCCGGCTGCGACGACACCTGTCCGTCCTTCGGCTCAGGTCGCCGGGAGAGGCGGGAAGAATCCACTGCCGCTACCGACAGGTACCGGCATTCGGCGCGACATCGCTTCTACTCTTCGCGTTCGAACGTCACGAGCATTCCCTCGACGCCACCGGGGCCGATCCGTCCCTTGATGTCGGCGGAGGTGATCGCCTTCAGGCGCCACCCGTCTCGGGCATGATCGTTGAGGATCTTCTCGAGCTTGCCGCCGGACATCTTCCCACCGAGCATGCCTTCGCGGATCTCGATCACCTTGTACGAGTACATCCGTTCAGCTTACGGTCGCCCCGCGAGAATCTCGTCGAAATCCGACGGCAGTACGTGACACTGGAAGACGACGCTTTCGAGACCGATCGCGAACTTCGGTGTTTCCGACCGCGCTCGGCGACGTCGGAAACACCGAAATCGTGACAGGACACCGACCGTGCAGAATCGGGGCGGGTATCGGGCCGAGTGCGAAGGGTAGGCATGCTGGACTACGCGCGTTACTGCGGAGAGATCGTCGAACAGACGGAACTGCTGGTGGACTCACTGACCGGGCAGGACATGACCACACCGGTGCCGTCGTGCCCGGGATGGAACCTCGGTCAGCTCGCCCGGCACATCGGCTACGGGCACCGGTGGGCGGCCGAGGCGGTCCGGGGGAACGGGACGATGCCCCGCACCGACCGCGCGATGCGGGAGTTGGCGGATTACGTCGACGAGGATCCGGACGAGGTGATCCCGTGGTTGCGGGAAGGGGCGCACGAGCTCGGGACCGCGCTGCGGGAGATCGGCCCGAACATGCGGGTGTGGACACCGATCCCGGGTGGCAAGAAAACCCCGGAGTTCTTCGCCCGGCGGTTCACCCACGAGACGGTCGTGCACCGCGCCGACGCTGCGCTTGCGCTGGGTGTGGAATTCACGGTGGCACACGACCTCGCGGTCGACAGCGTGGACGAGTGGCTCGACCTGGCCGTGGTCACCTGGCCGCGACGCGATGCGGAACGGCACCGTGCGCTGCACGGTCCGGACCGGACACTGCACTTCCATGCGACGGACACGTCGGCGGAGTGGGTCGTGGATCTGACCGGAGAAGAGTTCGTGTGGCGGCACGCCCACGAGAAGAGTGCCGTCGCGGTACGCGGACCGCTGACGGAGCTACTGCTGGTGCTCTACCGGCGGCGCGCGGTGGACGCGGCCGACGTGAAGGTCTTCGGTGACACCGAGTTCCTGGCGACCTGGCTCGACGTCAGTCCCTTCGGCCAGCCGTAGGTCGGAACGCACAGCGGGTGGCCGCACCGCGACGTCGAGGCACGGCCACCCGCATGCGAATCAGAGCGACAGGCGTGAGGCCGAGTACGCGTGGCGGATCGCGTCGAGTGCGCTGGTGCAGGGAATGTGGGCTTCCTGCAGCGAGTGGATCACCTCGGCGGTCGGTCCGGACTGCTCGAAGGCGCTGCCGGCGGCGACGGCCCAGGCGACTTCGCCGGGCTCGAATGTCCGAGTGGGCTTCCATCCTCGCTGGGGTGCGAGCTCGCGCAGAGTGCTCCAGTGCGCGACCTCGTCCGCGTCCGGACGTCCGATGAAAAGTAGGCGGTCGTGTCCCACGATGAACCCCTTCGTTCTTCGTCGTGCTTCGACAGGTAGGTCGTCCTCCCTGTGTGCTTCGTTACATTTACCTGATCGCGAAGGGTCGTGGGTTCGGGAGGTTCCACTATGTGGTACGCGCGCCGGGCTCGCGGGACCCATCCGAAGAAGGCGGTCGTGTATCGCCGTAGCGAGCAGCGAACGCACCGGGGGTCATGCCCACGACCTTCGCGAAATCTCGCACGAAGTGGGGTTGGTCGGCATAACCGAGGACGGCGGCGACCTCCGACAACGAGCCGGGCCTCTCGCGCAGGCGGCCGGCGGCCTCCTGCAGTCGCCGTCGCTGGATGAGCCACTTCGGGGTCAGGCCGATCCGCCGCTGGACGAGGCGTTGCAGGGCCCGCTCACCGAGATCGAACTCCGCCCGGATCTGCTCGACGCGCAGGACGTCGGGGTTCTCCTCCACGAACGCCACCAGCCGATTGACGAGTCGTCCTTCCTCGTCGATCGGGAGGTGGGCGCGAAGCACCTCGTCGAACGCCTCCGTCGCGGAGCGATGCGACTCCGGTGAACGGGGGTCGGATGCCATCGCCTCGCGTACCCGTGTGGTCAGGCGCGTGCCGGGGTCGTCGAGGACGTCGGTGAGGTCGACGGCCCGGTCGGTGAACGCCGCGAGCGAGGTGCCGGTGAGCAGGGCGCCGGCCGCAGGGCTGAGCATGCACCCGACCGCCCAGCCCTCGCCGGTGAGTGTGACGGTGGACAGTCCGTGCTCGACACCGTAGAAGCGCGCGTAATCGTGCCCGACCACCATCTGGCAGACCGGATACCGCAGCACCCGTTGGGGTGCCTCCCGGCCGGGCGGCACCGACCAGACCGGAATCCAGTACCGCTGCACCAGGTCCGTGAGGTCGGGCCCGGCGGGATAGCGATCGATGGTGTGCGAGGCGTCGTGCGGATCCTTCAGGTGGGCGCGTTCGATGTCGTCGCGACCGCCGAGACGCCGCGCCGCCGGGTCGCCGCCGTCGGGTTTCATCAATACCTCGCCCTCGGTGGTCGTCAGTATCGAGTCATGAATACAACAGCACTGCGACACGCAGAGGCCGACAAGCCGCTCACCGACGTGATCTCGTCCCTGCGCGACGCCGAGTGGGACGCCCCGTCGCCGTGTGAGGGGTGGACGGCGCGCGACGTCCTGGCCCACATCATCGACACGCAGCGGGAGTTCTTCGACGGTCGCGGTGTCGAGACGGGGGAGCGGCCCGACACCGGCCGTCCCGCCGAGGCCTGGCAGGTACACACGGCGCGTATCGCCGAGATCCTCGCCGACGACGCACTCGTCTCGACGACCTACGACGGGTACTTCGGGCCGACGACGGTGGGCGCGACCTTCGAACAGTTCTACATCTGGGACATGCTCGTGCACCGCTGGGACATCGCGCGCAGCGCGGGGGCCGATGTGGTCTTCTCCGACGCCGAACTCGATCGGATGGAGGCGGGCGCCGACAGTTTCGGCGACGCGCTCTACATGGACGGTGTCTGCGCGCCGGCGGTGGACGCTCCCGACGATGCCGACCGCACGACCCGCATTCTCGCGAAGATGGGCCGGCGCACGGCCGCGGCGCTTCGATAGGCCGCGTTATCGTCGGTCGTATGAGCGAATCGATCCGCGTCGCGGACTTCGTGCGCGAGGCGATCGCGGCCCGTCGGCCCGTCGTGGCGCTCGAATCGACGATCTTCACGCACGGTCTCACGCGTCCACGCAACGTCGAGGTCGCGCTCGACGCCGAACAGCGTCTGCGCGACTCCGGGGTGGTGCCCGCGACCATCGGGGTCGTCGACGGTACGCCGACGGTCGGTCTGTCGGAGCAGCAGATCCGTATGCTCGGCGCGGACGATTTCCCGGTCGTCAAGCTCGGCCTCCGCGACCTGCCGGTCGCAGCGGCCAAGGGGTGGCACGGCGGGACGACGGTGTCGGCGACGGCGCTGCTCGCGCATCGTGCCGGGATCGCCGTCTTCGCCACGGGCGGCCTCGGCGGCGTTCACCGAGGAGCTTCGTCGACATTCGACGAGAGCGCGGATCTCGTTGCGCTGGCGACACTTCCGATTCTCGTGGTGAGTGGCGGCGTCAAGTCCGTCCTCGACATCCCCGCGACGCTCGAACGGTTCGAGACGCTCGGGGTGATCGTGGTCGGCTACCGAACCCCGCGCTTCCCCGGTTTCTACGTGCGCGACAGCGGGTGCGACGTCGACGCGGTGGAGTCGGCACAGCAGGCCGCGGAGGTGGCGCGGGCGCGGGACGGGCTGGGACTGCGCTCGGCGGTGCTCGTGGGGAATCCGGTGGCGGCCGAGGCGCAGATCGATCCGGAACTGCACGACCGGGTGCTCGCGGAGGCCGAGCGCGCGGCCGTTGAGACCGGGATGCGCGGTAAGGCGCTCACCCCGTTCCTGCTCGACCACATGCATCGGGCCACCGAGGGGCGCTCGCTCGAGACGAATGTCGCGGTCTATCGCGGGAATGTCGCTGTAGCCGCCGAGATCGCGCTCGCGCTGGTGGCCTGAGGCGTCACTGCAGCAGGAAGGCGGCGGTGGACGACGGCAGGGGAGTGTCGCGCCGGCGGTAGATCTCGGCGGGGCGACCTGTGCCTTCCCTGCGCAGTTCGCCGGTGGGTTCGAGGCCGTGCAGCAGGTGCCGGCGGAAGGTGTCCTTGGGATAGCTGCGGGCATAGACGGTTTCGTACAGCATCCGCAGGTCGAGCACGGTGAACTGCTCGCCGAGGAAGTTGCCGGGGTCGACTGCGGCGGAGTACCGGCGACGCAGGTCGGCGACGGCCAGGTCGACGATCTCGGCATGGTCGAAGGCGAGGCCGGTGGTCTCGGTCGTCGGCACGAGATGCGCCTCGGCGGGGATTTCGGCGACCGGCACTGCGGCGCCGTGGGCCATCGACAGCACCCATCCGCGGTCGTCGCGCTCGGGATCGTCGAGCATGGCCAGCTGGTGGAAGTCGACGCCCGTGAGCCCGGCCTTGTCGCGCAAGGCGCGTTCGGCGGCTTCGGCGAGTCGCTCGCCGGGGTGCAGGAAGGTGCCCGGCAGGGCGAAGCTGCCCTCGGGACGTTCGACGACGAGTACCTTCAGGACTTCGTCGACGGTGAGGACCGCGACGTCCACGGCCACCGAGGGGCGCGGGTAGTCGGTGAGCGACCTGCCGGTCGAATCGGTCGGTGTGCCCATGGTGGACATTCAATCATTGATGCGCTAACTTTAGCGCAGACTTGATCGAATTGAGGGGTTCATGGAAACGACCGCAGCACAGAACGACCGGGCCGCCGGAGTCCTGCTCGCCACCGCAGCAGGTGACGCACTCGGGGCGGGATACGAATTCACGTATCCGACGGCCACCACACCCGTCGACATGATCGGCGGCGGACTCGGGCCGTTCGCGCCCGGCGAGTGGACCGACGACACCTCCATGGCCCTCGCCATCGCCGAGGTCTCGGCGACCGGCGTCGACATCGGACAGGGTGCCGGACTCGACGCGGTCGCGGCGCAGTTCCTCCGCTGGTACGCCACCGACCCCAAGGACATCGGCAACCAGACGCGTGCCGTCCTGCGCGAGGCGGGCCCCACCGCCGCCGGCATGACGGCGCGCGCCCGCAGCCTTCCGGGACGCACCGGCGGTAACGGATCGCTCATGCGCACCGCACCCGTCGGGCTCGCCTTCCTCGACGACGCCGAGCGGTGCCTGGCCGCGGCCCATGCGATCAGCAGCCTCACCCACGCGGACGAGCAGGCATCCGAAGCGTGCCGCCTGTGGTCGTTCGCGATCCGTCACGCCGTCCTCCACGGCACCTTCGACGGGGTGCGGATCGCGTTGTCCCACCTACCGCGACCTGCCGAGCAGCGGTGGGCGGTGTTGCTCGACGAGGCCGAGGCCGCGCCGAGCCCCCGCGTGTTCGACAACAACGGCTGGGTCGTCCACGCCCTGCAGGCCGCGTGGTGGGCGATCACGCACGCCCGCACCGACGGCCCCGGACACCTGCCGGAGGCACTCGAACTCGCCGTGCGCGCCGGCAACGACACCGACACGGTCGCGGCCATCGCGGGCGGGCTGCTGGGCGCGCGCTGGGGTGCGTCCGCGGTGCCGGAGCGGTGGCGTCGCATGCTGCACGGGTGGCCCGGTTACCGCGCGGACGACCTCGAGCGCCTCGGGCTGCTCACCGCACGGAAGGGCTCCGGCGAACACGGCGCACGGTTGCGGGTCGTCGAGAGCTGAGACTCCCCGAGATCCGCCGGATGCCTCCGCTCGCGACTGTGATGCGGTAGACACGACCTGTCGGCCGGATATTCGAGGGGGATCGCACGTGGCTTCCATCGCACTTCCACGCATCATGCGCGTCGGCGGAGGTGCCGTCGCCGAGATCGGGGAGGTCGTCGCCGGACTCGGGCTCGCCCGGCCCCTGGTGGTGACCGACAAGTTCCTGGTCGGTACGGGTGCGGTGGATCGGATGGTCGCGCAGCTCGACGCCGCCGGACTGCACCCCGCGGTCTTCGCCGACACCGTGCCCGACCCCACCACCGCCTCACTCGACGCGGGTGTCGCGGCGGTCGCCGAGCACGACGCCGACTGCGTGATCGGGTTCGGCGGGGGGAGCCCGATGGACACCGCGAAGGCGCTGGGCCTGCTCGCCCGGCAGGGCGGGCACATGCGCGACTACAAGGCGCCGCGCGACAACACCGGTCCGGCGTTACCGGTGATTGCCGTGCCCACCACGGCGGGAAGTGGCTCCGAGGCAACGCAGTTCACAGTCATCAGCGACAGCGAGACCGACGAGAAGATGCTGTGCCCCGGCCTGGCCTTCCTGCCGGTCGCGGCGATCGTCGACTACCGGCTCACCATGACGATGCCCCCGCGGCTGACCGCTGACACCGGCGTGGACGCACTCACCCACGCCATCGAGGCCTACGTCAGCAGGAAGGCGAACCCGTTCTCCGACGGTCTCGCGCTCGTCGCGATCGGCACCATCGGACGGGTGCTGCGGCGCGTCTACGCGGACGGACAGGATGCCGCGGCGCGCGAGCAGATGATGCTGGCCGCCACGCAGGCCGGGATCGCATTCTCCAACTCCAGCGTCGCGCTCGTGCACGGCATGAGCCGGCCGATCGGGGCGCACTTCCACGTCGCGCACGGCCTGTCGAACGCGATGCTGTTCCCGGCGGTCACCGAGTTCTCGGTGGATGCGGCCGAATCCCGTTACGCCGACTGTGCCCGCGCTCTCGGCGCGACGTCGGCGGACGCTTCGGACGCGACGGCCGCTGCCGATCTGCTCGTCGCGCTGAAAGAACTGTGCCGCGACGTGGAGGTGCCCACGCCCAAGTCCTACGGCATCGACAGGCGGACCTGGGACGAGCGGGTCCCGGTCATGGCCGAGCAGGCACTGGCGTCGGGATCTCCGAACAACAACCCCAGGATCCCGACGGCCGACGAGATCCGCGAGCTCTACGCACGGATCTACGGCTGAACGCGGCTCACTCGGGGGCCTGATCGTCGGGCTCGACCTTCTCCGTCTTCACCCGGTCCGAGATGCTGCCGGCCGCGCCTTCCTCCTCGCGTTCGTTCTCGACCTTCTGTTCGAGCTTGTCGACGAGGTTCTCGATCTTCCGGCCGGTGAGGTCGTCGTTGTCCTCGGGGCGGCCGGAGCCGTGCTTGGGGGCGTTGTCCATCGACGTCCGTCCTTCGTTCGTAGGTGCAGGGGAGCGGTACCCGAGCGCCGGGACGATCAAACGGCTGCAACGGTTCTGCTCACGTCGATGTCGGCGGTCGGAGCGGGAGACCGGTCTCCCGCAGACCGGGCGCACCACCGCGTCGCCGGAACCATTCGACACCGAACGCGGCCCGCAGATGTTCCTCGGGCATGGTCAGCATCGGTCCGAAGTCGCCGATCTGCGACTCGTAACCGACCATCGCCGCGCGTTTGGCGTCGAGCGCCGTCGACACATCCACCGCGGTGGTCAGTTCCGACTCCGGCAGACCGAAGGTCTCGAGGTCCGGAGGCCGCACATCGTCCGGTGCGTCCGGCAGCGCCGAGAACAGCCGCTTCAGGTGATCCCGGTTCGTCGAGGCCTCGTAGACGGTGTCGTGCCCGGTCATGCGTTCGGCGTGGACCCCGGCGCGGTGGACCTGGATGTGGTCGGGATGGCCGTATCCGCCGTGCGCGTCGTAGATGGTGACGACATCGGCGCGTTCCTGCTCGATCACCGCGGCCAGCCGTGCTCCCGCCTCGCCCGGATCGGCGTTCGCGAAGGCGTCGGGGTCCTGGTTGCCGCTCGTGCCGGCCATCCCCGAATCGCCGTAGCCGAAGGACACCACCCGGGCGGCACCCAGCGCGCGAGCGGACTCTTCGAGTTCCTTCGTGCGCCGTGCGGCGAGAGATTCGCCGGGTGCGAGCAGTCCGTCGGGATACTCACCGCGGGCTCCGTCGGTGGCGACGACGAGCACGACCCGGTGTCCGGCGTCGGCGGCCAGGCGCATCACGCCGCCGGTGAGGAACACCTCGTCGTCGGGGTGCGCGTGGAAGCACAGCAGAACGCTCATGGCGTTCATGCTGGCACGTTGTCCGGAAGGTGTGGCGGCTAGTCCGACCCCCCGTATCGGGCGGCGAGGTTCTCGGGCATCGGCTCGTGCCGCAGGTACTGGCGCGCGAAGTCGGCGGTGCCCTGCGTGATGGACCGCAGTTCCACCGGATAGCGGCCGAGTTCGAGTTCGGGAACCTCCGCGCGCAGCAGTGCGATTCCCGGTGCCGGTGATTCGGTGCCGAGTACCCGGCCGCGCCGGGCGGACAGATCGCCCAGGACGGCTCCGAGGAACTCCTCGGGCACGATCACCCGTACGGCAGCGACCGGCTCGAGCACTCGAACCGTGCTGTGCGAGGCCGCGTCCCGCAGGGCGAGTCCCGCTGCCGCCTGGAAGGCCGCGTCGGACGAATCCACCGAGTGGGCTTTACCGTCGACCAGGGTGACCTGCACGTCGACGAGCGGATATCCCGTCGTCACCCCCTTCTCCGCCTGTGCGTACACGCCCTTCTCCACGGACGGGATGAACTGACGTGGAACCGCACCGCCGACCACCCGCTCGGCGAAGACGACACCGCTCCCCACCGGCAGCGGCTCGACCTCGACGTCGACGACGGCGTACTGACCGTGTCCGCCGGACTGTTTGACGAGCCGGCCGTGACCTTTCGCTGAGGCGGCGAAGGTTTCCTTCAGCGGCACCCGATGCTCGACCGTGTCGACCTGCACACCGTGCCGGGTACGCAGCCGTTCGAGGACCAGCTCCGAGTGTGCCTCACCCGTGCACCACAACACGAGCTGGTGGGTCTCGGGATTCTGCTCGACGCGCAGCGCCGGATCCTCGGCGGCCAGTCGCGAGAGGGCCTGGGACAGTTTGTCGTCGTCGGTTCGGGTGTGCGCTTCGATCGCGACGGGCAGCAGCGGTGTCGGGGTCGGCCACCGGTCGAGCGAGACCGGACGGTCGGGGTCGTGCAGGACGTCTCCGGGTTGCGCCGTTGCGAGTTTCCCGACGGAGACGATGTCTCCCGCGACCGCCTCACCGACCGGGCGTTGCTGTTTGCCGAACGGGCTCGTCAGGGCAGGGATGCGTTCGCGGCTGTCGCGGTCGCTGTCGGCCAGCGCCACGATCGTGTCGGGCCGGAGCGTGCCGGAGTACACGCGCACCAGGCTGATCCGGCCCACATAGGAGTCGCCGGCCACGCGCACGACCTGCGCTGTGAGCGGACCTTCCGGGTCGCACGGCGGTGCCCCGCGACCGCGGTGTGTCGGGGCAGGGAAGCCGGTGGTGATCAATTCGAGCAGTTCGACGGACCCGATACCCGTCTCGTCCGCGGGGACGGCCGGGTGCAGGGTGCAGGCCAGGATCTCGCGGGTGAGCCCTTCCTGCAGGGAGGCGGTGTCGAGTTGCTCGCCGGCGATGAACCGCTCCATGAGCGTGTCGTCCTGGCCGGAGATGGCCTCCACCAGGCTTTCCCGTGCCTCGGTGGAGACCGGGCACGGGCCCGGTTCGCCGTAGTTGCGGCCCGTCAGCAGCCCCATCGATCCGATAGGGCGGTCGCCGTCGTAGACGGGATAGAACAGGGCCCGCAGGGTGTCGGGCCCCAGCCCGAAGGCATCGTGGCAGTCCGAGAGCATGTCGTCGTAGCCGTGCCGGGCGACATCGAGTTTGTTCACCACGATCGCGCGAGGAACGGCCTCGTCGTCGCACTCACGCCAGAGGGCGCGGGTCGCGGCGCTGATCGGATCGGTGGCGGAGACGACGAAGATCGCCGCGTCGGCCGCATGCAGACCCGCGCGGACCTCCGCGTCGAAGTCGGGGTGGCCGGGCGTGTCGATCAGGTTGATCTTGATGCCGTTCCATTCGAGGGGCACCACGGACAGCTGCACCGACCGGCGGTGCCGCTGTTCGATCTCCTCGTAGTCGGACACCGTCGTGCCCTCGGCCACGCGCCCGGCACGCCCGACGGCGCCCGCTGCCACGGCGAGGGATTCGGCGAGGGTGGTCTTCCCGGATCCGCTGCACCCCACCAGGGCAACGTTGCGGATCCGGTCGGGACTGTCGGCGGTCGGTGCCTGCCGGCTGCGTGCTGCGGAGCGATCGGGCATCGAGCTACTCCCTCGTGTGACCTGCAGCACAGTCTAGGGCATTCCGATCGTCCCTCCGGGGAGGTTGGCAACACGCGCTCGAGGCTCGCCACGCCACCGGCGACCGAGCCGCCGCACGCCTTCGGGCTCGACGAGATCGACCCCGCATTGCGGTGTGGTCTTCGTTACCCTCGCGCAAGGGCGTCCTACGAGCAGGGAGACCGAGATGACGGACATTCTCGACCGCACGAAGATCTACATCGACGGGCAATGGGTCGATTCCGACGGCACCGGCCGGATCGAGGTCGTGAACCCGGCGACCGAGGAGGTCGTCGCTGTTGTTGCCGAGGGTGTCGCCTCCGATGTCGATCGGGCCGTCGCCGCGGCGAAACAAGCATTCCCGGCCTGGTCCGCGCTCAGCGGTACATCACGCGCCGCCTACCTGGAGAAGGTCTCCTCCCTGGCGAACGAGCGCGCCGACGAACTCACGGCCGTCGTCTCGCAGGACCTGGGGATGCCCGCGCACTTCGCACGCGCCATCCAGGTCGGGATGCCGCTGAAGAACATCGCGGCCTACGCGTCGCTGGCCGGAAACTACGACTTCGACGACCGGGAGATCGGCAACGCCCTGGTCGTCCGCGAACCCATCGGGGTCGTCGGGGCGATCACCCCGTGGAACTATCCGCTGCACCAAGTGGTGCTGAAGGTGTTCGCCGCGCTCGCGGCAGGATGCACCGTGGTGCTCAAGCCCACGGAGGTCGCGCCGCTCGTGACCTACGCCCTCGTCGACATCGTCGACGAGGCCGGGCTGCCGTCGGGTGTGCTCAACGTCGTCAGTGGTTACGGACCGGTTGTCGGCGAGGCCATCGCCGCCCACCCCGATGTCGACATGGTGTCGTTCACGGGGTCGACGCGCGCCGGCAAGCGGGTCTCGGTCGTCGCGGCCGAGACGGTGAAGAAGGTGGCGCTCGAACTCGGCGGCAAGTCGGCCAACATCATCCTCGACGACGCCGACCTCACCGCCGCTGTCACCGAGGGTGTCGGCAAGTGCTTCCTCAACTCCGGCCAGACCTGCACCGCGCTGACCCGCATGCTCGTCCCCGCCGACCGTCTGCCGGAGGCCACCGCCATCGCCGAGCAGGTCGCGCGGGCCTACACCGTCGGACTGCCCGACGATCCGTCGTCGAAGCTCGGCCCGCTCGTCAGCGGCACGCAGCAGGCACGGGTGAAGTCGTACATCGACAAGGGGGTCGAGGAGGGGGCCGAACTGGTGCTCGACGGGCGCGAAACCGAGTTCTCCACCGGCTACTTCGTCGGGCCGACCGTCTTCACGAACGTCGCGCCGGAGATGACGATCGCCCGTGAGGAGATCTTCGGTCCGGTGCTGTCGATCATCGGTTACCGGGACGAGGACGACGCCGTGCGCATCGCCAACGCCAGCGACTACGGCCTGTCGGGCGGCGTGTGGTCGGCCGACCCGGCGCGAGCGGAGGCCGTGGCCCGCCGCATGCGCACCGGTCAGGTCTACGTCAACGGTGGCGCCTTCAACACCGACGCACCTTTCGGTGGTTACAAGCAGTCGGGTATCGGACGCGAAGCGGGTGTCTTCGGGCTCGAGGAGTTCCTGGAGATCAAGACGATCCTGCGCTGACGGAAGTGCACAGCACCGGCCGGAGTCGCTCCGGCCGGTGCTGTGTCGTTCGGGGACCGGTCGACGGCCCGCTTCGCAGTGAGCCCGAGATCCATACTGCTCCTGTCTGATACCGGGACCTCCGACAGGCAGGGTGCGTCCACGTCTGCGACCGGCGTGACTCGAATCGGCGGACGGCGCGGGTACGCCGACGGCCCCCGCTCCGTGTGGTGCGGGGGCCGTCGGGGTGGGTCTCAGGCCTTGCGGGTGCGGCCGAGGCGCAGCAGCGTCATGGCGAGCGTGCTTCCGTCGGCGCCGAGTTCGTCGAACCGTCCGAGGACGGCCATTTCCTCGGACTGTGCCTCGCGGCTCGCGTCGGTGCCCTTGGCCGATGCTCCGACGCGCTGAACGAGTTCGGAACGCCGCTTGATCACCGCGAGCAACTGGGCGTCGAGCTCCCTGATCTGCTCGAAGAGCTCGCCGAGCTCTGCCGCGGCCGACGAAGCTTCGCCGACGGACGCGATGCCAGGCGAATCAAGCTGGACAGTCATGCAGACTCCTCCGGTCTCGTCTGAATCGTCACAGATTGTGTCGCGATCTCGCCTGTAGGTGTTACCGACACGTAGGGAAATATTCTCGCCAGCTTCCCCCATACGCGTCCCGTCCCTCCAAAAACAGCCGTGACCTGGAATAACACAGTGATGACCGGGGGGTATGTTAATCGTCACACCGGCCGGTGCCAACTCGCGTGCCCGGTCGTGGCGGAGCGCCCGGAGGGTCCGCATCCGATCGGCCGCTCGAGGTAGCGTTCCGGCCGACCGGCACGGCCGAGAGCGTCGAGGCTCCTCGGTACACCGGGAGGGGAGACCGATGCAACGACCTGTTGTCCCGTGGGGTGGGCGCGGCACGGAGGCTGCGACTTCGGACACCGAACGGACATCCGATACCGAACCGCCGAGCGAATGGCGGCACGGCGCGCATACTCTGCGCGTATACGCAGCGGCCGGTGCGGCCGTGCTCGTGTCGGTCTTCGCCGCGACCCGCGGAGTAGGTGTGTGGCGCGCCGGCTCGGTGGGCGCCGACCGCTTCTATTCGATCCTGGCGGTGCTGATGTTGCTGACGGCGGCCTTCGGCGCTGCCTTCTGGTCGCCACCGGGGCGCAGACCCGGGGTGAGGCATGTCGACGCGGCGGGTCGCGGGAGTACCGAGATCGGAGGACGCCACGTCGTCTTCGGTCTGCTGCTCGCGATGGTGGTGTGCGGCGCCTTCCTTTCGCTCGGGGCGGCCGTGGAGATCGTGGTGGGGAACGACGGGCTTCCCGTGGTGGCGGTGGCGCTGGCACTCGTCGCCGGGGTGTGCCTGACCTTCCTCGCCGAGGTGGCACTCGGGCGCATCCGGGCCGGATCGCTCGTTCTCGGACCCGACGGCATCAGGCTGCGCGGCTGGTTCGTGGAGTCCTACCTGCCCTGGGTGTCGGTGCGGGGGCTCCGGGCGGTCGACCGGGGGGTCCCGGTGATCTGGATCGAGGGGCACGAGTCGGCGGCGTGGGCGCGCCGGCGGACCAGTCGTGTGTTCCGTTTCGAGCGATTGCCGCAGGAGCCCCGGATCGAGCTGGACTCACGGTATCTGGCCGTCGACCCCGTGCAGTTGTACCGCTTTCTCGAGTTCTACGTGGAGCACCCCCGGCACCGCCGCGAGCTGGGCACGCCGGCGGCCGCGGATCGTCTCGCGGCGGGTCTCCCGTTCGCTGCGGACGACGCGTGAAAACAACGTAGCTCCTCCTGTAGAATGGCGTTTCCGCACCTGTTCCTGCAGCGCGCGTTCGAGCCCACGAGACTGCGGCACTCGGTGCCGTAGCATGAATCGGACCCTTCGGGAGGGCCAGCCTCTCGAAGAGCCGTGCGCTCGGCCGGTGCCGGCGTGTGGACCCCAGGTGTTCGACCAGATTGGACGAGAAATGACCGCTCCGGAACGCATCGTCATCGTCGACGGCGCACGCACCCCCGTCGGCAGCTTCGGTGGCGCCCTGAAGGACGTACCCGCCCACGAACTCGGCGCCACCGCGGTGCGCGAGGCGCTGCGGCGTGCGGATGTCGCGGGTGAGGACATCGATGAGGTCGTCATGGGCTGCATCGGGCAAGTCGGAGCCGACGCCTACAACGCCCGTCGCGTGACCCTCGCCGCCGGACTGCCCGTCTCCACCCCGGCCCTGACCGTCAACCGGTTGTGCGGATCCGGACTGCAGGCCGTGTGGTCCGCCGCCCAGGAGATCCGTTGGGGTGCTGCCGAGATCACCGTCGCCGGCGGCGACGAGAGCATGTCCCGCATGCCGTTCTACGACTTCGGTGCCCGCAGCGGTTACAAGCTCGGCAACCGCGAGCTCGTCGACGGCACCGTCGGGATGCTCACCGATCCGTTCAGCGGACTGCACATGGGCGTCACCGCCGAGAACGTCGCCCGCGAGTACGGCGTCAGCCGTGAGCAGCAGGACGAGTTCGCCCTCGAATCGCAGCGGCGCGCCGCCACCGATGCGGCGAAGGCCGTCTTCGCCGAGGAGATCACCCCGGTCGAGATCGGTGGCCGCAAGCCGGTCACCGTGACCGAGGACGAGCATCCCAAGCCCGACACCACCCTCGAGGTGCTCGGCAAGCTGCGTTCGGCGTTCATCAAGGACGGCACCGTCACCGCCGGTAACGCCTCCGGCATCAACGACGGCGCGGCCGCCCTCGTCCTCGCCCGAGAATCGGTGGCCCGCGAACGCGGCCTTGCCGGCTCGGTCGTGCTCGAGTCCGTCGTCACCGCGGCGATGGAACCCGAGTTGATGGGCTACGCACCCACTCTCGCCCTGGTGAAGCTGTTCGAGCAGAACGGTCTGACCCCGGCCGACATCGACACCGTCGAGCTCAACGAGGCCTTCGCCTCGCAGGCCCTCGCGGTGGCGCGCGACGCCAAGCTCGACCCGGAGAAGACCAACCCCTACGGCGGTGCCATCGCCCTGGGGCACCCGGTCGGCGCGACCGGCGCGATCCTCACGCTGCGCGTCGCCAAGGACCTGATCCGACGCGACCTCGAGCTCGGCGTCGTCACCATGTGCATCGGTGGCGGACAGGCACTCGCAGCGCTGCTGCGTCGCGTGTCCTGATCCGGCACCTTCTCAGGATCCCGGCGGTGGCGGGCGTGATATCGGTATCGCGCCCGCCGCTGCTAGGTCGGTAGATCGGTGAGCGGCCGCAGGTGCCGCACGCGGCCGTCCCAGTGCACCCGGGTCGTCACAGCCGTTCCGTCGCCGAGCCGGCGGACCTCGTAGACGTCGAGTTCGGGTACCTCGGGCACACAACCCCACAGCGCGTGCCCGGTCATGACGAAATCGATGTCCTGCCGTACGAGCAGGCCCATCAGTTCACCGATCGTCGGATCGTCGATCTTGGCAAACGCGTCGTCGAGCAGCACCAGCCGCAATGCGGTACCGGTGTCGGGAAGACCCGAGAGATAGCCGTCCGCCGCGGCGAACAGCGAGACGTACGACACGAAGCGTGTCTCGCCCTGGGATATCTTGGCGCGCGCGGAGATCCGCCGCTCCTGGTCCGGTCCGGGACCGACGATCGTGACCTCGACCTCGTGCCAGCGCCGGTAGTCCAGTGCCTGCGACAGGTGCAGCGCGTACCCGGCGGACGGGTCTGCGACGTGTGCGGACTCCACCCGGCGGCGCAGCATCTCGACCAGTTCGGCCGCATCCTCGGCCGAGCGGTCGGTGTCGGTGAGCAGTCGCGTCATGCGAGCCGCGTCGGTGTCATCACCGCCGGGTCGCCACTCGATCCGCACGCCGATCCCGTGCGTCGTGCGGCTGTCGGCGAGACTGTCGTTCATCGCCGCGATCAGCTGCCGTGCCCGGTCGATCCGCCGGCGCAGTTCGTCGGCCACACCGCCGAGCACGAAGCCGGTGAACACGTCGTGCTCACGTTGCGACAGGACCCGGCGGCCCTCCTCGACCTGCCGGGTGAGTGCGGCCGAGACACCCGCAGGTGTGCTGTCGTCGACCGCTCCAGCGATCCGTACGCGATGGGCACCGTGCGTCACCGTGTGCTCGACGTCGAAGCGCGCGGTGATGTCGCGGTCGAACTGCTGCAGCGCGACCAGCATCGCGTTCTCGTCGATTCCGGTGCGGGGCGGCAGCGTGGCCGAGAGGTGCCCGGCCACCGAGAGCACATGATCCGGATCCTCGAGGTGGACGGGAGGGAGCAGCGTCCGCGAGGACACAGCGGCCGGATCGGGATCTTCCTCGAGCGCGGCGCGCAGCTCGGGCAGCTGCAGGTGCGCGGCGAGCAGTTCGGCGGCCGCGGCGAGTTCGCGACGGTCACGGTCGAGCCGCTCGCGCGCTGCCGCGCATCGTTGCAGCACTTCCGCGACGGCACGGCCGAGGTGCTCGCGATGAGCGACCGTGCGCCGGAACTGCTCGTCGGCACGTGCCCGTTCGGTCTCCGAGTTACGCAGTTCCCGCGCCAGGTCGCTTGCGTCGACGTCCACGGCCGCGGTCTGGGCTGCGACCACCGCGGCCTTCGCGTGCCATTCGTAGCGGCACGATTCGGCGATCTCCTCCGCCTCGATCCGCTCGGCCGTGGCCTGCGCGCACCGCTCGGCGACATCCGTGAACCGGGTGTGTGCGGCGAGGACGTCACCGAGAGCGCGGGCCAGTTCGGCGCACAGCGCTTCGGCGGAGGCACATCCGGCGACCAGCGCCTCGAGTTCCGGAACCTCACCGGGCACGCCGAAATGCGCGCATGCGGTGCGATGGGCGTCGAGGTCGGCGCTCCATCGGGCGCGCAGCACCGTCGCCTGATCGCGCAGCTCCACCGCCGTGTCCGCCGCGGAACGCACGCGCTCGTACGCGTGCCGACGTCGTTCGAGGGCGGCTCGCAGCGCGTGCGAGGTCGGTGCGGTCGACAGGTGGGCGTCGATCTCCGCCCGCCGGTGCGCCGCGTCGGGGAAGTCGACGCGCAGCTGTTCCGTCGCGAGGTCGATCCGGATGAGTTCGGCACGGATCTCGTCGAGGCGCACGCGGCGGGCCGCGGTGGCAGCCTCGCGGGCCGGCCTGCCGATGAAGCGCGGGGTCTCGGCGGTGTGCCGTCCACGCAGAACACCGTTGTGCCAGCGGCCGTCCCGCGAGACCGAGGCCACAGCGGTGGCGTCCTCGAAACCGATCGTGTTCAGGACGGCGTCGATCGCCGGCCGCGGTACGCCGGCGTCGAGGTCGGGACGCAGGACCGTCGCCAAGGGCTGCGTCGGTGGTTCGCCGCGCGGCGAGACGAGGACCTGGCCGCCGAGTGCACGTAATCGGCCCTCCCCGTCGACCGTGGCGGTGAGGAAACCCGCGGCGAGCAACGCGGCTTCGATTCCGGCGCGGTCGTCGTCCCCGAGGGTGTCGACGAATTCCACTGCCTGCCACAGTGGGGCACCGTCGGTGCGCACGTGCCAGGGCGCCTGCTCGGGTCCCTCGCCTGCTGCTTCGAGCGCCGCCTGCTCCCGGACGAGGTGCTCGCGTGCGATCCGTGCGTCGCGTTCTCGACTCTCCCGCTCGTCCGGGGCGTTGTGGAGGTAACTCAGCGCGGAGCGCGCGGCGGCCGCCGGTAGCGAATCCAGCTCCGCGAGTGCCGGATCGAGGTCGACACCATCGGAGCCGGTGTCGGCCGGCGCCGTGTCGATCAGCACGTCGAGCTGCGTGGACAGTCGGCGCATCAGAACGACCCGGTCCCGGTCGAGTTCCGGCAGCAACGCCGTCGTGCGGTCGGCGGTGATCCACTCGCGCCACCGGTGCTGCAGACCGGCGGCGACCGCGCCGACACCGGCATCCGTCTCGGCGGCTTCGACCGCACGGTGTTCGGCGTCGTGGGCCGCGCGGTCGGCGGCCGCCTCGGCCTCCCGGACCGCGTGCGCGGCGGCGTCGAGACGACGCGCCTCGAGCAGTCGCCGGTCGGCCTGGTCCCGCCTGCGACGGGTCGCCTCGGCGGCGCGCAGGACGGCATCCCGGGCGTCGCCGACCTGTCCGGGGTCGAGGGACACCGTCGCCACGACCGGCCTCACCACCTGCTCGGAGGTGTCGTGGACACCGGTCCGGACGGGTTCGAGCACGGCTGGGGGGTGGTCGACGGAGAAGTGCAGCGTAGCCGGCACGGTGTCGTGCGGAAGGCCCACCGCCGGCAGGTCGCGACCCGCCGTCGCGAGACGCCGCACGGCGCGCGTGACCACGCAGGTCAGTTCGTCGAGGACTCCGGCCGCACGGTCTGCGTCGCGGCGTTCCCGCAGGCGACTGCGTTCGGCCGCGGCGGCCGAGTGTTCGGCCGCGCGGTGGAGCGCATCGACGGCGAGCTGCCGCTGCGCGAGATCGTCCGCCGCTCGGAACAGCGCGTGGGTTTCGAGTCCGCGGATCGCGCGGTCGAGTTCGGCCACTTGATCGCGGCGCTCCCGGAGACGGGTGTCCGCGGCAGCGACCTGGGCATCGAGGTCGGTCGCCTCGGCCTCCGCGCCGGCGAGTGCGCCTCGGGTCTCGACGACCCGCCGCGCGGCCTCGACAGCAGCGTCGGCGTCGGCGCGAAGCAGATCCGCCGCATACCGTAGGTACACCTCGTGGAAGCGCAGCACGTGCGCGTGCGCCGTCTCGAGGCGGATCTGTTCCCGACGAGTCTCGCCGAGCAGGTCGAGGCGACCTCCGGCCTCGGTGAGCATGTTCTCCGTCAGCGGTGGCAGCGCGTCCGACAGGATCTGTGGAAGGTGACCCTCGTCGATCCGGTTGCCGACGTCGGGCGAGCGCAGGGTGTGCAGAAGTTGGAGCAGACCGTCGTAGCGGTCGCGTCCGCTCTCACCGTGCAGCCCGAACACCAGTCTGCGGACCGTCTCGCGATGCCGCTCCGGGTCGCGGGTGAGATTGTCGGCGCCGACGAGGTCGGTGAGCCGCTCGCGCGAGAGGGGGGCGCGAAGGTCGTCGACGAGACGCAGGTCGGTGCCGACCCGCAGGGGCGTCGTGAAGAAGTACGCCTCGCTGCGACGTGCGTCGGAGCGATGGCGGATCTGAGCGCCGATGGTGAGATGCCCACTGGGACGCGCCAGTTCGAGCCACAGATATCCGACACGATCCGTCGTATCCGGGGCTCCGGTGCGCATGAGTTCGTCCAGATCGACCTTCGCGGCACCCGTCGCGTCCATGCGTCTGCGGTCGCCGTCGAGCAGGAACGGCAACAACATCTCGAGGGCGCGGGACTTGCCGGATCCGTTGGTGCCGCGCAGGATCATCCGCCCCCCGGACAGGACGAACTCGACGTCCAGGTAGTGCCAGACGTTCACGATCCCGGCGCGGTGGAGACGCCAGCGATCCGGGAAGCGGGGTGGAGGGTTCCCGTCGCCGGCGGACGAGTCGGGCAAGTGGGTCATCGACAGTGGCTTTCGGCGGAGACGGGACGGTAACGGGCGGAGGGTGCGGTCAGTTCGAGTCCGTCCTCGTGCGGGCGCGCCAAGCCGAGACGAGTGAGCAGGGCGACGACGTCGCGGCGCAGGAGTGCGAGGTCGCGGACGTAGGTGCTCTTCCACGTGCGGGAATGCGAGGCGGCGAGCTCGCCGAGGGTCGAGTCGAGGGTCTGCGCGTCGATGTGCAGTGTGGCCGCCGCCCGATCCCCGAACCGTCCGACGAGTTCGGACACGAGCAACAGGCAGGCATGCCGCAGGGTCCCCGATCCCGGGAAGGCGTCGTCGGTGAGTGCGCCGGCCGGGTCGTATGCGATCGCACCCTCGGCACGCACCTCGAGGACGAGACCGAAGTCCTCCTCCAGCATCCGGGCGAGTTCGTGGCGGTCGCGGGCGAGTATCGCCGCCGACTCGTCGTCCAGTTCGTCGCGCGCGACGAACGGATCCTCGACGAGCCGCCGGTACAGGCGCCGGCCCGCGGGCTCGTGCTCGTGGCGTGTGAGTGCGGCCGCAGGCCCGGGCATCTCGTGCAGAGGAACGTCGAGCAGGTGGGGGAGCAGGTCGCGATGGATCCGGAGATGGGGAACGTCGCCGTTCTCCTCGTCGATCCGATCGGACTCGGTGATCACTCCCCATTCCTCGAGGATGCGCAGGACGGCAGCGAAGTTCCGCTCCTCGGACACCGGGTCGCCGAACACGATGCCGTTCTCCCGCGCGTCGGCGCGCACCTGTTCGAGCAGACTACCGACGGACACTCGGTCGCCGGCCCCGGGTTCGAGCAGTGCCGCGCACACGAGTGCGAGGCACGCGTAGGTGATCGCGCCGAACTCGGTGCCGTCGGCGTGCCGAAGGGCGCGGTGCGGTGCCATGGGTTCGAGCGGTGCCTTGAGGAGACGGACGAAAGTCGGTTCGACGACGAGGCGGTATCCGAGCCGGTCGGCGAACATCGACTTCAGGGGTGGCGCGTGACGTCGTACGAGGTCGAACGTCTCACGGTCGCCGGCGGCGGTGACGATCGGCTGCTGCAGCAGTGCTCGCGCGGCGTCGCGGCGGCCGGAGGCATCCAGCGATGCCGCACCCGGATGCGAGGTGCTCACGGGGTCACCGCGCCGGGGTCGAGCGATTCTGTCGCCACAACGCGCAGTGACAGACCGTGCACGGTGAGATCGCCGTCGGGGCAGTGCACCACCGTGTCGGCACCGGGCTCGGCCGTCAGCGACAGCCCGAGATCGGGATCGTCCACGTACACCGGCCCCTCGACGGTTCGGTAGCCCGCGAGTGCTGCGGCGAGGACGCCGAGGACTACGTCCCGTGCCTGCGTCGACAGGTGCGCGCCGTGCAGGTCGCCCGCCGAACTCAGCTCGGCGACGGCGTCGGCGCGTCGACGTGACTCGTGCCGGGCGAGTTCGTCCGCTCGGACCCGACCGGGCAGCGAATCGGGGAGACGCCCGATACCTCCTCGGGACGAGTTGTCGCCGCGTTCGCGCAGCGACACCGGCACCACGACGGGAGCGGCCCGCCACCACGATGTGCCTGCGCCGACGCGAGGGTCGGTCTCGTCGGGACCGAGCAACAGGTGCCGGCTCGGGAAGGTGCCGAAGGTCGCGGCGAACACGCGGTGGGCCTGCTCGTCGGGGGACTCGGCGAACCACCGTGCCAGGCGCAACAGATCCGCGCGGTGCGAGAAGCCCGGCGTGCTCGCCGTGATCCGTCGTGTGCGCGCGAGCAGCCGGCTCAGCGCCGACGCCGCCGCGTCGCGCATGCGTCGCGGGCCGGAGTCCTCCGCGTACCACTGCGCCAGTGCCTCCCAGTCGGCGCGACGTCGACCGGGGGAGCGGACCGGAACGGTGTCCGACTGCTCGGCCCCGGGCAGTCCGAACTCGGGCAGGGCGGTGAGCAGGGAGTCCAGCCGTGGTTCCAGCCGAGCCAGTCTGCTCGTGACGAGTGGGGCGAGACGCTCGACGTCCGAACCGATGACGTCGACGTAGTCGAGGAGCAGGTGCTTGGTCTCCGTGTAGTCGTCGACGCCCCCTGTGTCTTCGAGACGGCCGAGGAGCCCGGCGAGATGCGAGTAGAAGTCGGCGACGCTGTCCGTGAACAACCGGTGGTGCGCGAACACGGCGGTGACATGCGCGGCCAACTCGTCCCGGTCGAGCACGGCCCCGTCGCCGACCAGCAGTTCGTCGATCCGGCCGAGTGCGTCGGCCACACACCCGAACGACTCGCGTGCCACCTCGCGCACTCCGTCGGAGGGGTCGAGCAACCTGCCGACCTCACGGTGCACCCGCACTCCGGCCGGCGTCGGCCGGTACCGGGCACGATCCCTGACGTCGGTGGACACCATGTCTCCGACGTCGATGGAGACCGCGCCCCGGACGTTCCGCCGGTGGGACCCACCCTCGGTGCCCGCGTCGTCGCGTTCCCCGGCCCGGCCCGTGAGCGCGAGGTTCCCCCATCGGACCAGCCGATGACACCGGGCGTCGACGACCGCGATGTCGAGCGTCGCGCCCCGCGCCGCGCACGAGGCTGCGATGTCGTCCGCGGACAGATCCGCGAGCAACAGGCCGGTGAAGCTGTCCATCACCGCGAGGTACTCGTCCGCTTCGTCGGCGACGAGGTAGCGGAACAGGTCGCGACCGGTGTGTCCGCCCATCCGACCTCCTCTCCCGCGTGCCGACGCCGTACGGTCAGACAGGCTAGCCCGGTGATCGCGGAGCAGGGCGGGCGAGTTCGCCGAGCGCGGGCACGGACTGTGAAGAGGCAGACCGGGATCGGCCGGACACGGAGTGGATTCGTGCCCTGCCTCACTCGCGTTTATAGTTGCCCTGTGCAACACAATCGGCAGGCCCGGCCGCCGTCCGCGGACGGCGTTGCCCGCGTATACGAGGAGTTCGTACACCTCGTGCGCTTCCTGACGTCCGGAGCGCGGACGCAGGACAACGGTCTCTCGCTGGTCCAGCATTCGCTTCTCGGCTTCATCTCGCGAAATCCGGGCTGCCGTGCCACCGACATATCCGAGGTCTTCGGTGTCCACCGCTCGACCGTGTCGCGCCAATTGCGGCACGCCGTCGATGTGGGCTGGGTCGAGGCGGGGACGGGTCCGGCACGCGCCGGTCATCCGCTTCGACTCACCGACCACGGAGCGGCGGTTCTCGAAGGTGCCGTCGTGCGTCGTCTCGACGACGTGCGCGCCGGCCTCGAGGGCTGGGACGAGAACGACCTCGACCGCTTCGTGGACCTCCTGCGCCGCTTCCGCGCAGGAATCGATTCCGATGACCGGACTCCCGACCAGAACGATGGAGATTGCAGTGCGTGAGTACTCGACCCCGGCCCCGTTCACCATCGGTGACGACGAATCGGTCGTCCACACGGTGTTCACCCATGCGGAGAAGACTCCGCATCGAGTGATGTACTCCCGGCCGCAGGGTGACGACTGGGTCGCGGTCACCGCGCAGCAGTTCGCTGACCAGGTGAAGGCCGTCGCCAAGGGCCTGATCGCCAACGGCGTCGAGCCCGGCGACCGCGTCGCGTTGCTGTCCGCCACCCGGTACGAATGGTCGTTGTTCGACTACGCGATCTGGGCGGCGGGTGCGGTATCGGTGCCGATCTACGACTCGTCGTCCACCGAACAGATCCGCTGGATCCTCCAGGACTCCGAGGCCGTCCTCGCCGTCGTCGAGACCGCGCGGCACGAGAAGCTCTTCGTCGACATGCCCACCACGCTGCGTCGCATCCTGCAGATCGAGGACGGGGCCGTGAACACCCTCGCGGCCGACGGCGCCGACGTCGACGACGCCGAGATCACCGCGCGCCTGTCCGGAATCCGCTCCGACGGACTGGCCTCCCTCGTCTACACCTCGGGGACCACCGGGCGTCCCAAGGGATGCATGCTCACCCACCGCAACTTCCTCGCCGAGGTCCGGTCGATCCTCACCTCGGACATCGGTGTGGTCGCCAAGCCCGGCAACCGGGGCCTGACCTTCCTGCCCCTCGCACACGTTCTCGCCCGCGCCGTGTCGCTCGCACTGTTCGAAGCCGGAGCCGCGCAGGCGCACTGGTCGGACTTCTCGACCGTGTCCGCGCAGTTCGCGCGGTACTCGCCCAACATCATCCTCGGTGTGCCCCGCGTCTTCGAGAAGGTGCGCGACGCGGCAGCGGCCAAAGCTGCGGTCGGCGGCCCGGTCAAGGCAGCGATCTTCGAGTTCGCGGAGCGTACCGCCATCGCCTACAGCGAGTCGCTCGACCAGGGCGGACCGACTCTGCTGTTGAAGGCCGAGCGCACTGTCGCCGACAAGCTGGTCTTCTCCAAGCTGCGCCAGGCCATGGGCAACGAATGCTGGTACGCGATCTCCGGGGGCGGGGCCCTGAGCCCTCGCCTCGGTCACTTCTTCCGCGGCGTCGGCGTGCCGATCTACGAGGGCTACGGCCTCACCGAGACCACGGCCGCACACAGCGTGAACACGCCCGGCTCGCAGAAGATCGGTACCGTCGGACGCCCCATGGGCGGGAACTCGGCGCGTATCGCCGACGACGGCGAGATCGAACTGCGCGGAATGGTCGTCTTCGACGGTTACTGGCGCAACGAGGAGGCCACCGCCGGCGCCTTCGACGACGGCTGGTTCCGCACCGGTGACCTCGGCTCGCTGGACGAGGACGGGTACCTGTCCATCACCGGACGCAAGAAGGACCTCATCATCACCGCCGGCGGCAAGAATGTCTCGCCCGGGCCGATCGAGGACCGCATGCGGTCGCACACCCTCGTCTCCCAGGCCGTCGTCGTCGGTGACGGTCGCAGCTTCATCACCGCTCTCGTGACCGTCGACCCGGACGTCTTCGAGAACTGGAAGACCGAGAACGGCAAGCCGGCCGGTGCGACGATCGCGGACCTGCGCCACGATCCCGCGCTGCGGGATGCGATGCAGACCATCGTGGACGACGCCAACACGCTCGTCTCGCACACCGAGGCGATCAAGAAGTTCGTCATCCTCGACCGCGATCTCACCGAGGAATCCGGTGAGCTCACCCCGACGCTGAAGATCAAGCGCAACGTCGTCACCGAACGTTTCGCTCACGAGATCGACGCCCTGTACGCGAAGTGACGCCCTAGGGACGTGTTCTCCCGCCGGACCGCCGATCCGACTCCGGGTCGGCGGTCGCGGCATTCGGCGACATCACCGCCGCGTCGCGGCATTCGGCGACATCACCGCCGCGTCGCGGCATTCGGCGACATCACCGCCGCGTCGCGGCATTCGTGGGACGGTGTCACTCCACCGGTGAGATGTCTCCGGACACCGCGCGGGCGAGCCTCGCGAATCCGTCGTGTTCGACGAGGTCCTCGACGAGGACGACCTTGCCGCGCGCATCGGCGAGCGGAACCCGCCAGTTCGGATACTCGTCGACCGTGCCCGGCTGGTTCTGGCTGCGACGCTCGCCGGTTACATCGGCCAGTGAAACACCGAGCAGCGCAGACGGACTCGCCGCGATCACCCGGTGCAGTGCCTCGACCTGCCGGTCGACGTCGGTCTCACCCTCGTCGAGCAGGCCCCGCTCGACTGCCAGCGCCAGAACCGAATCGCGTTCGGCTGCCGCGTCGGCGAGTTCGGTGTCGAGATCGCCCTCGAGCAGACCGAGCTCCGAACGCAGCCGGATGTGGTCGCCCGCCAGATACCCCGCCGTGGGCGCAAGGTCGTGCGTGGTCACCGAGGTCAGGCACAGGGAGCGGTAGGTCTCGGGCTCGCGAGGGGAGTCCTCGTCGCGTTCGAACCACAGGATCGACGTACCGGCGATGCCGCGCTCGGCGAGATACTCCTGCACCCACTCCTCGAAGACCCCGAGGTCCTCACCCACGACCACGGCACCGGCGCGATGTGCCTCGAGCGCCAGGATGCCGACGAGTGCCTCGTGGTCGCTGCGGACGTACGCGCCGTCGGCCGGCGACATCCCCTCCGGCACCCACCAGGTGCGGAAGAGCCCCAGGATGTGATCGGCCCGGACGCCACCCGCGTGCCGCAATGCCGAGCGCACCACATCCCGAAAGGGGATGTATCCCAGCTCCGCGAGACGATCCGGCCGCCACGGCGGCTGGTTCCAGTTCTGGCCGTTGCGGTTGAAGTCGTCGGCGGGGGCACCCACCGTGACGCCCGTGGCCAGCGCGTCTCCCAGCGTCCACGCGTCGGCGCCGTGCGGGCCGACACCCACTGCGAGGTCGTGCACGATGCCGATCTCGGAACCTGCCGCGAGCGAAGCGGTGTGAGCCGCCGCGAGCTGCTCGTCGCACAGCCACTGCAGCCACCGGTGGAAGTCGATTCGAGATTCGAGCCGCTCGCGCAGCGGGTCGACCTTCGGGTCGTCCGGGCTCGGCGCGCGCGACGCCCACCGGTCGGCGCGGTCGCCGAACTTCTCGTACAGGGCGCACCACAACGCGAAGTCGTCGAGGGCCTGCCCGCCCTCGGCGCAGAACGCCTCGTACCGTGCCCGCCGGGCGGGGCCGAGCGGCACCCGGTACACGCGTTCGAGGACGTCGAGCTTCGCGCGGAAGGTCGCATCGCGGTCGAGACGGCGCGCTTTCCGGTTCGCCTTCGCCGCGCGCTGCGCGTGCTCGTCGAGTTCCTTGCGGTGTTTCGCGGGGAGATAGGCCGTCTCCGGAACATCCTCGATGCGCAGGTACAGCGGGTCGACGAAGCGCCGAGACGACGGCAGATAGGGCGAAGGTTCGTGCGGGGGCACCGGCTCGGCCGCGTGCACGGGATTGATCAGGACGAAGTCGCCGCCGTATCCGGCCGTGATCGCCGCCAGATCCGCCAGGTCGGCGAAATCTCCGATACCCCACGACCGGCGGCTGCGCACCGAATAGACCTGTGCCGCAAGCCCCCACCGCTTCTTCTCGAGCAGCCGGTCGGCGGTGGACAGACGCTGTGGGGTCACCACGAGTTGCGCGGTGGCCTCGATGTCGTTGCTGCGCGCATGCACGACGTGCCAGCCGAGCGGCAGTCGCGGAACGGCGAACGTCGCGCGGCCCACGAGCCGGCCGTCGACCGTCCGCGGATCCACCCACACGTCGACTTGTTCGACCTCGATCTCCGCGCCGTCCTCGGAGACCACCCACACCGACACGGGATCGCCGTGTGGCACGTGGACCGGGAACGCCCGGTCGTCGCCCTCGACGACCACGAGGGCGGGCGGCAGCATGCTGCGCCACGGGCGGTCGTCGAAGTCGGCGAGCGACGCCACGACGTCGTCGTCCGTCCCGGCCGGGACATCGAGCGCGGCGAGTATCCGCCGCAACGTCTCGTCGGAGACATCGTGGTCGAGTCCGCCCCACCCGGTGTAGGTGGTGGAGATACCGTGCTTTCCGGCCAGTTCGCGCAGTTTCGCCGAGGACGTCACGGTCCTGAATCATGCCAGCAAAACGGCTCGGGGGCAGCGTGCGGAACATAGGGTCGACAGGGTGAGCGCTCTCGACATCGCGCACGGCGACATCACCACCATCGCGGTGGATGCGATCGTCGACGCCGCGAACTCCGCCCTGCTCGGAGGTGGCGGAGTGGACGGTGCGATCCACCGGGCCGGGGGCCCGGAGATCCTCGCGGCCTGCCGCGAACTCCGCGCGACCTCGCTACCCGACGGGCTCGAACCGGGGCGTGCGGTGGCAACTCCTGCGGGCCGTCTTCCGGCGCGATGGGTGATCCACACCGTCGGTCCCGTGTGGTCGGCGCACGAGGACCGATCCGGGATACTGCGCTCGGCGTCCCGCAACAGCCTGCTCGTGGCGCACGATCTCGGTGCCCGTACGGTGTCGTTCCCGCTCGTCTCGGCCGGTATCTACGGCTGGCCGCTCGACGACGCCGCCCGGCAGGCCGTCACGACGATCCGGGAAACGCAGACCGCGGTGGAGACCGTCGTGCTCGTCGGCTTCGACTCGGCCGCCGTCGACGCGCTCCGTCGCGCCGTCTCGCGGTCGTAGTCCGTTCAGGCGTAGTCGCCGAAACCGTCGAAGAGGGTCGGTTCGTCGGGATTGTCGAACAGGGCGGGCTGCTCGGGCGCCGCCTCGCGGCCGGAACCCGACTTCGACGCTTGCCGGCCGGCCGGGTCGGGACCGTCCCCCTGCTCGAGGAACTGCAGCGCCTCGGCGAGCGACCGGCTCGTCGCCTCCCATTCGAGGGCTCGCGCTCGGGCCTCGCGAGCGCCGTCGGTGTTGAGCGCCGCTTCGCGGGTGTGCGACTCGCCGTCCCACCAGACCTGCAGTTCGGTGCTGATGGTGAGGAACCGCCGCAGCTGTTCGGGATTGCGATCGCCGATCGCCGCGACGGTGCTCGCTCCGACATCGGTGGAACCGTCGAGATGGAAGTCGCGCACCGCGAGCAGAGCCACCGGCAGATCGTCCTCGGCGTCGGGCAACTGCGAGACATCTCCCCAGGGCGGCTCGTCCGCGCCCGCCTGCGCTCCGTCGAATCCTTGATCGCGCAGCAACGCGCCGCCGATATGGGCGGCGAACGAACCGTCGACGGTGTCGAGGAACTGTGTGATCGTCTCGAGCGAGCCGAGCAGATGGGCCGGCACGAACGGCGCGGCAGGGACGTGGTCGACGATCGCGAGACGATCGTCGACCAGCACGAACTTCAGGTGCGGCCATCGACGGTTGAGGTCGGCGCAGATCTCGGCGGCCCGCGTGCGCCCGGTGATGGAATGGACGATCGGAGCGAACAGGTCGACGGTGCCGCCGCCCGGACCGACGCCGACGAACACCAGCACCCCGCCGATCCGCAGGACGAGATCGCCGTCCTCGTCCCAGGCGGGAAGATCGCCGATCCGCTCGTGCAGGGTGGATTCGATCAGTTCGCGCACGTGGTCGTCTCCGGTGGGTACGACCGCGAGCGGCATCTCCGCAGCCTGTGTGCGACCCGCGTCCGGTGTCTCGGGCACGAGGAACGACGTGAGATCGGCGACGGAACGTTCCGTCCCGAACGTCTCGGCCCGCAGGAAGAGAGGATGGGGGACACCCCACACCGAACGCAGGGCACGCACGGCGATCACGGCGAGCTGATCGGCCCAGCTGCCCGGACGGTCGATCCAGAAGGCCGGGGATCCGCCGTCCTCCGGATCGTCCGGTCCGCGGGAGGGCGCCTCCAGGCCGAGTTCGAGGAGCATCTGTTCGTCGACCGGCGTGAGATGCCGGTCGGGCGCGAGGTGAGCGTTGGAGGGCACCTCGCAGCGGACGAGCCGATCTCCCCACGCGTAGAACTGCACACACGGCCCCGCCGGACCGCCGGCTTCGTCGGTGAAGGGTTCGAGAACGAGGCCGTCGCCGTCGCTCATGGCCGCGACATGATCGGCCAGGCGCGTGCGGAACTCGCGCCAGGCCGCATCGACATCCTGGTCGAACCGGGTCTGCGCGTCGGCCATGATCGGACCCCCTTCTCTGTGCGGTCGAGCCGAGAGAAAGACTAGTCGCCGGCACCGACAGACCTTCCTTCGCTCGGTCGCACGAGCGACGGCTCGCCGGAGCGCGTGGTTCTCGGCCGGCGACGGCTCGCCGGAGTGTTCCGATCTCGGCGAGCGAAACCGTGTCGGTCCGTCCGGTGGTGGTCGAGCATCGACGCATGATCGACGCCGTCATCCGTCTCGTGCGGACACTGCCGACCCGTCTCCCGGGAGTCCGGTCGGCGGATCCGTCCGTGTGGGACGCCGCAGCTCCGATCGGCGTGCCGGTATGCACTTCGGATGCGCTGGCGGACTACGCGATCCGGGTCTCGATATGAACGGTACGGACGGGACGGAGATCGACACCGACGTCCTCGTGCTCGGTGGGGGACCGGCCGGCACGTGGGCAGCGCTGGCGGCCGCCCGGGCCGGGAGCCGCGTGGTCCTCGCCGACAAGGGTTACTGCGGGACGAGTGGTCCGACCGCGTCCGGCGGCAACAACCTCTGGTACCTGCCACCCGGACCCGAGCGTGCCGCGGCCGTCGACCGCCGCCACGCCGAAGGGGGACTGCTCTCCGAACCCGCCTGGATGCACCGGGTGCTCGACGAGACCTACCGGCGTGTCGACGACCTGGCCGTGAACGGGCGTTATCCCTTCGGCGTGGACCCGGAGACCGGACGGCGCCGGGGCAGCAGCCTGCAAGGGCCCGAGTACATGCGGCGGATGCGCCGCATGGTCCACCGCGCCGGGGTGTGCATCCTGGACCAGTCGCCGGCCCTGCAGTTGCTCGTCGACGCCGACGGGGTGGTGGCCGGGGCGACCGGGGTTCACCGCCGGCAGGGATACGAGTCGTGGACGGTACGTGCCGGCGCCGTCGTACTGGCCACCGGAGGATGCGCCTTCCTCTCCGGCAGCTTCGGTACCGACGTCGACACGGGCGACGGCCATCTGATGGCCGCCGAGGCCGGTGCCGAGTTCTCGGGCATGGAGTTCTCATCGGCCTACGCGCTCGCACCGTCCTGGAGCGGGCACACGAAGGGCCTGTTCATGCAGTTCGCGACGTTCTACGACGATCAGGGTGCGCGGCTCGGGGACGACCGCGCGACCGCCATGCGGTACCTGCTCGACGGCGTCCCGGTCCACGCCCGGCTCGACCGGGCGCATCCCGACCACCGCGACCTGATGCGACGCTCCCAACCCAATTACTTCCTACCCCTCGACAAGGCCGGGATCGATCCGTTCACCGAGATGTACCCGGTGCGGGCGGTGCTCGAGGGAACGGTGCGCGGTACCGGTGGCCTGCGGATCACCGGCACGGACTGTGGCACGTCGGTGCCGGGTCTGTTCGCCGCCGGCGACGTGGCCACGCGCGAGCTGATCACCGGTGGACGCAGCGGCGGAGGCAGTCACAACGGGGCCTGGGCGATGTCGTCGGGCTCGTGGTCGGGGGCGGCCGCCGCGGGGTTCGCCCGTCGACGCGGTGTCGCCGACGTCGCGCCACCGATCGGCGGGGTCGGCCTCGTGGGCGACCCGGATCGCGCCGCCACCCGGTCGATCATAGGTCTGGTGCAGGAGCACACGCTGCCGCTCGAGCGCAGCTTCCGGCGGACGGCGCGGAGTCTCGAGGACAGCATCGCCGCACTCGACGACGCGTGGACTGCGGCACCGGTGGTGCTGGGCGGCCGGGGCCGCGAACTGGTGCGGGCCCGGTCCGGTGCCGCGCTTCTCGCCGTGGCTCGATGGGTGAGCCACACCGCCCTCGCCCGTGCGGAGACGAGAGGCATGCACGTGCGCGCCGATCACGCGGACACCGATCCCGGCTTCCGGTACCGCCTGGTGACGAGCGGTCTGGACCGGGTGGACGTCCGTGCCGAAAGTGACCCTGCGGGCCGTGCCGAAAGTGACCCTGCGGGCCGTGCCGAGGGCCGGTCCGCACGACGAGGAGCGAGCCGATGATCGAGGTGATCGTTGCCGACCGGTGCATCTCGTGCGACATCTGCATCGCAGTGTGTCCGACCGACGTCTTCGATCGTGGACCCGACGGGCTTCCCGTCGTCGCCCATCAGGAGGACTGCCAGACCTGCTTCATGTGCGAGGTCCACTGCCCCGTCGACGCCCTCTATGTGGCTCCGTACTCGACCGCAGTGGAAGAGAACTCATCACACCGCGATGTCGATGCGCTCACTGCCTCCGGCGAGTTCGGACGCTATCGGGCCGTCGTCGGATGGGGCCGGGGGAGACGCGCGGGGGCCCGGCAGGACCGTAACGACCTGTTCACCGGCCGGCCCTGAGAGCAGGTGCTGCGCGTGTGCAGCGCCGAATTCGAGGGCGGCCGAGGGAGCGGATCACCGTAGTTCACGCACGAAGCGGCCGATCTCGGCGATCGCGCGTCCGCTCTCCGGCACGACGCCCGCCGCTGCCTGGAAGACGTGCACCTGCTTCTCCCATACTTGGAGCTCCGCGGCCACACCGGCGAGTTGCAGACGCCGGGCCATCAGCTCGGCGTCGACATAGGTCATCTCTTCGGATCCGGTCTGGATGAGCGCCGGGGGCATCTCCGACAGGTCGAGGTCGACGGGGGAGGCGACCGGTTCGGCACCTTCGCCGCCGAGCCGCTCGGCGCGCTCGACGAGGGTGGACAGCACGCCGACCGCGCGTCGTGGGAAGACTGCGCACCGGTGGGAGTTGGGATGGTCGAGCTTGCCCTGCGGATCGAGATCGGTGAGAGGTGAGAGCGCGACGGTGCCGGCCGGACGGCCGATGCCGAGGCGCACGGCCTCGTGGGCGACGGCGAAGGTGAGGAAACCACCGGCGGAGTCCCCGGCGATCACGACACGCTCGGCCGGGCAGCCGTGCGCCACCAGCCAGCGCAACCCGTCGAGTCCGTCCTCGACCGCGCGTCGGATCGGATGGCGGGGGAGCATGCGGTAACCGACCGCCAGGGCCGGTGCTCCGGTGACGGCGGAGATGCGCGAGACCAGATGGCGGTGCGTGGAGAGACCGCAGCACAGGAACGCGCCGCCGTGCAGGTACAGGAGTGCGGTGCCGTGCAGGCCCCCTCGACCGACCGGGGCCGTGGCACCCGGCGCCCACACCAGTTCCGCCGGGCACGTCGGGAGATCGACGTGCCGGCGATGCGTGCCGGGCACCGGGACGAGCGGGAACGCCAGGCGGTCGATCATGGTCGTCGGCCAGGGAAGAGCCGGGGTGTAGGACCACGCCTCGATGAAGGGCCGTACGGTACGGCGCACGGAGAAGGACAGGGCGCGGGACTGTGTGCTCACACCCGCGAATTCGCGCGTGGGTGCGCGATGCGCGGGCGGAGGGAGCAACGCGGCGCGGGCGACGCTCACGACCGGCACCTCCTCGGTCGGCGCGGAGTCGTGGTCGGACCCGGTCGGTGGCTGCACGTACTCCGGATTTACGAGGATACGCCCGTTCATCCAGGTCGCGAGGGTCTGTCGAGCAATCGTTGTGGTCCTGATCTCAGGGTGATGATTCCGGGCGAAGGCGGGTTCTCGGCGATGTACCTTCTGTCAGGTACCGGCAGTGCAAAAAGTTTTCCGGACCTTCTACACATTCCATACTTTTCGGGCCACACTGACTGTATGTTTCGACGTGCGGCGCGCGGCCCGGCGCCGCTCCGGGGGACGAGCGAAGGCGAGATGTTGCGGAAATTCGACGTTGCAGGCACCAGTGCCGACGAGATCACAGCGGAAGATCTGCCCCGGATGGTGGCGGATGCAGCGGCATGCGAACCCGGCCGGATCGCGGTGACCCACGGCGCGGACACCACCACCTACGCCCGACTGAACAGCGAGGTCGTGAAGCTCGATGCGGCCATGGGGATCCTGCTCGGCCAGGCCTCGCTCGTGCCGATCGCGCTCGCGACCGTCTTCCCGGCGCTGGCCGACACGGCGCGTGGCGACCTGCGCGACGTGCTCGACGCTCTCGTGATCGATCTCGTCGAGTGTGTGGCACCCGAACCGCTCTCTGCAGCCGGCTGACGGACGGCCTCGCCATCCCTCATCATTGGTAGGTCGACGAACGACGAGATCTGTGCTGCACCGCGGCACCGGCTCGGGTGGGAGGCCCCGTGGAGGACGACACGCTCACCGTCGCCTGCAAGTACGGCGAGGTCCGCGGATATCGCGACGGAGAAGTCTACGTCTGGAAGGGCGTCCCGTACGCGGCTCCGACCGGACCTCGGCGGTTCCGGTCACCTCTGCCGCCCGAACCGTGGGACGGAGTCCTCGACGGCGCGCGGTACGGACCCATCGCTCCGCAGAGCCGGCAGAGCCCGATCGGAATCGATCCCGAGATGACGTTGAGCGAGGACTGTCTCTCGCTCAACATCTGGGCACCACCGCCGGACGGGCACCGACGTCCGGTCATGGTGTGGATACACGGCGGCGCCTACGTGCTCGGGTACTCCGGGCAGAAGATCTACGACAGCCGAATGCTGTGCGAGAGCGGCGATGTCGTAGTAGTGACCATCAACTACCGGCTCGGTGCGCTCGGCTTCCTCGACCTGTCGTCGTTCTCCACCCCCGAAGCCGGTTTCGAATCCAATGTCGGCCTCCGCGACCAGATCGCCGCCCTCGAATGGGTACGCGACTGCATCGCCGACTTCGGCGGCGACCCGGACTGCGTGACGCTCTTCGGTGAATCGTCGGGTGCCGGGTCGATCACCACGCTCATGACCGTCCCGCGGGCCGAAGGTCTGTTCCACCGCGCGATCGCCCAGTCGCCGCCCGCGACGTCCGTGTACGGCCGCGAACGCGCCGCGACGGTCGCCGAGCGTTTCCTCGAGATCCTCGCCCTGCCGCCGTCCCGGGCCGCCGAACTGCTCACCATGCCGGCCGACAGGCTGGTCGAGGCCTCGGAGGTGCTCGTCGCCGAGACTCCGACGAAGGTGCCGGGCACACTCGCCATGACCCCGGTCGTCGACCGCGACCTCGTGCCGAAATATCCGGTCGCGGCCTTCCAGAAGGGACTGTCGCATCGGATCCCGCTGATCATCGGCTCGAACAAGGACGAACCGTCGATCTTCCGTTTCATGAAGTCACCGTTGATGCCCGTGGACGACACGGCGGTGCAGGCGATGTTCGCAGCCCTGGCCGACGACCGGACGGATCTGCTTCCCGAGCGTCTCGCCGAGATCGTCGCGGCGTATCCCGACCTGCCCAAGCCTGCAGGGGCGATGGCGCTCTCGCGTGACGCCGGTTTCCGCATGCCGGTCCTCTGGGTCGCCGAAGCGCACAGCGCGCATTCGCCGACCTGGGTGTACCGCTTCGACCACGCCACCCCGATGCTGAAGGCCGCCCGGATCGGTGCCGGTCACGCGACCGAGTTGCCGTATGTATTCGGTAATTTCGGCACGCTCGGCCGGGATCCGAGCTTCTGGCTCGGGGGGCGTAAGGCTGCCGGCGAGGTCTCCGGACGTGTGCAGCGGCGCTGGCTGGCGTTCGCGCATCACGGCGTGCCTGCGGCGCTGGACGGTTCGAAGCATTGGCCGCAGTACGAGGTGGAGGAACGCTCGACCCTGCTCATCGACTCCCCGGACAGGGTGGAATCGGATCCGGACGGCAAGATGCGCCGGATCTGGGGTACCGAGGTGATGGCGTTCACCTGAGGACCCCGGCTCGGGAGAACCCGGCTCAGTTGCGGTATTCGGGATGTTCGGAGACGAATTTCTCGACGTATGAGCAGGACGTGCCGATCTTCAGTCCCTGCTTCTCGGTCTCGTCGAGGGCGTACTTCACCACGATCCCGGCCAGACCCCGGCCGCGGAACTGCGGATCGGTGACGGTGTGGTCGAAGTCCCGCAGGTCGCCGTGCTGCGTGTAATCGGCGTACGCCGCGAGATCGTCGCCGAGATAGAGCGCGAACCGGGACTTGTCGGCGTCGTGCTCGATCCGGGGTTCGGTGCCGTCGATGTTCTGCGTCATGATGTCACCGTACTCGGGGACCGTCCGGGAGGGGTGTCGACGACGATCGCGTCGTCGTCGGTCAGTGCCACATGCTCGACTCCGTGCTCGCGCAGGTAGCTCAGGCACTGCCGGATTCCCTCGTCGGCGAGAGCCGACTCCCCGGCGTGCGGCACGATCGCGTGGCCGACCCAGCCGAGACCGTCCCATATCACCGGAATGCCGCACGTCGAGGCGACCTCACCGGGATCGTCGGAGAACTCGATGCCGCGCAGCGACGGCGTCGCGACGCAGGCCCCGGCGCTGTATCCGCCGTACACCAGCCGGTTGTCGCGCACCAGCTCGGTGAGCACGGTGTCGCCGCCGCTGCGCGCGAGCCGGGCTCGCAACACGAAGGTGTTGCCGCCGCGTACCCACACGGCGGGGAAACCCGCGAGACGTTCCCGCAACGAGTCGGGGTCGTCGAGGTGGTCGCGCAGATCCACCTCTTCCGGCGTGAAGCCGAGCGAGCGCAACGGCCCCATCTCGCTCGTGACCGCCGCCGCCCGGGCCGTGGACGGCCACCCGTCGGCGGCGTTCGCGACGACCGCGATGCGTCCGGGTTCGCCCACCAGCCGGACGAAGGGCGCGGGATCGCTACCGAACCGGTAGGAGGACAGGAACAGTCGCACGACGTCAGATCGTGAACGCGAGGTTGTCGACGATGCGGCGTCCGACCTCGACGTCGCCGCCGAGGCAGATCTCGTCGATCCGGTCCTGCGCCCGCACGCGTCCGCCGGCGAGGCGCACGAACAGTCCCGAGTCCATCGTGATCGTCGTCGTGGCCGGAGCCGAGAGGGCCGGTACCTCGGTGGCCCGGCCGTGCACCTCGATATGGACGGTGCGCGCGAGGGGACCGGAGAGCTCGATCGTGATCCGCGCTCCCTCCGGAGCCTTGCCGCGCTTGCCCACGATGAACGGAACCGCGCCGAAGACCTCCGCCGACCCGAGTTCGGCGCGCGGACCGCCCTCGGTGCCCGTCCTGCCGAGCGCGTCGCAGATGTCGAGTTCGTGCAGCCAGCAGTCGAACACGCGGATCCGCATGAAGCGCCCGTAGGGCGCCGGTCCGACCGGGGTGTTCGACTGCTTCCCGAAGTCCTCCTGCGTCATCGCGCCGAGCCGGTCCGTGCGACGGGCGACGATCTGCCGGTAACGCTCGAGCACGTCCGCGCCGGGGACGGGACGCAGCGACTCCACCCACAACTCGTTGAAGGCAGCGATGTCGTTGCGCACGTGGGGAAGCGACCGCACGTCGCGTTCGACGCGCGGAGCCTCGACGCCCGCGAGCATCGACTCGGTGCCGATGAGATGCGCGGCGATGTCCTTGACGGTCCATCCCGGTAGGCAGGTGGCGGTGTTCCACGCGTCCTCGGTCGCTCCCGAGAGCAGTTCGTCGAGCGCGGCGAACTGCTCGAGCAGCAGCGGCCGGATCGTGTCGATCGGGAACTCGGCAGCGGAGCTGTCGGGGGAGGTGTCGGGCTGCGATGTCACTGGTGCTCCTCGGCGGTCAGGCGTTCGAGGCCGGCGCGGACGAGTGCCGCGGTGGTCTCCGGATCGTGGAGTCGACGGCGAACCAGACCGATACCCATCCGGACACGGTCGCCGTCCCAGCGGGGCAGCACGTGCAGATGCGTGTGGAAGACGGTCTGGAAGGCTGCTCGTCCGTCGTTCAGGACGAGATTGGTTCCGTCGGTGGCAAGTTCGGAACGGGCCATCGCCCGGGCGATCCGCTGTCCGGCGCGGAAGACGGCCGCACCCGACACCGGATCGAGATCCTCGAGCCGCGCCGCGTGCACGCGCGGGATCACGAGGAGGTGTCCGCGCGCGATCGGTCGGATGTCGAGGAAGGCCACGACCTCGTCGTCCTCGTACACCCGTGTTGCCGGGCCGCTGCCGTCGGCTATGGCGCAGAACACACAAGAACTCACCGGCTCACCTTAACGCGGTGTGCGGGTCCGGATCTTCAGCGCGTCGACGAGGGCCGGGAGTCCCACGGCTGCCGTCGTCCGCCAGGTGTGGTCGACCTGATCGCTGAGGCCGGTCTCGCGCGGATCGATCTCCACCACCGGCACGCCGTGGCTGCGCGCGAGCGACGGCAGGCCGGCGGCCGGATGGACGACTCCCGACGTGCCGACCACCAGGAGCAGATCGGCGTCTCGCAGGGACTCGGTCGCGGTCTCCCACGGTTCCTGCGGCAGCATCTCACCGAACCACACGACGCCGGGCCGCCCGGGGCCTCCACACGCGGGGCACGCAGGCGGATCGAGACGGGCGACGGGCTCCTCCGGCGGATCGGGAAGATCGACGGCCCGCTCGCACCGGCTGCACCGTGGGGCGAACAGGCTTCCGTGCAGATGGGTGACGTCACGGCTTCCCGCCCGTTCGTGGAGGTCGTCGACGTTCTGCGTCACGATCCGCAGGCGGACGGAGTGTGCCCAGTCGGCGAGGGCGCGATGTCCGGCATTGGGTTGCACGCCCCGGACGAGCGCGACCCGCCACTGGTACCAGGCCCAGACCGTCGCGGGATCGTCCGCCCAGGCCTCCGGTGTGGCGAGGGCGGTCGCGTCGAATTTCTCCCACAGTCCGGTCTGCGCATCGCGGAAGGTGGGCACGCCGCTCTCGGCGGACATCCCGGCGCCGGTCAGGACGGCGACGCGGCGGGCCGAGCGGGCGAGGTCGAGGACGGGGTCCGGCACGTTCATGGGGCTCAGGCTAAAGGCTCAGGTGGGGAAGGGACCGGGCTCGGGGTGCTCTCTGCCACACCGCGGGCACGGCTCGTCGGTGGCGGTGAGCATCGCTCCACAGTCGGGGCACAGGAGGTGGAGCCAGCAGACCGGGTCGCCGCCCGTGTCGTCGGTGGTGCGTTCGTCGGCGGTCCCGTTCGCGGGTTTCTTTCCAGGTCCGGGACTCATCCGCGGCCTCCTACGCTTCCTGTCGCACGAGCGCAAAGCAGAGGTCCGGCGACCGGGGTTCTGAATCGATTCCGAGGCATTCTGAATCGGTACACCGCTCCGTTCGGTATGCGTGTAGCGAATCTTTTTGCAATCGGTGCCCTTTCGCTCCGAAGGACGTTCCCGGAATTGTTCCGGGGCTCGACCCCGATAGTCCTCCACGGTCTTGCTCACCGGAGGAAAATGGCATTTGTGAGGTGAGCTGCCTCACAAACTTTCGTCATCTTGCTGTTCGGACTCGATTCAGATGATCCGACCAGGTTGCGGGCTCACAGGAGGGCACGGTAGGTCTGCTTAAGCCTTTCAGTGCATGACAGGCCGTCACATGGCCTTCGATAACGCATCTTTCGCCGCCGACCGCGGCACGACGCGCACTTTCATCGACGCAGGAGTCAAGAATTGAGTACCGAAGGATCGAACACGGGGAGCGGAGCGCACCGCCGTCCGACCGTCGGCGTGGTCCGTGAGACGAACGACGGGGAACGGCGGGTCGCGCTCGTACCGAAGATCGTGCCCGCGCTGATCGGTAAGGGTCTCGACGTCATCGTCGAATCCGGTGCCGGTCAGGGCGCGCTGATTCCGGACGGGGCGTACAAGGAGACCGGCGCGACCGTCGGTGACGCCTGGTCCGCCGACATCGTCGTCAAGGTCGCCCCGCCGAGCGACGCCGAGATCGCCCGCCTGACCTCCGGTCAGCGCCTGATCGGCTTCCTCGCCCCGCGCAACGCCGACAATCAGATCGGCGCCCTGACGCAGGCCGGAGTCGAGGCGTACGCCGTCGAGGCCATTCCGCGCATCTCCCGCGCGCAGGTCATGGATGCCCTGTCGTCGCAGGCGAACGTCGCCGGTTACAAGGCCGTGCTGGTCGCGGCGAGCGAATCCACACGCTTCTTCCCGATGCTCACCACCGCCGCCGGCACCGTGAAGCCGGCGACCGTGCTGGTGCTCGGCGTGGGCGTCGCGGGTCTGCAGGCGCTGGCCACGGCGAAGCGTCTCGGTGGCCGCACCACCGGATACGACGTGCGTCCCGAGGTCGCCGACCAGGTGCGCTCGGTCGGCGCCCAGTGGCTCGACCTCGGCATCGACGCCGCCGGTGAGGGCGGCTACGCACGCGAGCTCACCGAGGCCGAGCGGGCCCAGCAGCAGCAGGCGCTCGAAGACGCCATCAAGGGCTTCGACGTCGTCATCACCACCGCGCTCGTGCCGGGTCGCCCGGCGCCGCGCCTGGTGACCGCCGCCGCAGTCGAGGGGATGAAGCCGGGTTCGGTGATCGTCGACCTCGCCGGCGAGACCGGTGGCAACTGCGAACTCACCGAGCCGGGGCAGACCGTCGTCAAGCACGACGTCACCATCTGCTCGCCGCTCAACCTGCCCGCGACGATGCCGGAGCATGCCTCCGAGCTCTACTCGAAGAACGTGTACGCGCTGATCGAGCTGCTCCTCGACGAGTCCGGTGCCCTGGCCCCGGATTTCTCGGACGAGATCCTCGCGGCTGCCTGCGTGACGCGGTCGAAGGAGAACTCCTAGATGTACAACGAACTACTCGCGAACATCGCGATTCTGGTCCTGGCCGGATTCGTCGGTTTCGCCGTCATCTCCAAGGTGCCGAACACGCTGCACACGCCGCTGATGTCGGGCACCAACGCGATCCACGGCATCGTCGTGCTCGGCGCGCTCGTCGTGCTCGGTCACCTCCCCGGCGATGCCCACTGGGGCATCAAGATCATCCTGTTCGTCGCTCTGGTCTTCGGCACCCTGAACGTCGTCGGTGGCTTCGTCGTCACCGACCGCATGCTCGGGATGTTCAAGCAGCGCAAGGACTCCCCGGCTGCTCAGAAGAAGGGGGCTGACGCCTGATGAGCTACCTCGTCTCGGTCCTGTACATCATCGCCTTCGCGATGTTCATCTACGGTCTGTCGGGTCTGACCGGCCCGAAGACCGCCGTGCGCGGCAACTACATCGCTGCGGCCGGTATGGCCCTGGCGGTCGTCGCCGTGCTCATCGACATCCGCGACACGGAGAACTGGGGCCTGATCATCGGCGGTCTGGCCGTCGGCATCATCCTCGGCGTCCCGCCGGCCCTGAAGACCAAGATGACGGCCATGCCGCAGCTGGTCGCGCTGTTCAACGGCGTCGGTGGTGGCACCGTCGCACTCATCGCGTGGGCCGAATACCTCGAGTCCACCAGCTTCACCACCCTCGACGACCAGCCCACCGTGGTCATGATCGTCGGTTCGCTGTTCGCCGCGATCATCGGTTCGATCTCGTTCTGGGGTTCGCTCGTCGCCTTCGCCAAGCTGCAGGAACTGCTGAACAAGAATCTCGAGCGCAAACTGGTCGCGTCGGCGAAGCTCTTCCAGCTGGCCAATATCGTGCTGGTGCTCGCATCGATCGCGATCGCCGTCTACATCGGCATCAGTGCCGACGGTGAGCCGCTGGCCTCGTGGTGGATCCTCGCCCTGCTCGTCGTGGCCGGCCTGATGGGTCTGTTCGTGGTGTTCCCGATCGGCGGCGCCGACATGCCCGTCGTCATCTCGCTGCTCAACGCACTGACCGGTCTGTCGGCCGCCGCCGCAGGTCTCGCGCTGAACAACCAGGCCATGATCGTCGCGGGCATGATCGTCGGTGCCTCCGGCACGATCCTGACCAACCTCATGGCCAAGGCCATGAACCGGTCGATCCCCGCGATCGTCTTCGGCGCCTTCGGTGGCGGCGAAGCGGCCGGCGGCGTGGCCTCGGCCTCCGGTGGCACGGTCAAGGCCACCTCGGCTTCCGACGCCGCCATCCAGATGGCGTACGCCAACCAGGTCATCGTCGTGCCCGGCTACGGCCTGGCCGTCGCGCAGGCCCAGCACGCCGTCAAGGAGATGGCGGCACTGCTCGAGGACCGCGGCGTCGAGGTCAAGTACGCGATCCACCCGGTCGCCGGTCGTATGCCCGGCCATATGAACGTCCTGCTCGCCGAAGCCGACGTCGAGTACGACGCGATGAAGGAGATGGACGACATCAACGGCGAGTTCGGCCGCACCGATGTCACCATCGTCATCGGCGCCAACGACGTCACCAACCCGGCGGCCCGCCTCGACTCGACGAGCCCGATCTACGGCATGCCGATCCTCAACGTCGACCAGTCGAAGTCGGTCATCGTGCTCAAGCGCTCGATGAGCTCCGGCTATGCCGGCATCGACAACCCGCTGTTCACCGCCGACAACACGTCGATGCTGTTCGGTGACGCGAAGAAGATGGTCTCGGAGGTCACCGAGGAACTGAAGGCCCTGTAGGCCCTCGGGACCGTCGCTCCCCGTCACGGCGCCCACGCGGATCACCGCGTGGGCGCCGTCGGCGTCAGCGTGGGGGCGAGAAGCGCAGCGAGGAGCACACACGCGAGCGGGACCGCCATCGCCGTCGTGAGCGAGGTGGCCTCGGAGATCCAGCCGATGCACGCCGGGCCGGCCAGGAAACCCAGATAGCCCAGCCCGACGACGCGAGACATGTTCGCCCCGGGGGATCCGGTGCCGAGATTGCCCGCGGCGGTGAACAGTTGTGGTACGGCGCCGGACAAGCCGAGGCCGAACAACGCCCACCCGGCGAGAGTGAGGACCAGCCACGGCGACAGTGCCACCGTGCCCATCCCGGCCGCGGCCACCAGCGTTCCGTACCGGATGACGGCGGCACTGCCGAATCGGGCGGTGACCCGGTCGGCGACGAAGCGCCCGATCGTCATGGTCGCCGAGAACGCGCCGAACGCGAGCGCGGCCACAGACTCCGGACTGCCGAGACGTTCCTGCACCTGCAGCGCACTCCAGTCGTTCGCGACCCCTTCGCACAGCATCAGCGCGAACGCCACCCCTCCGAGCAGCACCACCCGCCGCGAGTAGCCACCCCGGGAGACCGGTGACGACGAGCGGGGCGGCGCTTCCGTCCGGACGAGGCGCGGTGCCGCCCAGCACGTCGCCGCAGCCGCCACGACCCCGGCCGCCGCGAGCGTCATCGCAGGGTGGACATCGGCGGCCAGGACGGCCGCACCGACCAGCGACCCCGCGATCCCACCTGCGGAGAACAACCCGTGGAAAGCCGACATGATCGGTCGCCGGTATCGCTGTTCGACCACCACCGCCTGGAAGTTCATCGACACGTCCAGGGCGCCGTTCGCGAAACCGAACAGCGCGAGAGCGAGCCCGAGCTGCCACGGTGCCGTGGCCAGACCCGGCCCCACCACCGTCAATGCCAGCGCCACGGCGAAGACGACGGTGGTGCGGTGGCTGCCGAGGAGATCGGCGAGTCTGCCCGTCACGTGCATGCCGCCGAGCGCCCCGAGGGCGAGCAGCAACAGCAACGATCCGAGCGCTGCATGATCGACTCCCACTCGCTCCCGGATCGTCGGGATGTGGACGACCCACAGGGCGAGCAGGAAACCGTTGAGCCCGAAGATCGCGAACACCGCGGCCCGGGCGTGCGTGAGCCGGTCCGCCGTCCGTCGTGTATCCACCACGTGGATGCACGCTACCGAGGCCGCACAGCTCTCACATGCCGGCGAGCAGTGCGGGCACGGGATCGCCGAGGACGGCACCGATCGTCGCGAGGGCCCGTCCTGCCTGCTCCCCGTCGACGAGCCGATGGTCGAACGAGAGCGACAACGTGACGATCTTCCGGATCGCGAGGGCGCCGTCGACCACCCACGGGCGGTCGGAGATCGCTCCCACGGCGAGGATGGCCGACTCGCCGGGATTGAGGATCGGGGTTCCCGCATCCACCCCGAACACCCCCACGTTCGTCACCGAGACCGTCGAACCGGTCAGCTCGGCCGGCGTTGCCCGGCCCGTCCGCGCACGGTCGGCGACCTCGGCGATCGAGCTCGCCAATCGCGGTAACGACAGTCGCTGGGCCTCACGGACGACGGGGACCTTCAGGCCGTCGGACGTCGCGGTGGCGATGCCGAGGTGCACGTCGTGGTGGAGGACGATCTCGTCCGCGTCGTCGTCCCAGTGCGCATTGAGCGACGGTTCGTCGGCGATCGCGCACAGCAGTGCGCGCGAGACGATGCTCAGTGCGGTCGGGTGGACACCCTCGAAGGCCGGCGACGCGCGCAGTGTGGATACGAGAGCGACGGTGGCGGTCGCGTCGCACGTGAGGAATACCGTGGCGTGCGGCGCTGTGAAGGCGCTGCGTGAGACGGCCTCGGCGGTCCGCTTGCGGACTCCTCCGACAGGTATTCGCGTGGTCCGCTCGACGGAGGGCCCGGGTGTGCGCGGAGGCGGAGACGCCGCCGCGGGTTCGTCGCCGGGACCGGCAGCCGGCCCCTCGCCGTGAGCGGCGGTGCGTCTCACGTCGTCACGCGTGATCACGCCACCCCGTCCGGTGCCCGTCACCGTGTCCAGGTCGATCTCGAGAAGGGCTGCGAGTTTGCGTGCACCGGGCTTCGCGTCGGGTCGTGCGGTCGGTGGATCGACTTCACGGGCACGAGCGGTGTCGGCCGATGCGCGGCGGGCCGCGCGCCTGCTCTGCGGGGCATCGCCGGGTCCGTAGCCCACCAGCACCGACGGACGGGACGCGCTGCCGCCCCCGGACGCCTCGGCGGGTCCGTCCTCCGTGGCGATCCGCAGCAACGGTGCCCCGACCGGAACCGTCTGCCCCGGTTCGACCAGCAGTTCGGTGACGATGCCCGCATACGGAGAGGGCAGTTCCACCGTGGCCTTGGCGGTCTCGACCTCCCCGATGGTCTGGTTGAGTTCGATCCGGTCGCCGACCTCGACCGCCCACTGCACCCAATCCGCTTCGGTGAGTCCCTCACCCAGATCGGGGAGCCGGAATTCCTGTACTACGCGTGTGGGATTCGTCATCGGTGCACCTCACGCCGCGAGTGCGCGGTCGACCGCGTCGAGGATGCGATCCGGATCGGGACGGTGATGGGATTCGAGTTTGGCGGGCGGATAGGGGATGTCGAATCCGCCGACCCGCAGCACCGGCGCCTCGAGTTGATAGAAGCACCGCTCGCTCGTGCGGGCGGCGATCTCCGCGCCGATACCGCAGAAGACCGGCGCTTCCTGCACGACGACGAGCCGACCGGTCCGTCGTACCGAGGCCTCGATCGTGTCGAAGTCGATGGGGGACAGCGACCTCAGATCGACGACCTCGAGCGAATGTCCTTCCGTCTCCGCGATCTCCGCCGCACGGAGCGCGGTGGCGACCAACGCACCGAAGGTCACGATCGTTGCTTCGGTGCCGGACCGGGTGACCCGCGCGGAGGTGAGGGCGAGGTCGGGTGCGGTGTTCGTATCCACCTCTCCGCGTTCCCAGTAACGGTGTTTGGGCTCGAGGAAGATCACCGGGTCGTCGAGGGCGACGGCCTGCTGGATCATCCAGTACGCATCGGACGGAGTGCTCGGACTCACGACACGCAGACCCGCGGTATGGGTGAAGTACACCTCCGGTGACTCCGAGTGGTGTTCGACCGCACCGATACCGCCGCCGTAGGGGATACGGACGGTCAGCGGCGCCGTCACGGTGCCCGCCGTGCGGTAGTGGATCTTCGCGACCTGCGAGACGATCTGGTCGAAGGCGGGGTAGACGAAACCGTCGAACTGGATCTCGCACACCGGCCGGTAGCCGCGCAGCGCCATCCCGAAGGCCGTTCCCACGATCCCGGATTCGGCGAGGGGCGTGTCGATCACGCGTCCCTCACCGAAATCCTTCTGCAAGGTGTCGGTGATGCGGAAGACGCCACCGAGGGTGCCGACGTCCTCGCCCATGACGACGACCTTGGGATCGTGTTCGAGCGCGCGGCGGAGTCCGGCGTTGAGGGCACCGCCGAGTGTCATCGTCGTGGTGGTCATCGTCGCGCCTCCTCGTCCGTGGTACCGAAACTCGCCAGATACCGGGCGTGATCGGCACGTTCCTGCTCGATGAGCGGATGCTCGGTCGCGTAGACGTGGTCGAACAGTGCGGCGGGTTCGGGGTCGGGCATCCCGAGTGTTCCCCGCCGCAGCCGCACAGCGGTCTCGTCGGCGACCGTCCGGACCTCGTCGAAGAAGGTCTCGTCGACGAGCTCTTCGCGTTCGAGCAACCGGCGCAACCGGTCGATGGGGTCGCGCGCCTTCCATTCCTCGAGATCGGCGGGCGTGCGGTAGCGAGTGGGGTCGTCGGAGGTCGTGTGGGGACCCATGCGGTAGGTGAGGGCTTCGACGAAGAACGGTCCGGCTCCGTCGCGGGCATGGCGGACGGCGCGACGGGTCACCGCGAGGACTGCAAGGACGTCGTTACCGTCGACCTGCACGGCCGGCATCCCGAATCCGGCGGCGCGCCGGGCCAGGGGCACAGGACTCTGCACTCGGGTGGGCACGCTGATCGCCCAATGGTTGTTCTGGCAGATGAACACCACGCCGACTCCCCAGCTGACGGAGAACACGAGGGCCTCCGAGAGATCGCCCTGGCTCGTGGCACCGTCGCCGAAGTACACGACGGTGGCGATCTCGGCTCCGTCGAGTTTCGCGCCCATCGCGTACCCGGTGGCATGCAGGCCCTGGGCGCCGACGACGATGGCCGGGTTGGTGGTGGCCACCGAGTGCGGATCCCAACCGGACAACCCGCACCCGCGCCACAGGCGGGTCATGTCGGCGGGATCGACGCCGCGACACCACGCGACGGCGTGCTCGCGGTAGCTGGTGAAGACGTAATCGTCGGGCGCGAGGGCCCGGGCGGAGCCGACCTGCGCGGCTTCCTGGCCCTGGAGCGGTGCCCAGAGGCCGAGCTCACCCTGTCGCTGCAGGGCCGTCGCCTCCGAGTCGAGGCGTCGTGCGACGACCATGTCGCGATAGAGCCCGCGCAGTTCGTCGGGGCCGATGTCGGCGACGAGTGGGCCGTACTCGGTGTCGAGGACGCGTCGCCCGTCGGGCTGGATCAACTGGACCGGATAGGCGGTCGGTACATCCATCGGATCACCTCGTCGGTGCGGATCCGGCGTGCCCTCGTGAGGCACGAACGGATGATGTGTGCCGTACCTCACATCATCCGGGTGCGTCGCGTATGCGCAATCGATTCGGCCGGGACCGTGCAGAAAGCACGGTTTTCGGGTGCCCGATGCTGGCAGACTGCGAAGAATGACCAGTCTGGATGCGACCGACGCGCGTCTGCTGCTCGAACTCGTACGCACACCCCGGGCCACGGGCGTGGAGTTGGCGCAGCGTCTCGGGCTGTCGCGCAACACCGTCCAGGCGCGCCTGGCCCGATGGGAAGCCGAAGGTGTGCTCGCATCGTTCGAGCGGCGGGTCGATCCCGTGAGCCTGGGCTACCCGCTCGCCGCCTACGTGGCCACCCGCGTCGATCAGCACCGTCTCGACGAGGTCGTCGACGAGCTCGCCCAGATCCCCGAGGTCACCGAGGTCTACGGTTTGACCGGGCAGATCGACCTGTCGGTCAAGGTGGTCGCTCGCGACGCCGACGACCTGTATCGGCTGGCCGGCCGGATCCTGAGGATCCGCGGCGTCGAGCGCACGGACATGTCGCTGGTCATGCAGGAACTCGTCCCGCAGCGCACGGCTCCGCTGCTGGCCCGGGCCGCCGGACGCAGCGGAGGCGAGACGGACTAGACCGCTACCGGCCGGCGCTCGGGGTGGCCAGCTGAGCGGCGGCCTTGCGGATCTGGTCAGGGACGGGGACGGGACGGCGCGTCTGCGGATCGACGTAGACGTGGACGAAACGGCCGGTCGCGGCGGCGATCAGCGCGTCGTCGGATTCCCGGAAGATTGCGAGCGAATACGTGATCGACTGTGTCCCCAGACGTTCGACCGCCAATCCGACCTGGAGGCGGTCGGGGAAGGACAGTTCGGCGAGATATCGGCAGGAGGTCTCGGCCACGACCCCGATCGCGTCGAGTTCGCGGATGTCGACACCGGTGGTGGAGATGAGCCACCCGTTGACCGCCGAGTCGAAGTACGAGTAGTACGTGACGTTGTTGACGTGGCCGTAATGGTCGTTGTCGGCCCAACGTGTCTGCATGGGCCACAACACCGGGAACTGCTCCGGCTCAGGCGGGGCGGCTGGGCTCGTCGGTTGGCGGTTGCTCACGTCTCGACGATAGTGCTCTCGGCACGGCAAATCAGACCAACCCTCACGACAATCCCGAACCGAGACGCAAAACCCTCGAATCGGACGTGTACGGGGCGTGTTCGCCGAGGGGGTCGTCGCAGCATGCACGGCGTGTCGCCCCAAAGCCGGAACGCCGTCTGCGGTTCGTGTCAGGATCGGGTCATGTCCGATACCGCCGTTCTCCTCACCACCGTCGAGCTCGCCGAGATGATCGAGCAGGGTCGATCTCCGGTGATACTCGACGTCCGCTGGGCACTCGGCGACAAGCACGGACGGGACCGATTCCACGAAGGTCACATCAGCGGCGCGGTCTACGTCGACCTGGACGAGGAACTCGCCGCCCCGCCCGCACCCGAGCTCGGCCGTCATCCGCTGCCCGACATCGATCGCTTCCAGGCCGCCGCGCGCCGATGGGGGATCGACGACGGAACGCCCGTCGTCGCGTACGACGACACCGGTGGTCTCGCCGCTGCCCGCGCGTGGTGGTTGTTGCGCTGGGCCGGGCATTCCGAGGTGCGGTTGCTCGACGGCGGGCTGCAGGCGTGGATCGCCGGCGGACACCCGCTCGCCGCGGGCCCGGGCGGTGAGCGGAAGCCGGGCCACGTGACGTTGAGTCCCGGTCACATGCCGACGATCGGCCCGGACGAGGCCGCGGCCTTCGCCACTCACGGGGTTCTGCTCGACGCGCGGGCCTACGCGCGCTACAGCGGCGCCGAGGAACCGGTGGACCGCCGCGCGGGCCACATTCCCGGTGCGGTCAGTGCGCCGACCGGTGAGAACCTTCGGCAGGACGGCTCGTTCCTGCCCGCGGATCAGCTCGCGCACCGCTTCTCGAAGCTCGGCGTGAAGCGCACCGACGTCGCCGTGTACTGCGGGTCGGGTATCAACGCCGCACACGAGATCGCCGCACTCGGGATCGCGGGCATCGACGCCGCCCTGTATCCGGGCTCGTGGTCGCAGTGGTCGGCCGATCCGGCACGGGAGGTCGCCACCGGCGGCTGACCGGTGTCCGGCCGGAAACGGGACGCGCAGACGTGTTCCGGAGAAGAGACCACGGTCGTGCTCGACGGCCTCGAACAGGGTGGGATCGTCCGACGACGGGCCGTCCCCGGGGCACCGATCGATCAGGAGCGGGAGTACTCCGACGCGCGGCGCACCTGCTCGCGCGTCGGGGTCACGCCCGTGTAGAGCTCGAACTGGAGCGCGGCCTGCAACGCGATGACCTCGTCGCCCGTGATCACCGGGATGCCGTGCTCGCGGGCGAACCGGACGAGCGGGGTGTCCGGCGGGACGGCCACGACGTCGAAGACCGTGGACGCCGCCGCGACGAAATCGTGGGGGAGGGGCAGGTCGCCCGATTCGGCCCCGCCGGCCATCCCGATCGGGGTTGCGTTGACGATCAGACCGGGCGCGACGTCGCGTGTGTCGGCGCGCCACTCGTAGCCGTACTTGCGCGCGAGGGGCCGTCCGGTGTCCTCGTTGCGGGCGACGATCGTTCCGTCGGTGAATCCGTTGTGGCGCAGCGCCGCTGTCACGGCCTTCGCCATTCCACCGCTGCCCACCACCGTGACCGGCAGGGCGGAATCGGCACCGTGCTCGACGAGCAGATCGCTCACCGCCTGGTAGTCGGTGTTGTAGGCGTGCAGGACTCCGTCGTCGTTGACGATCGTGTTCACGGACTCGATGGCGCGCGCGGAATCGTGCAGCACGTCGACGAGGGGCAACACCGCTTCCTTGAACGGCATGGATACACCGGCTCCGCGAATACCCAGGCCGCGAATCCCGGCCACCGCGTCCTCGATGTTCACGGGCGCGAACGCCTTGTAGACGAAGTCGAGATCGAGTTCCTCGTAGAGGTAGTTGTGGAAGCGGGTGCCGATGTTGCTGGGGCGGCCGGACATCGAGATGCACAGCCGGGTGTCCTTGGAGATGCGCTCGAGCATTTCCTCACCGTAGCCCCACGGCATACGAAGACATCGATGTTCTCGCTCGAGCATCCCGACCGGATCCCGCGCGACCTTCCTGCCCGACAGGCCTGGCGAACCGCGCGAGAGGTCACGGGCACGATTCCGCCGCGCCCATCAGGGCGCGGTGGTCGCCGATCGTGATCGGTAGTGCGTAGCGCACCGCCACGGTCAGGTACCGTCCCGCGAACCAGCAGCGGTAACCCGGCGCCGGCGGTAACCACCGCGCCGGCGTGCCGTCGCGCTTGTCGAGGTTCGCCTGCCCGTCGACGGCGACGAGGTTGTAGGTGATGTCGTTCGCGAACTGGCGCCGGCGGTCGGCGGGCCATCCGGCGGCACCGAGATCCCATGCCGCGGCGAGAGGATAGATGTGGTCGATGTGCACGGCGTTCGCCTCGGCACGCCGGAACTCCACGCGCGCCCCGGTGTACGGATCGTTCAGGACCCCGGACATCACGACACAGTCGTCGCTGCCCGCCCGGAAGGTGGGTGAGACGAGGTCGCGGGCGAGGACGTTGTTGCGAGTGTCGCATCCGTCGTGCCCGCCGGCGCCGGGATGGTCGTCGGACCAGGCCGGCCCGAACACGCATCGCTCCCCGGCGCCGCATCCCCGCTGATAACCGGGCACCTTCTGCCGCTCCTCGACCACCGTCACCTGCGCCAGCAGGGCGTGCACCTCGGCTCGGGCGGGGCTGCCCGGCACCGTCCCGGATCCCGGTCCGGTGCGATCCCACAGCCAGGACAGCACCACCGCGACGATCACGGCCACCACCCACCACATCGCGTTCCCCCCACGCACGCGGCGATCCTGGCATACCGCGCCGACAGGGCGCTCGCGGCAGAGCGATTCAGGGCACAGTGACGACGACCTTCCCGTCCGCATGCCCGGATTCGACGAGTTCGAGCGCGCGACCGGCTTCGCCGAGAGGGAAGGTCCGCTCGATGCGAGGCGTGAGGACGCCACGCTCGACGAGCTCCGCGACCTGCTCGAACACTGCCCGGGTCCGTCGCCGGGTGATCCCCGAACCGCCCAGGACCTGTGCGCGGGAAGGATCGGCGACACTCACGACCCGTTCCGGCGCCCGGGTCAGCGCGACCGCCCGTTCCAGCACGTCGCCGCCGACGAGATCGACGACCGCGGTCACCGCCCCGCACCGCTCCGCGGCGGCCGCGACCCGCTCGCCGAAGCCCGCACCGGATTCGATCCACAGCCCGCCGCACGATTCGACGAGATCGCGTTTCCCCGCACTCGCCACGCCGAGCACGGCGGCGCCCGCGGCGTGCGCGAGTTGCGTGGTCGCCGTTCCCACACCGCCACCGGCACCGAGGACGAGCACGGTGTCCGCGTCCACGATGTCGAGGTGCTCGACGATGTCGAAGGCCGTTCCGGCCGCGACCGGAAGAGTGGCCGCCACCTCGAACGGCACGGACCCGGGCTTGTGCGCGGCAGCGCGCGTATCGACGAGTGTGTACTCGGCGTAGCCGCCATGACCCTCCGCGGTGGCTCCGAAGACGGCGTCGCCCGCCGTGAAGCCGGCGTCCGGACCGGCCGCCTCCACCACGCCCGCGACCTCCCGGCCGAGCACGGCCGGAAAGCGCACCGTGACACTGTTCCTGCGCTGTCCGGACCGCACCTTCCAGTCGGCGGGATTCACACCCGCGGCCCGGACCGCCACGAGGAGTTGCCCCGGGCCGGGTGAGGGGACGGGGGTGTCGAACAGCTGCTGTGTCTCCGGACCGCCGTACTCCACGAAGCCGTATGCGCGTGCCATGGGACCCAGCCTGCCATCGGGGTCGGGTGCGGCTGGCACGATAGTGGGCATGTTGCACGGGCTGTGGTCACCGGGATCCGGCCTGATGCTGTGGTGGGACCCCGCCGCAGAGCCCGATCCCGACGCGCTGCCGTCTGCGCTGCGCCGGCGGATCGACCGCCCGTTCCGCCACCGCGTCACCCTCACCTTCCCCACGGAGACCGAGCCGAGCACGGTGCCCGCCGTCGCCGTGGCACCACCGGACGCGGCCGAACTGCTGCTGGACATACCCCGGCGTCCCGGAGGCGTGGGCGGCGACCTGCGGTATCTCGCGCACGTCGCCCGCGGCATCGAGAGGTGGGCGCAGGCCGGTCGCGTCGCACCGGAGCTGGTGCGGGTCGAGAAGCAGTGGTGGGCGCGGTGGCGTCTGCTCGGTGGCGAGAAGACGCGGGCCTGGTCCGCGGAACTGGCGGCCGCGATGTCTCCTGCGCAGCGACAGCTCGGACGACCGGTCGATCTGCTCGACGATCTGTGCCGCGAACTGACCGACCCGATCGTGCGCACGCTCCACGGCGCCTCCACCTCGTTGCATCCGCTCGTCGCCGCCCTGGCGGAGGGCAACCCCCACCCCCGGGGCACCCAGCGCATGGCCGACGCGCTCGAGGAATGGCGTGCGAGCCTGGCCGGATACGAACCCGATCTGGTACTGCGTCTCGTCGAGCCCGACGACGTCGACGACGGTGTCGGTGCCGATTCCCTCTGGCGTCTCGAGGTGTGCCTGCGCGCGGAGGGCCAGGCACCGATGCCCCTGCCCGTCGCGGACACCGATCCGCACCTGCTGCAGATCGGCGTGCGCAAGCTCGGGATCGCGCTCCAGTCCTATCCGCGCCTGCAGGACGTACCCCGCGACCCCGACAGCCTCGACCTGCTGCTGCCCACCCCGGTCGTCGTGGACCTCGTCGAGCACGGTGCCCGGGCGCTCGACGCCGCCGGGATCGCGGTGCTGCTGCCGCGCGCCTGGACGAGGGTCGATCCGTCCCTGCGCCTGCAGGTCGAGTCGCCCGTGACACCCGTGAGCGCCGACGACAGCGTCGTCGGGATGAGCGCGATCGTCTCGTACGAATGGCAGCTCGCCGTCGGCGACATGCTGCTCACCCCGTCGGAGATGGAAGAGCTCGTCGCGGCGAACAGCGACCTGGTCAAGCTGCGCGGCAAGTGGGTACGGGCCGACGCCGAGGCACTGGCCCGCGCCGCGCGCTACGTGACGGCGCATTCCGCCGAGAACGCCACCCTCGGATCGTTGTTCGCCCAGTTCACCGGCGACGACGCGCCGCCCGCGGAGGTCACCGAGGTCTCCGCCTCCGGCTGGGTCGAGATGCTGCTCGACGGACAGGCGCGTCCCGAGCCGGTTCCCGTGCCGGCGGGCCTGAACGCCGAACTGCGGCCGTACCAGCAGCGCGGCCTCGACTGGCTCGCGTTCATGAGCCGGATCGGCCTCGGCGCCGTGCTCGCCGACGACATGGGCCTGGGCAAGACCATCCAGGTGCTCGCGCTGCTCGCCCACGAACGCGAGTCGGGCCTGCGGCACGCACCGACACTGCTCGTGTGCCCGATGTCGGTCGTGGGCAACTGGCAACGCGAGGCCGAGCGGTTCGTGCCCGATCTGAGGGTGCACGTCCACCACGGCGCACAGCGACTGAGCGGACCGATGCTCGCCGCGGCTGCCGCCGACCACGATCTCGTGGTGACGACCTACGCCATCGCCGCCCGCGACGTCGCGCAACTCGCGGCGTTGTCGTGGCAACGCGTGGTCCTCGACGAGGCACAACACGTGAAGAACACCGCGACCGCGCAGTCCCGCGCCACGCGCGCGCTGCCCGCGGCGCACCGGATCGCGCTCACCGGCACACCCGTGGAGAACCGCCTCGAGGAACTGCGCGCGATCCTGGACTTCGCGAATCCGTCCCTGCTGGGCAGCGCAGCGTCCTTCCGGGCCCGCTTCGCGGTGCCGATCGAACGCGACCACGACGCCGTCGCCGCGGCGCGGCTGCGGTCCCTGTCGGCGCCGTTCGTGATGCGCCGGGTGAAGACCGACCCCGACGTGATCTCCGATCTGCCCGAGAAGTTCGAGCAGACCGTACGGGCCAACCTCACCGCCGAACAGGCCGCCCTGTACCGGGCGGTGGTCGACGACATGATGCGCCGGATCCGCGACAAGGAGGGCATGGCCCGCAAGGGAGCGGTGCTCGCGGCGCTGACCCGGCTCAAGCAGGTGTGCAACCATCCCGCGCACTATCTGAGCGACGGCTCGCCCGTCCTGCGCCGCGGCCGGCATCGCTCGGGCAAGCTCGGTCTGGTCGAGGACATCGTCGAGTCCGTGCTGGCCGACGGCGAGAAGGTGTTGCTGTTCACGCAGTTCCGCGAATTCGGCGAACTCGTCGTCCCGTATCTCGAGGAGCGGTTCGCGGCGACGGTGCCCTTCCTGCACGGGGGAGTGTCCAAGGGCCGGCGCGACGCGATGGTCACGGCGTTCCAGGGTGAGGCCGGCCCGCCGATCATGGTGCTCTCCCTCAAGGCGGGTGGTACCGGACTGAATCTCACCGCCGCCAACCACGTCGTCCATCTCGACCGGTGGTGGAATCCCGCGGTGGAGAACCAGGCGACCGACCGCGCGTTCCGGATCGGGCAACGCCGCGACGTCCAGGTCCGCAAGCTCGTCTGTGTGGGAACGGTGGAGGAGCGTATCGACGAGATGCTCACCGGCAAGCAGGAACTGGCCGAGATCGCGGTCGGCGCGGGGGAGAACTGGATCACCGAGTTGTCCACCGACCAGCTGCAGTCCCTGCTCACCCTCGGCGACGACGCGGTGGGGGACTAGATGGCGCGGGGCGATGTACGCCGCTACGGCACGGCACGTCGGATCGACGGTGGCATCGAGGCACGCACCAAGCGTGGCGCGATCGGCCGGAGCTGGTGGTCGAAGGAACTGATCTCCGTCATGGAGGAGCTCGCCGAGAAGGGACGCCTGACACGGGGACGCGCGTACGCGCGCGCCGGTCAGGTGATCTCCATGCGACTCGAACCGGGCGCGGCCGTGGGAGACGTGCAGGGCAGTCGGCTCACCCCGTTCACCTCGGTGGTACGTGTGCGCACGCTCGACGAGGATGCGGTGCGCGAACTCGTGACGCTGGTCCGCTCGTCGCCGGGCATGCTGGCCCGGCTGGCCGCGGGCATCCTCCCCGAGGAACTCGGATCCTCCCTCCTTCCGCGACGCGCGGGTGAGCTCGACTTCGAGTGCACGTGCCCCGACGACGGGTGGCCCTGCAAGCACGCCGCGGCCGTCGGCTATCTGCTCGCGGAGCACGTCGACGATCAACCGCTCGCCGTGCTGACGCTTCGGGGGGTCGACCTCGCGACGCTGATCGGCGGCATCGACGAGGCCGAGCCCGACGACGACGCGGCCGCGGTGCAGGACTTCTACGGCGACGACACCGAGCTGCCCGACCTGCCGGCGGAGCGGTTCCGGCCCGCACTCGAGGATCTCGACCCGATGCTCCTGCGCCGCGCGTTGCGGGCCGGCGGAACGGACGAGGCCGTGGTCATCCGCGGTATCACCGATCTCGGGGACCTGTACCGCCGCATGCGCTGACCCTCGGCCCTCCGATCCGGGTTGCGACAGGGGACGCGGGGGTATGCCTGCCCGGGTGAGGATGCGGGTGGCCTTCGTGCACCGGCACGCGAACCGCTCGAGTGGAGGATTCATGGGAACATCCGAGAAGCCGTCGGCCAAGGAGCACGCGGAACGCGCGGTTCATGCCGTGAAAGAGGAAGCCGAGACCTATCGGGGCGACGAGGATCGTCCGCTCGGGGGCTACGCGGTCCTGATGTCGATCTATCTCACCCTCGTCGGCGCACTCTCGGCGGTCGCGGCGAAGAGGGGCCGACCGCTGCCCAGGCCCGATGCCGGTGACCTCGTCGTCACTGCGCTGGCCGGCCACAAGATCTCCCGGATCGTGAGCAAGGCGGCGGTGACCAGCCCGGTCCGGGCGCCGTTCACGAAGTTCGACGGGCCGGGTGGTCCGGCCGAGGTGATGGAGCAGCCCCGTACGTCGTCGCGGGTCCGTCACGCGGTCGGGGAACTGCTGGCGTGCCCGTTCTGCCTGGACCTGTGGACGGTGACGGCCCTCGTCGTCGGCCGGGTCTATGCTCCGGGTTTCACGCGTCTGGTGGCGGGGTCGTTCGCTGCGCTCACCGGTGCGGATTTCCTGCATCTCGCCTACGCGAAGGCACAGCAGATCGCAGAAGGCTGACATACAGCCCCCATGAAGTGCGCCGGCCGCTCCGGTGCGGTGTGACGGTAGACATACGTGGACTTCCAACTATAGGATGGGCGAAGACTTCGGGCCTGCGCCCGTTCGCGCCGAAAATCGCACATCCCACGTCATCGCACACCAGTAAAGGACGGGATCGGACATGAGCGTTCGAGAACTGACCCACTTCGTCGGCGGACAGCACGTCAGCGGCACCTCCGGCCGCTACGCCGACGTCTTCGACCCCAACATCGGCGACGTCCAGGCGCGCGTACCCCTCGCCGCCGTGAGCGAGGTCGAGGCTGCGATCGCCGATGCCGAAGTGGCCCAGAAGGAATGGGCGGCGTGGAACCCGCAGAAGCGGGCCCGCGTGCTCATGAGGTTCCTCCAGCTCGCCCAGGACAACATGGACGAACTCGCCCGCATGCTCTCGAGCGAGCACGGTAAGACGATTCCCGACGCGAAGGGCGACATCCAGCGCGGACTCGAGGTCGTCGAGGTCGCGCTCGGCGCTCCCCACCTGCTCAAGGGCGAATACACCGAATCCGCCGGCACCGGCATCGACGTGTACTCGATGCGTCAGCCCCTCGGTGTCGTCGCCGGGATCACCCCGTTCAACTTCCCGGCCATGATCCCGCTGTGGAAGGCCGGCCCGGCGCTCGCCGCCGGCAACGCCTTCGTGCTCAAGCCCTCCGAGCGCGACCCCTCGGTGCCGCTGCGCCTGGCCGAGCTGTTCCTCGAGGCCGGCCTGCCCGCCGGGGTGTTCAACGTCGTCAACGGCGACAAGGAAGCCGTCGACGTCCTGCTGAACGACAAGCGCATCAAGGCCGTCGGCTTCGTCGGCTCCACCCCGATCGCGCAGTACATCTACGAGACGGCCGCCAAGAACGGCAAGCGCGCACAGTGCTTCGGCGGTGCGAAGAACCACGCGATCGTCATGCCCGACGCCGACCTCGACCAGGTCGCGGACGCACTCGTCGGTGCCGCCTACGGCTCGGCCGGTGAGCGCTGCATGGCGCTGTCGGTGGCCGTTCCCGTCGGTGAGGAGACCGCGGATCGTCTCGTCGCCAAGCTCACCGAGCGTATCGCCGACCTGCGGATCGGTACCAGCTTCGACGAGAAGGCCGACTTCGGTCCGCTCGTGACCGCCGCCGCCCGCGACCGCGTCCACGGTTACATCGCCCAGGGCGTGGACGAAGGTGCCGAACTCGTCGTCGACGGGCGTGATTTCGTTCTCGAGGGCCACGAGAACGGTTTCTTCTCCGGTGCGACCCTGTTCGACAAGGTCACCACCGACATGTCGATCTACAAGGAAGAGATCTTCGGACCGGTGCTCACGGTCGTGCGTGCCCGCGACTACGAGCACGCCCTGGCCCTGCCCACCGAGCACGAGTACGGCAACGGCGTGGCGATCTTCACCCGCGACGGCGACACCGCCCGCGACTTCACCAACCGCGTCCAGGTCGGCATGGTGGGCGTCAACGTCCCGATCCCGGTGCCGATCGCCTACTACACCTTCGGCGGCTGGAAGGCCTCCGGCTTCGGCGATCTCAACCAGCACGGCCCCGACGCCTTCCGCTTCTACACCAAGACGAAGACGGTCACGCAGCGCTGGCCGTCCGGTGTCAAGGAAGGCGACATCGAGGGTGCGCACGTCGCCGACACCGACCACTTCGTCATCCCGACGATGGACTAGGCGGCCGGCATGTTTCTCCTCACCGACGACGACCGGGCGATCCGCGACACCGCCCGGGACTTCGCCACCGAGTATCTGGCCCCGAACGCGGTCGACTGGGACCAGAACAAGCACTTCCCCGTGGACGTACTGCGCAAGGCGGCCGAGCTGGGCATGGGCGGCATCTACGTCCGCGAGGACGTGGGCGGATCGGGGCTGCGCCGCCTCGATTCCGTCCGGATCTTCGAGGAGCTGGCGAAGGGCTGCCCGTCCGTCGCGGCGTACATCTCCATCCACAACATGGTCACGTGGATGATCGACAAGTTCGGCAACGACGAACAGCGTCACCAGTGGGTGCCGAAGCTGTGCTCGATGGAGCATCTGGGCAGCTACTGCCTCACCGAGCCGGGTGCCGGCTCCGATGCGGCGGCCCTGAGCACCAAGGCCGTTCGTGACGGTGACGAGTACGTGCTCACCGGGGTCAAACAGTTCATCTCCGGAGCCGGCACGTCCGACGTGTACGTGGTCATGGCCCGCACCGGCGACACCGGCGCCCGCGGCATCTCCGCGTTCATCGTCCCGAAGGACACCCCCGGACTCTCCTTCGGCGCCAATGAGAAGAAGATGGGCTGGAACGCCCAGCCCACCCGGCAGGTCATCCTCGACGGTGCCCGGGTGCCCGCCGAAAACCTCCTCGGTACCGAGGGCGGCGGCTTCCGAATCGCCATGCAGGGGCTCAACGGCGGTCGCATCAACATCGCCGCGTGCTCCGTCGGTGGCGGTCAGACCGCTCTCGACCGGGCGGTCGCCTATCTCGCCGAGCGCAAGGCCTTCGGGGAGCGTCTGCTCGACTCGCAGGCCCTGCAGTTCCGCCTCGCCGACATGCGGATCGAACTCGAGGCCGCGCGCACGCTGCTGTGGCGCGCCGCCGACGCGCTCGACCGCGGCGCCGACGACGTCGTGGAGCTGTGCGCGATGGCGAAACGGTTCGCGACCGACACCGGCTTCGAGGTCGCGAACGAGGCGCTGCAGTTGCACGGTGGCTACGGTTACCTTGCCGAGTACGGGATCGAGAAGATCGTGCGCGATCTGCGCGTGCATCAGATCCTGGAAGGAACCAACGAGATCATGCGGGTGGTCGTCGCGCGGAGCGTGGTGGCCGCAGCGCAGAACGGAGCGGCATGACCGGGCAGGAACCCGAGATCCTCATCGACGTGAAGGACGGCATCGGCCGTATCACGCTCAACCGGCCCAAGGCCATCAACGCCCTCAACCACGCCATGGTCCTCGAGATGTCGAAGGCCCTGAACGCCTGGGAGAACGACGACTCGGTGCGTGCCGTGCTGGTACGCGGTGCCGGTGAACGCGGCCTGTGCGCCGGCGGCGACATCGTCTCGATCTACCACGACGCCAAGGACGGCGGCACGGGATCGCAGGACTTCTGGCGCGACGAGTACATCCTCAACGCCGCCATCGGCCGCTACCCGAAGCCGTACATCGCGATCATGGACGGCATCGTCATGGGCGGCGGCGTCGGGATCTCGGCGCACGGCAACGTCCGGATCGTTACCGAACGTTCGAGCATCGCCATGCCCGAGACCGGAATCGGATTCGTCCCCGACGTCGGCGGCACCTACCTGCTCTCGCGCACACCCGGCGAGATCGGTACCCACATCGCGCTGACCACCGGGCGGATGAAGGCCGGCGACGCCATCGCCCTGGGTTTCGCCGACCACTACCTGCCGTCCGAGGCGCTCGACAAGTTCGTCGCCGCACTCGAGTCCGGCTCGGTGGAGGACGCACTCGCCGAATACTCGCAGCCCGCACCCGAATCGGCGCTGCTCGCTCAGCGTGAGTGGATCGACGCGGCGTACTCCGCCGACACCGTCGACGAGATCGTCGAGCGCCTCCGGGCCTCGGACGTGCCGGAGGCACGCGAGACCGCCGATCAGGTGCTCTCGAAATCGCCTGTCGCGCTGAAGGTGACCCTGCGGTCGCTGCGGCACGCCCGGCAGCTCGGCAGCCTCGAAGAGGTGCTGAACGAGGAGTTCCGGGTCTCGGCCGCCTCGCTGAAGTCGCACGACCTCGTCGAGGGCATCCGCGCGCAGGTCGTCGACAAGGACCGCAACCCGCAGTGGTCGCCGGCCACCCTCGCCGATGTCACCGAGGCCGACGTCGACGCCTACTTCCAGCCGCTCGGCGATCTCGAACTCGGGCTCGCCGCTCCCAAGGAGAACGACCGATGAGTGCACTTCCCGCCGTCGCCTTCCTCGGCCTCGGACACATGGGCGGACCGATGGCCGCGAACCTGGTCCGCGCCGGGTACACCGTCACGGGTTACGACCCGGTTCCCGCTGCGCAGGAAGAGGCCACGAAGAACGGCATCACCGTCGCCGAGGCCGCTGTCGACGCGGTGCGTGGCGCCGAGGTCGTGATCACCATGCTGCCGAACGGCAAACTCGTCCTCGACCTGTACGACGAGATCCTGCCCGCCGCCGAGCCGGACACGCTGTTCGTCGACAGCTCGACCATCGACGTCGCCGACGCCCGCGCCGCCGCGGAAAAGGCGCACGAGGCCGGCCACCGCGCCGTCGACGCACCGGTCTCCGGGGGTGTCGCCGGAGCCACGGCAGGGACGCTCGCCTTCATGGTCGGCGGCAGCGAGGACGACTTCGCCACCGCGCAACCCCTGCTCGAGGCGATGGGACGCAAGATCGTCCACTGCGGTGGATCGGGCAACGGCCAGGCCGCGAAGATCTGCAACAACATGATCCTGGGCATCTCGATGATCGCCATCAGCGAGGCCTTCGTCCTCGGCGAGAAGCTCGGCCTCGACAACCAGGCACTGTTCGACGTCGCGTCCAACGCGTCCGGGCAGTGCTGGGCGCTGACGAGCAACTGCCCGGTGCCGGGGCCGGTCCCGACCACGCCCGCGAACAACGACTACCAGCCGGGTTTCGCGGCCGCGCTCATGGACAAGGATCTCGGACTGGCCGCGAACGCGGTGCGGTCCAACGGTGTCGAAGCCGAACTCGGGTTGCGAGCAGCCGAGCTCTACCATCGTTTCAATACCGAGGGTGGTGGAGGACTCGACTTCTCCGCCATCATCACCGATATCCGAGACCGCTCGACCGCGAAGGACAGCAAGTGACAGATTTCGAGACCATCCTGCTCGACCGCAAGGGCCGCGTCGGCATCGTCACCCTCAACCGGCCGAAGGCGCTCAACGCGCTCAACAGCCAGTTGATGCGCGAGGTCGTTGCTGCCGTCGAGGAACTCGACGCGGACAGCGAGATCGGTGCGATCCTGCTCACCGGGTCGGAGAAGGCGTTCGCCGCCGGCGCCGACATCAAGGAGATGGCGCCGAAGACCTTTGCCGAGGCGTACGCGGAAGATCTGTTCTCGCAGTGGGATCGGCTCTCGTCCGTCCGCAAGCCGATCGTCGCCGCGGTGTCGGGTTACGCGCTCGGCGGCGGCTGCGAGCTGGCGATGCTGTGCGACTTCATCATCGCGTCCGACACCGCCAAGTTCGGTCAGCCCGAGATCAAGCTCGGCGTCATCCCCGGTATCGGCGGATCGCAGCGCCTCACCCGCGCGGTGGGCAAGGCCAAAGCCATGGACATGTGTCTGACCGGACGCAACATGGACGCCGAGGAGGCCGAGCGCGCCGGACTCGTCTCGCGCATCGTTCCCGCCGCGGAACTGTTCGACGTGGCTCTCGAGACGGCGACGACCATCGCGTCGATGTCGCTGCCTGTCGCGATCATGGCGAAGGAGGCCGTCAACCGGTCCTTCGAGACGACGCTGGCCGAGGGCGTGAAGTTCGAGCGCCGCGTGTTCCATTCGACGTTCGCCACCGCCGACCAGAAGGAAGGCATGGCGGCCTTCGTCGAGAAGCGCGCGCCGGAGTTCAAGCACGCCTGACAGGCATCACCCCGCATGCGACGAAGGGCCGCCCCGAACGGGGCGGCCCTTCTCGTTTTCGGCATTCGACCGTTCTCGCGCCTCACCACTTGGAAGGCGCACCGCCGGTGTCGAAGTCGCCGGCGTCGTGCCGCATCGTCGCGAGGATGCGCAACAACGTGTCGATGTGCCCCTCGGGAATGCCGGGCCGGGCGAAGACCTCCGTGTTGAGCTTCTCGGTCGCCTGGATCGCCGATGCCCGTCCCTCGTCGGTGAGTTCGATGAGAGTGGCCCGTCGATCGCTCGGATGCGGGGTGCGCCGGACCAGCCCGGCCTTCTCGAGGCGGTCGACGGCGTTGGTGACGCTGGTGGGGTGCACCTGCAGGCGCGCGCTGGCCTTCGCCATCGGCAACGCTCCGGACCTGGTGAAATGCAGCAGCGTGAGCAGTTCGTAACGGGCGAAGGTCAGGCCGAAGGGTTTGAGCACCTCCTCGACCCGCGCCATCATGATCTGCTGCGCCCGCATCACCGAGGTGACCGCGGCCATGCCGTCGGCGACTTCGCCCCAGCCGTGGGCGGTCCACTGGCGGTGGGCTTCGGCGATGGGGTCGAGGGGGAGTGGTGCGGGCATGTCTCCATCATCCCACGGACGAACGCGCAGGTAGCCAGGGCACACCGGTTTCCGGTGCCGTTCCTGCCGGGTTCAGCGGTATGCGTAGTCGCGGAAACGCTCGTCGACCTCGCCTACACTCAGACCGAACTCCTCGAGGGTGTACCGGTGTGCGGGTTTCCTTGCCCCGCTGCGGCTTTCTTCGTGCAGTGCGGTCATCGCGTGTTCGGCCTCCGCAGTGAACGGCAGACCGAACCGGTCGTAGAGGCCCCCGACGGTACCGAGCGGATCGGCGACGAAATCCCGGTAGTCCACGTCGACGAAACGGGCAGGATCGTGTCGGCGGCGCGCCTCGGTGAAATCGTCGAAACCCCGTGCCCAGAGATCGAGCTGACTGCGACCGATCGTCTCTCCGACGAACGCCTCGGACCACCCCTCTGTGGCCTGCGCCGCGAGGCTGCACACCGACGGGATGACGGTACGCGGATCGCGATGGGTGACGACGACGAGCGCGTCCGGGTACACCTCGAGCAGTTCGTCCAGTGCGAACAGGTGACTGGGATTCTTCAGCACCCACCGCTTGCCGGCATCGGGAAGACCGATGAGCTGCAGGTTCCTCCGATGCCGGGCATACGCCGCGGTCCAGTCCTGCCCGGCAAGCCATTGCGAGTAGGTGGGCAGGTGGGCCAGGCACTCGTAGGAGATCGACCGGAACGACTGGCGCAGCAACTGCCAGCATTCCTCGACCTCGGCGGCGGACATGTAGTGCACACCCATGAACTCGGGGTGCTCGACGTGGTGCTGCGCGAATCCGGCCTCGATACCGGCGAACACCGGGTTCTCCGCCCAGGTCTCGCGGGGCGGCCGGGGCTGCGGCATCTCCGTCAGCCACATCTCGAGCCCCTGGTGGGCGGGATCCGCGGCGAGCAGGCGGTGCAGTGCCGTCGTTCCGGTGCGGGGCAGGCCGGTGACGAAGATCGGCCGGGTGATCGGGACGTCCGTGTGCTCGGGATGGGCGGCCCAGGCAGATTCCGACAGCAACCGCGCCACGAGGGCACCGCGCAGGAAGACCCGCGACATCTTGCTGCCGAGCGGGGTGAGCTTCTCGTCCCGCGCATACGATTCGAGCAGCACCTCGAGTCCGTCGAGGTAGGCGTCGTCGCCGAAATCGGTCAGGCCCGTCAGGCGGGTCGCGGAGGCATGCAGATCCGGGGCGGTGCCGACGGTGGTGCGTTCGCTCATGTGCTGTCCCGTTCAGTGGTGGTATTCGCCGCAGTTGACGTCGAGGCACTGGCCGGTGATCGCCGACGCCATCGGCGAGGCCAGGAAGATCACCGCATCCGCGATCTCCTCGGTGGTCGGGAGACGCTTCAGATCGGAGGCGGCGGCGGTGTGCTCGTAGATCTGTTCGACGGTGGTACCGTATTTGTCCGCCTGGTGTTCGAAGTACCCTTGCAGGATCGGACCCCAGATATAGCCCGGTGCAACGGAGTTCACCCGGATGCCCTGGACTCCGAGTTCGGTCGCGAGGGATCGGGACATCGCCAGCAGTGCCGACTTCGCGAGTTTGTAACTGCCGTAACGTTCCTGGGAGTGCCGCAGCACCATCGAATTGATGTTGATCACCGCACCGGCCGATTCGGCGAGGGCGGGGGCGAACAACTGGGTGAGTCGCAATGCGCCGAGGACGGTGAGCTCCACACTGTCCCGGATCTGCTGGAAATCGGTGCGAGCCAACGGCTTCATCGACGGAACGGAGAAAGCGTTGTTCACGAGCACGTCCGCCCGTCCGAATTCCGAGACCACCCTCTCGACGAGTGCGGCGGCGGATTCGTCGTCGGTGATGTCGGTGGGTACGACCAGTGCCCGGCGGCCCGTGCCCTCGACTTCCGCTGCAACCTTCTCGAGCCGCTCCCGGGTCCGGGCGGCGAGCACCACGTCGGCGCCGTGCTCGGCGCACCGCAGCGCGAGCGTGCGTCCCAGTCCCGGGCCGACCCCGGAGATCACGACGACTCGGTCGCGGAGCAGTCCCGCTGTCGCGCTCATCCGAGCATCCGATCGGCGACGCCCCGCTGGCGGTCCGCGATGCGCTGCGCCCAGGCGTCGGGGGTGATGCGGTTCGACTCGTGGAAGGGCAGGACCTCGGAGAGCCGATCGACCGGCACCACCTCGGCGGTCGGGCCGTCGGCCGCGGTCAGTTCGCGATCGAGGCGCTGCCAGCGGAACTGCAGGATCCCGCGGCTGCGGCCGAGGGTCTCGACCCAGTTCGTCAGTCCCGGATTGCGGGCCGAGACCACGATCCGGACCATCCCGTCGGGATCGACCTGCGCCTGGCTGTTGTTCAGGGAGGTCTGGTGATGGATGTAGTCCAGGGAGATGTACCAGAGGCTGCCGATCTGGAAGCCCAGATAGGGCGCGTCGCTCGCGGGGAGGGTCAGGACCATCGCCTCGTCGTCGCCGAGTTCGTAGTGCCCGACGGACGAGTACTGCGTGTCCAGACCGCCGGGGGTGCGGCGTGGTTCCGTCACCGTGTTCACCGGCAGCTTCAGGTAGAACCACTCGGGGAACTGCAGCCAGGTCTTCACCCGCGAGACCAGCGCGCGACCGGCACGTTCGTAACGGGTGACCACGTCCTGGTGGGTGGGTTCGGGGGCCGGGACGCCGAGGCTGTCGAGCCTGTGGATGCTCAGCGTGCCGCGGCGTTGCGTCCAGTCGCTGTAGACCTCGCGGACGACGAGCTGCGACGAGCCGGGCGCGAGCGGGAAGTAGTTCCGATCCGGGTCGCGGGGGCCGGGACCGAACCGCACCTCGAAGGTGCCGTCGTCGGCGATGGTCAGTGCGCGGTCGTCGAAGGCCGTGACGTTGCCGGGTACCTCGGCGTCCGTGTAGTTGCCGGCCAGCACCTGGAAGCTGAGGTCGCAGGTCGTGCCGCGGCGCCCGGTGACGACGTACTCGGCGTCGTCTCGGATCGACGCGCCCCAGTACAGGGTGTCGGGATTGTCGAGGCCCATCTTCGTGTAGGGGCCGGTGCCGGTGACGAAGACCGGATGGGAGCGGCTGTACGCGAACGTGGCGTGGACGCACGCGGAGATCCCACCGGCCAGATAGCCGTATCCCTCGACGAGGTCCTGCTCGGTGCGGATGTGGGGGGCGGTGGCGACGAGTTTCTCGGCCTCGGCTATCGCCGCGGTGAGCGGATCGGTGAGCACTGCGATCTCCTGTGGTCCAAATATGTACCGCTGCGGTAGTCTTCCGTTGCGCCGAGAGTAGAACGTGTTCCAGGGAGGGTCAATGGGTCGTCGCGAGACCGAGGCGCTCGCGGAGTCGGCTGCCGGGGCGGGGACCGCCCGCCGGTCGCCGCCCACAAAGCGCGTCGTACAGGTCCTCGACCACCTCGTCGCGCGACCCGGCGTCCGGTTCGGATTGTCGGAACTGGCGCGCGAACTCGAGCTGAGCAAGCCCACCTGCCTGGGCATCCTCACGGCGCTCACCGACGCCGGTTATCTGATCCGCGACCCCGTCGACAAGACCTACGGGCTCGGGCCGGCGCTGATCGTCGCGGGACGCGCCGCGCAGCGTGGATTCGCGTCCGGGCCGGTCGCGCGCCGGCATCTCGCCGCACTCGCCGAGGAGTTCGGCGTGATGTGCTCCGCGTCGGCGGTCGTCGGCGACCGCATCGCGGTGCTCGACGTCGTCGGTGGGCACGGCACGGCTGCGGCGGCGCGGGTGGGGGAGGTGTATCCCTTCGCACCGCCGGTGGGGTTGATGTACGTGTTGTGGGACACCGACGAGCGCATCGAGCAGTGGCTGCGGCGGGAGCCGACCCTGCCCGTGTCCGTCGACCGCGACGACCTGTGGCGGATCGTCACCGACTGTCGCCGCGCGGGCTATCTCGCCGAATCCCTCACGCCCGGAGGTCGCCGCCTGTATGCGCTCATGGCGGGGGTGGTCTCGCACGACCTGGCACCCGAGATGCGGGAGATGCTGGCGGAACTCGTGACCAGTCCCGGTGAGCGCGTGCTGATGCCCGACGCCTTCGCCGCGGGGGAGAAGCGGGCGGTCAACCTCGTGGCGGCCCCCGCCTACGATCCGGACGGTCACCAGTCGCTCGTGCTCACACTCCACCTCGAGCGGGAGGTGGACGCCGCCGGGATCGAGCGGTGCGGCGCGGCGCTCGTGGCGGTCGCCGATGCGATCACCGCCGATCTCGGTGGACGCCGGCCGGGGCGCTGACGGACGGTCACCGCGGTCACCCGTTGACCTGGAATTGAAACTCGTTCTACTGTTGCGGGGTAATCTTCGACCGCGTCGGTACACATGTGTACCGCACCGGGTGAGAGGGGCGCGAGTGACCACGGTGCCGCCGCAACGACCACCGATCTACGAACTGCCGCTGCTCGGTGCGCTCGAGGCCGAGTCCGTGCACATCTTCCGCGAGGTCGCCGCGACCTTCTCGCGGCCCGTCCTGCTGTTCTCCGGCGGTAAGGACTCCGCGGTGATGCTGCACGTGGCCACCAAGGCGTTCTGGCCCGCGCCGCTTCCGTTCCCCGTGTTGCACATCGACACCGGACACAACTTCGACGAGGTGATCGACTTCCGCGACCACACCGTCGAACGCCTCGGGCTCCGGCTGATCGTCGCCTCGGTACAGGACGACCTCGACGCCGGGCGTGCCGTCGAGGACGACGGGCCGCACGCCACCCGCAACCGGCTGCAGACCGGTACCCTCCTGCGCGCTCTGCGGGAAGGGGGATTCGACGCCGTCTTCGGTGGCGCCCGTCGCGACGAGGAGAAGGCTCGCGCCAAGGAACGAATCTTCAGCCTGCGCGACGAATTCGGGCAGTGGGACCCGAAGGCACAGCGCCCCGAACTGTGGCACCTGTACAACGGCCGGCACCGCCGCGGCGAGCACATGCGGGTCTTCCCGCTGTCCAACTGGACCGAACTCGACATCTGGCGCTACATCCGCGACGAGGGCGTCGAGCTCCCCTCCCTGTACTACGCCCACCGGCGGTCCGTCGTCGAACGTGACGGAATGCTGCTCGCGCACAACCCGTTTCTCACCCTGCACGGCGGAGAGGTGCCGCGCGAAAGTCTCGTGCGCTTCCGTACGGTCGGCGACGCGACGTGTACCGGCTGCGTCGAATCTGCCGCCGCCACCGCGGACGAGGTGGTCGCCGAGGTCGCCGCGAGCCGTGTCACCGAGCGCGGCGCTACCCGGGCGGACGACCGGATCTCCGACGCCGGAATGGAAGACCGCAAAAGGGAAGGATACTTCTGATGTCCCGCCTCCTGCGCATCGCGACCGCCGGCAGCGTCGACGACGGCAAGTCCACGCTCATCGGCCGGCTGTTGTTCGACTCGAAGGCGGTCTTCGAGGACCAGCTCGAGGCGGTGACCCGCACGAGCCTCGACCGCGGGTCCGACCGCGCCGACCTCGCGCTGCTCACCGACGGCCTGCGCGCCGAACGTGAGCAGGGCATCACGATCGACGTCGCCTATCGTTATTTCGCTACGGCGCACAGAACATTCGTCATCGCCGACACTCCCGGTCACGAGCAGTACACGCGCAACATGGTCACCGGGGCGTCCACCGCCGACCTGGCGCTCGTCCTCGTCGACGCCCGCAAGGGCATCGTCGAACAGACCCGCCGGCACGCCTTCCTCGCGTCGCTGCTCGGGGTGCGGCACGTGGTGCTGTGCATCAACAAGATGGACCTGGTGGACTGGTCACAGCGCCGCTTCGACGAGATCTGCGACGAATTCCGGAATTTCGCGGCGAAACTCGACATGCCGGACCTCGCCTTCGTTCCCGTCTCCGCGCTGCACGGCGACAACGTCGTCTCCCGCACCGCGAACATGCCGTGGTACGAGGGCACTTCGCTGCTGCACCATCTCGAACAGGTGCACATCGCCTCGGACGTCAACCTCATCGACGCGCGACTGCCCGTGCAGTACGTCATCCGCCCCGGCGAGGGTGAGCACCGCGACTTCCGCGGCTACGCCGGAACGGTCGCGGCCGGCGGATTCGCGCCCGGCGACGACGTGGTCGTTCTCCCTTCCGGTTTCGGAACGCGGGTGCGGACGTTGTGGGGGCCGGGCGGAACGGAACTCGAGCACGCCTTCGCCGGTGCGGCGGTGTGCGTCGAACTCGAGGACGACCTCGACGTCGGACGCGGCGACATGCTGTGCCGACCCAACAATCGTCCTCTCGTCGGGCACGAGATCGACGCCATGGTGTGCTGGTTCGACGAACGCTCCGCACTCGACCCCGACGCCCGCTACGCCCTCCTGCACACCACGCGCTCGACCACCGCGCGGGTGGCACGCCTGGACTACCGTCTCGACGTCAACACCCTGCACCGCGACGAGGCCGCGACGACGCTCGGTCTCAACGAGATCGGCCGCGTGCACCTGCGCACACAACAGCCGCTGCTGTTCGATCCCTATCGGCGCAACCGCACCACCGGAAGCTTCGTGCTCGTCGACGAACGCACCGGCAACACCGTCGCGGCCGGAATGATCACCGGTCCGACACTGGCGGACAGCCGGGTGGTCTGGCACTCGGCGGCGGTCTCGCGGGCCGAGCGGGGAAGGGCCGGGACGACGGTGTGGCTCACCGGGCTGTCCGCCTCCGGCAAGTCCACCCTCGCCGTCGAACTCGAACGACGGCTGCTCGCCGAGGGCATCCCCGCCTACCGCCTCGACGGCGACAACCTCAGGCACGGGCTCAACGCCGATCTCGGATTCGGTCCGGAGGACCGCGCGGAGAACGTCCGCCGCGTCGGCGCGGTCGCACACTTGATGGCCGACGCCGGACTCGTCGCGATCTGCGCGCTCATCAGTCCCTACCGACAGGACCGCGACCGCATCCGCCGGCAACACGAGGAGGCCGGAATCCGCTTTGTCGAGGTCTTCGTCGATACTCCGCTCGCCGACTGCGAGGCCCGCGATCCGAAAGGCATGTACGCGCGGGCACGGGCCGGTGAGATCACCGGCTTCACCGGCGTCGACGATCCCTACGAACCACCGTCCGATCCCGACCTGGTCGTGCGCCCCCACGACGGCACGCCTGCCGTGCAGGCCGGCCTTGTCGTGGAATTGTTGAGAACATGACGCACGACAACGGTGACACGGCCCGGCTCGCGGCCGAGGGTGACACGGCCCGGCTCGCAGCCGAGGGCGACGACGCCCGACTCGCAGCCGAGACGGCCTCCGGCGCAGGTGAACTGCTGCTCACGGTCCGTGCCATCGAATCGGATGCTCTCACCGGGCGCGAGTTGGGCCGGCGCGGCGACCACGCCGCCAACACGTACATCCTCGAACGGCTGGCGGCCGCACGACCCGGTGACGCGGTGCTCTCGGAGGAATCCGCGGACGATCCGGCCCGGGTCGGCGCAGACCGCGTCTGGATCATCGACCCCCTCGACGGGTCGAAGGAGTACGGGATGCCCGACCACGTCGACTGGGCGGTCCACATCGCGCTCTGGGAGGCAGGACGAGGACTCACCGCCGCCGCGGTCGCGCAACCGGCGATCGGCGTCGTTCACAGCACCGCCGATCCTGTTCCGGCACCGCAACCGGCCCGGCGCCGCCCCCGCATCGTCATCAGCGGGAGCAGGCCGCCCGCCTTCGTGTTCGATCTGGCCCGCGATCTCGGTGCCGATCTGATCCGGATGGGTTCGGCCGGTGCCAAGGCGATGGCGGTGGTGCGCGGGGAGGCCGACGCCTACATCCACGCCGGCGGTCAGTGGGAGTGGGATTCGGCGGCGCCGGTCGCGGTCGCGCGTGCCGCGGGTCTGCACTGCGCCCGGATCGACGGCAGCGAACTCGAATACAACCGGCCGCATCCGTATCTGCCCGACCTGGTGATCTGCCGTGCCGATTGGGCACCGGACGTGATGTCCGCGCTGGCCGTGTACGCCACGGGACCGACCGACAGCCCCCGCGTCGCGATGGCACGCGCGTACATCCGGTCCCTGGTCAGCCACGACGCGTCTCATGTGCGGCTCGCCGAGGACGCCTGGCGGGTCGAGAACGGGGAGCGCACCGGCGACAGCGGCATCGAGATCCGCGATCGCCTCGAGAACGGCCCGGAGTACCGGCCCATCCGCCGCATCCGCGACCTGCAGTTCCGTGAATGGCACCACAGCGTCGTCGCGCGGTTCGTCCTGGACATCGCAGCGGGTCCGAGCGCCGAGACATCGGTCGTGGTGACGGAGCACTTCGACATCCCGGCGGGGGAGATCAGGTCGATCGTCGCGATCATCGAGCCCGTGCAGGGTAATAGTTGAAGTCATTGTTGTAGCTTTCGAACGAAAGTAACCATGATCGAGAGGCATCACCATGGCCGAAGCGCGTGATATCGGGGACGGCATCCATGTCGTCCCCGTCCCGGTGGGGGACCTGCCCGTCGGCGATACTCAGGTCTACGTGATGGAATCCCCACGCGGCGTCGTCCTCGTCGACGTCGGCTGGAACGACGACCGGTCGTGGGCGGCGTTGCAGAACGGCCTGGCCACGGCGGGTCTGTCGGTCACCGACGTCGAAGGAGTGGTCGTCACCCATTTCCACCCCGATCATGTCGGTCTGACCGGGCGGATCCAGGAAGCCTCCGGATGCTGGGTGGCGATGAACGAGGCCGACTTCGCCCACCTCGAAGTCATGCTCTCCGATGTCGATCGACGTCCCCGGGAGGCCGAACTGCTGCGCCGCGCCGGAGCGCCGGAGGATGCGATCGACGAAGTGCTCACCACCGCCGTGCCGGCCGTCGGTCGTCCCGACGTGCTCCCCGACCGCAAACTCGGCGCCCACGAGACGATCCCGCTGTCGGGGCGTTCCCTGCGCACCGTGCTCACCCCGGGTCACACGCCCGGCCACGCCTGTTTCCTTCTCGAAGAACACGGTGTGCTGTTCACCGGCGACCACGTCCTGGCCACCACGACTCCGCATGTCGGAGAGTTCGATTTTCCCCTGCCGCAACGTGATGCGCTCGGCGAGTACTTCGACTCACTGCGCGCGGTCGCGGATCTGCCCGTGCGACGAGCTCTTCCCGCACACCGACAGCAGATCGACGACCTGCCGCATCGCGCGGGCGAACTGATCGCCCACCACGACCGGCGCCTCGACGATCTCTACGACGCGTTCGGCGACGAGGAACTCACCTTGTGGGAGGCCACCGCTCGCATGCGCTGGTACCGGCCGTGGACCGAGACTCCCGTGCACGGTAAGAGGATGGCGCTCGCGGAAGGGTCTGCGCACGTGCGCCAGCTCATCGAACGAGGACGGGTCCGTCGCGTGCCGGGCACCGAACCTGCCCGCTTCGCGCGTATCGCGGTGAACGAATGAGGCCCGACGAGATCGTCACCGACTTCTGCCGGCGGTGGGCCGATCCCGACCCGGCCGAGCTCGCGGCCTTCTTCACCGACGATGCTGTCTTCCACAACATCCCGATGGAACCGATCCGCGGCCGCGCGGCGATCGAGGAGTACATCGCGGGTTTCGTGACGTCCTTCGGTGCCATCGACTACCGCATCCACCACCAGGCGGTCTCCGGCACCGTCGTGCTCAACGAACGCACCGACGTGTTCACCATGAACGGCCGGACGATCGAACTTCCCGTCACGGGCGTGTTCGAGATCGTCGACGGGAAGATCGCGGCCTGCCGGGACTACTTCGACCCCACGTCGTTCACCGGCACCTGACCGACACCGGAGACCGAACCGACCGGACGAACACCGAAGGCCCCGCTTCGTGAGAAGCGGGGCCTTCGTGGTGCCCTCGGCAGGATTCGAACCTGCGACTTCTTGCTCCGGAGGCAAGCGCTCTATCCCCTGAGCTACGAGGGCATCCGGACCACCGGATGACCGGAGGCGCGGGAGTTAGCCTAGCGCATCGAGCGCTCAACTCCACATCGCCAGGTCAGAGCCGGTTCTCGGCCCGAAATCGGGGGTCGGCCCGAGCGAATGGCTCAGTTCGGAGGCAGGGCTTCGGCGCCGCGCTCGGCGAGCAGAGACCTCATCAGATCCGATTCTCCCTGCTGCGTTGCGACCATGGTGCCCGCCAGGTTGCGGACCGCCGAGGTGCTCGCGTACTGCTCGCCGTACTCCATCATCGGCAGGCCACCCTCGTGATGGCGCAGCATCAGCTGGAGGAAGAGCACGTCCAGGGCGGGACCACGAGCGGCTCGGAGATTCGCGAGATCCTCGGAGGTCGCCATACCCGGCATCAGATGTGAACCACCGGAATCCGCGGAGTTCGCGGTCGTGCCGTGATCACCGTGGCCGTGACCCGGTTCGGTCATCCACGCCATGTAGTCACCTGCCGGCAGCGCCGGCTGTCCCCACAGCGACAACCAGCCCTGCATCCGACCGATCTGGTTCTGCTGGGTGGTGAGGATGTCGTACGCGAGGTTGCGGATCCGATCGTCCTCCGAATTGGAGACCACGACGGCGGCCATCTCGACGGCCTGGTCGTGGTGCACGATCATGTCCTGCGCGAATCCGACATCGACCGAGCCTGCGCCCGGCGCGGCCGGGGCGGAATCCTCGAACGGGATCCGGGACAGGAACCCCGCGAGGAAGCCGACCGCGACCGCGGTGGCGGTGAGCAGCACCAGCAGCAGCCGGTTGTGCCCACCGCGCTCGGAGGTGGAGATGGTGGGGGAGGTTTCGCTCATCGTCAGCTCCCGGCCGGTGCCTGCTGCATGTCGCCGATGGATTCCCCGTTCATCGGCACCGCGTCGGGGCCGGGCTCGGAGGCGTCGAAGGGCGGCGGGTTCGCCGGATCGAACGAGCCGGGGATCGTCGAGCAGCTCGCACCCACCTCGGGATAGGTGTACTGGTTCAGGCGCAGCGCACTGATGAACTGGTCGATGCGTTCGTCGTCGACGCTGTCGACCTCGAGCCGGTGACCCCACGACTGCAGTGAGACGGGAGCCTCGAGTCCCGGATAGGGTGACATCACCATGTAGGTGCGGCCGTCGACCTTCGCGCGGAGCGTGTCGACCCCGGCGTCGTCGAGCAGATCGGGGTTGTAGGCCACCCACACCGCACCGTGCTCGAGCGAATGCACCATGTTCTCGTTCCGCACCGGCTGCTCGTACACCGTTCCGGTGCAGGTCGCCCAGACGGAGTCGTGAGGGCCACCGAACGGCGGCGACTGGTCGTAGGCGACACGCTGGTTCGCTGCGACGTGCACACCGGCGGGGTACTCGAGCTTCAGGACACCCTCGATGTCGTCCGACGGATCCTGGTTGGACTCCGACGGCGTCCACGCCGACAGCTCCTGCTGGTTCTGATACTTGGGGATCAGGCTCACAGCGATCACGGCGACCAGGACGACGACCAGGGCCACGCCGCCGATCGTGAGCCACGGGATCTGGCGCTGGGCGGGGACCCCGCGAGCGCCGCCGCTCTTCTTCTTGGCGGCCTGGATGGCCTTCGACGACTTGGCTCCGGTCTTCTTGTTACCGGAGCCGCCACTAACCGAACCGCTGGGCATCGCTGTGTGCTCTTTCGACGGGGTGGACAGGCGGACGCGCGCCCATCGGGCGCACAAACACCCACAACTTTACGGGCGTGCCCGCGCGCGGCGGTGGGAGCTGCCGGTAGGGGGAGCGTCGGCGCCACGATCGACCAGCCAATAGGATGGATACCTGTGACTCCCTCCGACCTTGCTCAGCTGCTCCGCGGAACCGCCGCCGGTGTCCTCACCGACCGTGGTCTCGACGCGTCCGTTCTTCCCGAGACCCTCACCGTCGAGCGCCCGCGCAACCCGGAGCACGGCGATTATGCGACCAACGTCGCGATGCAGGTCGCGAAGAAGGTCGGTGCCGATCCCCGCGCACTCGCCACCTGGCTCGCCGAGGCCCTGACCGCTGCCGAGGGCATCGACTCGGCCGAGGTCGCAGGTCCCGGCTTCCTGAACATCCGGCTCGCCGCCGACGCCCAGGGAGCGATCGTGGCGAAGGTGCTCGCCGAGGGCGACGCCTACGGCAACGGCACCGATCTCGCGAACACGAGGATCAACCTCGAGTTCGTCTCCGCCAACCCCACCGGTCCGATCCACCTCGGTGGCACCCGCTGGGCCGCGGTCGGCGATGCGCTCGGACGCATCCTCACCGCTCAGGGCGGTGAGGTCACCCGCGAGTACTACTTCAACGACCACGGCGCGCAGATCGACCGCTTCACCCGGTCGCTCATCGCCTCCGCGCTCGGACAGCCCGCCCCCGAGGACGGCTACGCCGGCGCCTACATCGTCGACATCGCCTCCTCCGTGCTCGAGCAGCGCCCCGACGCTCTCGAACTCCCCGAGGACGAGCGGAACGAGACGTTCCGCTCGATCGGCGTGGAGCTGATGTTCGCGCACATCACGCGCACCCTCCACGAGTTCGGTGTCGACTTCGACGTGTACTTCCACGAGAACTCCCTCTTCGAGAGCGGAGCCGTCGAGAAGGCCGTCGAGACCCTGAAGGCGTCCGGCAATCTGTACTTCGAAGACGGCGCCTGGTGGCTCAAGAGCACCGACTACGGCGACGACAAGGACCGCGTCGTCATCAAATCCGACGGCAACGCCGCCTACATCGCCGGCGACATCGCCTACTTCCAGGACAAGCGCTCGCGCGGCTTCGACCTGTGCATCTACATGCTCGGAGCCGACCACCACGGATATATCGCGCGCCTGAAGGCCGCCGCGGCGGCGTTCGGCGACGATCCCGACACCGTCGAGGTGATGATCGGCCAGATGGTCAACCTCGTCCGCGGCGGCGAGGCCGTGAAGATGAGCAAGCGGGCCGGTACCGTGATCACCCTCGACGACCTCGTCGAGGCGATCGGCGTCGACGCCGCGCGCTACTCGCTCGTGAGGTCCTCGGTCGACCAGAGCATCGACATCGATCTCGAACTGTGGGCGAGCACCACGAACGAGAACCCGGTCTACTACGTGCAGTACGCCCACGCCCGACTGTCGTCGATCGCGCGCAACGCCGCCGATCTCGGTCTGAGCACCGAGGGCGCCGACTTCTCGCTGCTCACCCATGAGCGCGAGGGCGACCTGATCCGCACCCTCGGCGAGTACCCCCGGGTACTCGCGAAGGCGGCCGAACTGCGCGAACCGCACCGCGTCGCCCGCTACCTCGAGGAACTCGCGGGCACTTACCACCGCTTCTACGACGCCTGCCGGATCCTGCCGCAGGGCGACGAGGAGGCCGGCCCGCTGCACACCGCGCGACTCGCGCTGTGCGCGGCCGCACGGCAGGTCCTCGCCAACGGCCTCGGCCTGCTCGGCGTCGGCGCTCCGGAGCGGATGTGAACGCGCACCCCGCGGGACCGCGTCACGCCCAGATCCCGCACGCCCCGAACCTGCCCGACCGTCCGGCCGACACCGCGGCGCTCAACACGCTGGCCCCGCACGTGTGGCCCCGCAACGCCGCGCGCGGCGAGGACGGCGTCATGCGCATCGCCGGTATCCCGGTGACCGAGCTCGCCGAGAAGTACGGCACGCCGCTGTTCGTCGTCGACGAGGACGACTTCCGCTCCCGCTGCCGGGAGATCGCGGAAGCCTTCGGTCCGACGGCGAAGGTGCACTACGCGTCGAAGGCGTTCCTGTGCAGCGAGATCGCGCGGTGGGTCCACCAGGAGGGACTCTCGCTCGACGTGGCGTCCGGCGGTGAGCTCGCCGTCGCCCTGCACGCCGGCTTCCCCGCCGAGAAGATCGCGATGCACGGCAACAACAAGTCCGTCCGCGAACTGCAGGCCGCCGTGAGCGCCGGGGTCGGGCACATCGTGCTCGACTCGCTCGCCGAGATCGACCGGCTCGATGCGGTCGCCGGTGAGGCCGGTGTCGTCCAGGACGTGCTGATCCGGGTGACCGTGGGCGTCGAGGCCCACACCCACGAGTTCATCTCCACCGCGCACGAGGACCAGAAGTTCGGGCTCTCACTCGCCGGTGGCCATGCCATGCAGGCCGTGCGCCGGGTCTTCGGCGCCGACAACCTCCGACTCGTCGGCCTGCACAGCCACATCGGCTCGCAGATCTTCGACGTCGACGGCTTCGAACTCGCCGCGCACCGCGTCATCGGTCTGCTGCGCGACATCGTCGCCGAGTTCGGTGTCGACAAGACCGCGCAGATGAGCATCGTCGACCTCGGCGGTGGCCTGGGCATCTCGTACGTGCCGAGCGACGATCCGCCGCCGGTCGCCGATCTCGCCGCCAAGCTGGGCGACATCGTCCGGAACGAGTCCGCACTCGCCGGGCTCCCGGCTCCGACCCTCGCGGTCGAACCCGGGCGGGCCATCGCCGGACCGGGCACCGTCACCCTCTACGAGGTGGGAACCCTCAAGGACGTCGAGGTCGGCTCCGGACACGTCCGCCGCTACATCAGCGTCGACGGCGGCATGAGCGACAACATCCGCACATCGCTGTACCAGGCGGAGTACGAATCGCGCCTCGTCTCCCGCGTGAGCGAGGCCGAACCGGTGGTCTCGCGGGTCGTCGGCAAGCACTGCGAGAGCGGCGACATCGTCATCCGCGACGCCTGGATGCCCGCCGACGTCGCACCCGGTGATTTACTGGCGGTCGCGGCGACGGGTGCATACTGCTACTCGATGTCGAGCAGGTACAACCTGCTGCCTCGCCCCGCCGTCGTGGCGGTCAAGGACGGTGTCTCGCGCGTTCTGCTGCGCCGCGAGACCGTGGAAGATCTGCTCAATTTGGAGGTTTCGGAGTGACCAGTGCAACGGCGACCGATGCTTCGGGCCGGCGTCCGGTGGGTGTGGCGGTTCTCGGGCACGGCACAGTCGGTGCCGAGGTCGCGCGGATCATCCGCGAGGACGCCGCAGATCTCGAGGCGCGCATCGGTGCGCCCCTCGAGTTGCGGGGGGTCGCGGTCCGCGACGTCTCCCGCGACAGGGGACTTCCCGCGGAGTTGCTCACGACGAACGCCGAGGCGCTGATCCGTCGTGACGACGTCGACATCGTCGTCGAGCTCATCGGTGGCATCGAACTGCCCCGCAAGCTCGTGCGTACGGCGCTCGACGCAGGCAAGTCCGTCGTCACCGCGAACAAGGCGCTGCTCGCCGCCTACACCGGTGAACTGGCCGAGGCCGCCGAGTCCCGCAACGTCGACCTGTACTTCGAGGCCTCTGTGGCCGGCGCGATTCCGGTGATCCGCCCGCTCACCCAGTCGCTCGCGGGCGACAAGGTCAACCGGGTCGTCGGCATCGTCAACGGCACCACGAACTACATCCTTTCGGCCATGGACGAGACGGGCGCCGACTACGACGAGACGCTCGCCGAGGCGAGTCGCCTCGGGTACGCCGAAGCCGATCCCACCGCCGACGTCGAAGGCTTCGACGCCGCCTCCAAGGCGGCGATCCTCGCGTCGATCGCCTTCCACACCCGTGTGACGGCGGCCGACGTCTACCGCGAGGGCATCTCCTCGATCACCGCCGCCGATCTCACCTCGGCGCGTGCGCTCAACTGCACGATCAAGTTGCTCGCGCTGTGCGAGCGCGTCCCGTCCGCCGACGGCAAGGACCGCGTGTCCGCCCGCGTCTACCCGGCGCTCGTGCCCCGCGAGCATCCGCTGGCTTCGGTCAACGGTGCGTTCAACGCCGTCGTCGTCGAAGCGGAATCCTCGGGCCGGCTCATGTTCTACGGCCAGGGTGCAGGTGGCGCCCCCACCGCCTCCGCGGTGATGGGCGACCTCGTGATGGCCGCCCGCAACCGGGTTCAGGGTGGGCGTGGTCCGCGCGAGTCGAAGTATGCGCAACTGGAGATCGCACCCATGAGCGACATCCTCACGCGTTACTACGTCAACCTCAAGGTCGCCGATCGTGCCGGTGTGCTCTCGGCGGTCGCCGCCGAGTTCGCCACGCGGGACGTGAGCATCGCAGCGGTCCGCCAGGAAGGCGCCGGCGACGCTGCCCGTCTGGTGGTACTCACCCACCAGGCCACCGACCGTGCGCTGGCGGATACCGTCGCAGCGCTCGACAAACTCGAATCCGTGATCGCTGTGACCAGCGTCCTGAGACTGGAGGGATCCGCCGAATGAGCGCGGCCGAGAAGAACACCACCCCCGTGCACACGCCGTGGCCGGGCCTGATCGAGGCGTACCGTTCGCGCCTGCCGATCGGTGACGACTGGAAGACGGTCACGCTGCGTGAGGGTGGCACGCCGCTGCTCCCGGCTCCGCGCCTGTCGGAGATCACCGGCTGCGAGGTCCACGTCAAGGTCGAGGGTCTCAACCCCACCGGTTCGTTCAAGGACCGCGGTATGACCATGGCGGTCACCGAGGCCCTCGCGACCGGCAAGCAGGCCGTGCTGTGCGCGTCCACCGGCAACACCTCTGCCTCGGCCGCCGCCTACGCCGCACGCGCCGGCATCGGCTGCGCGGTGCTCGTGCCGCAGGGCAAGATCGCGATGGGCAAGCTCGCCCAGGCCGTCATGCACGGCGCGAAGATCGTGCAGGTCGAGGGCAACTTCGACGACTGCCTCGAGCTGGCACGCAAGACCACCGCGGAGTTCTCCACCATCGGGCTGGTCAACTCCGTGAACCCGGTGCGTATCGAGGGCCAGAAGACCGCGGCCTTCGAGATCGTCGACGCGCTCGGCGACGCGCCCGACGTGCACGTGCTGCCCGTGGGCAACGCCGGCAACATCACCGCCTATTGGAAGGGCTACAGCGAGTACGCCGCCGACGGCCTCAGCACGCGCCGCCCGCGCATGCTCGGCGTCCAGGCCGCCGGTGCCGCACCGCTCGTCCTCGGCCATCCGGTGAAGGATCCCGAGACCATCGCGACCGCCATCCGCATCGGTGCTCCCGCATCGTGGAACGGCGCGGTGGCCGCCAAGGATGAATCGAACGGCGCGTTCCGCGCGGCGACCGACGAGGAGATCCTCGAGGCGTACCGGCTGCTCGCGAAGTCCGAGTCGATCTTCGTCGAGCCGGCGTCGGCCGCGTCCATCGCCGGTCTGCTCGCGGCGAGCAAGGAAGGCTGGCTCGAACGCGGCCTGAAGGTCGTGTGCACCGTGACCGGCAACGGCCTCAAGGACCCCGACACGGCCCTGCGCGATGTGCCCGTGGTCGAGCCGATCCCGGTCGACCCGGTCGCGGTCGCCTCCGCGCTCGAGTTGGCCTGAGTTGACCGCCACGCCTTCCTCCGTTGGGAATCAGGACATGACGCAGACGTTGCCCGTGGGGCTCTCGGTGACGGCACGGGTTCCGGCCTCGAGCGCGAACCTCGGTCCCGGCTTCGACTGCCTGGGCCTCGCCCTCGGCCTGTACGACGAGATCACCGTCACGACAACGGCTTCCGGCCTCGACGTGCGGGTGGAGGGGGAAGGCGCGCAAGAGGTTCCGTGGGGACCTTCCCACCTCGTCGTCCGCGCCGTCGAGCGCGGACTCGAGGCCGCCGGTGTGTGGGCCGACGGATTGGACGTCGTGTGCCACAACGTCATCCCGCACTCCCGCGGGCTCGGGTCCTCGGCCTCCGCGGCGGTGGGAGGGCTGGCGGCGGCCAACGGGCTGGTCCGCAAGATCGCGCCGGAGCGTGTCCTCGACGACGAGCAGCTCGTGCAACTGGCGTCCGAGTTCGAGGGACATCCCGACAACGCCTCCGCCAGCGTGCTCGGCGGAGCCGTGGTGTCGTGGACCGAGGTCGAGGTCGACTCCCAGCAGCGGACCTACCGCGCGGTGAACCTGCGCGTGCACCCCGACATCAAGGCGTACGCCTTCGTCCCGTCGGTCCGTTCCTCCACGGCCCACACCCGGGGACTGCTGCCCGAGATCGTGCCGCATCGGGACGCGGCGTTCAACGTCAGCCGGGCGGCTCTCGCGGTCGTCGCGCTCACCGAGCGACCCGAACTGCTGATGCCGGCGACGCAGGATCTGCTCCACCAGGCCCAGCGGGCCCCTGCCCTTCCGCTCACCACCAAATGGGTGGCCGCACTGCGCGAGGCGGGTATCTCCGCCGTCGTCTCCGGTGCAGGGCCGACGGTGCTGGCGCTGACGACCTCCGCGCTGCCCGACGAGCTGCGAGCCGCGGCCGAGGCCGACGATCTGACGGTGCTGGACCTCGAGATCGCCGAGGGCGTCCAGGTCGACTGAGACCGGCGCGCGGTGCCGGATGCGGGAGTGGACGGTGGTGCAACACACACGTCCCGTCCGGCACGGCGATTCTTGCCCTACGTACAGATCGTCGCTATTCTGTGGGGTGTCCGCACGTCGTGCGTATCAGTCGCCGGATTCTCCAGGGCAATCACTCCAGCTCCATCGGGGCGTCGAACCTGGATCGATCCTCACCTGCTCCCGGATCCGGGAGGGGGACAGACCGCACCTACCGGATTTCGGTGTGGTGGCGGACGTGCCGACCGTTCGTTTTCCCTGAACTCGTACGGCAAATCCCAGCTCAGTGGACGAACTGATCTGCGGGACGAACCCTCTGCTGCGCATGAAGCGAGCGAGGGAAGGAAGGATCTCCGTGACAGATACGGACCTGATCGCTACACCTGCGCTCGACATTCCCGAGGCCGGTAGCCGGACGACCACGCGCGGTCGCCGCGGAGCAGGCCTTTCGGGCATGGTGCTTGCCGAGTTGCGGACACTTGCCGCCGAGCTCGGAATCAAGGGCACCTCCGGGATGCGCAAGGGCGATCTCATCGCTGCCATCAAGGAGCGGCAGGGAGGCGGCGGCGCCGCACCTGCCACCGAGCAGCCTGCAGCCGCGTCGGACACCGGCACCGACAAGACCGCGTCCGCCGAGAAGGCCGAAGCGGCAGCGAAGACCGAGACGGCAGACAAGCCCGAGGGAGCGCCCTCGCGTGGCACCCGCGGTCGCCGTGGCCGTGCCGCCTCCGACGAGACCGCCGCGCCCGAGCAGAAGGCCGACGCGAACCCGGCCGACGCGAAGTCGGCCGAGCAGAAGGCCGACGCGAAGTCGGCCGTGGACGGCTCGCAGGAGAAGCAGCAGGGTGGCCAGACCCCCAGCGGCGACAACGAATCCGACGGAAACCGTCGCGGCCGTGGCCGTCGCGGACGTCGTGGTGGCGACAACGCCGACCAGAACCAGCAGACCGAAGGTGCCGAGTCGTCCGAGGACGGCCGCCAGGACCGCGACTCGCAGCGCGAGAAGGGCCAGGACCGCAACTCCGGCGACGGCTCCTCGCGGCGCGATCGCAACCAGGGTGACCGCAACCAGGGTGACCGCAACCAGGGTGACCGCAACCAGGGTGACCGTAACCAGGGTGATCGCGGTCAGGACGGCGGCGATCGTGACGGCGGAAACCAGGGCCCGCGTCAGAGCCAGGACAACCGTGGGGGAGACGACGAGGAAGGCGGCCGCGGCCGCCGGGGCCGTCGCTTCCGTGAGCGTCGCCGTGGACGTGACCGCAACGAAGGCGGTTCGGACTCGCGCGAGCCCGAGATCCGCGAGGACGACGTCCTGCAGCCGGTCGCCGGCATCCTCGACGTCCTCGACAACTACGCGTTCGTGCGCACGTCCGGCTACCTCGCCGGCCCGAACGACGTCTACGTGTCGATGAACATGGTGCGTAAGAACGGCCTGCGCCGCGGCGACGCCATCACCGGTGCCGTGCGGGTTCCCCGCGAGGGCGAGCAGAGCAACCAGCGCCAGAAGTTCAACCCGCTGGTCCGCCTCGACACGGTCAACGGCCGCGACGTCGACTCGGCCAAGCGCCGCCCCGAGTTCAACAAGCTCACGCCGCTGTACCCGAACCAGCGTCTGCGGCTCGAGACCCAGCCGAACATCCTCACCACGCGCGTGATCGACCTGGTCATGCCGATCGGTAAGGGGCAGCGCGCGCTCATCGTGTCGCCGCCGAAGGCCGGCAAGACCACGGTCCTCCAGGACATCGCGAACGCGATCGCCGTCAACAACCCCGAGTGCTACCTCATGGTCGTGCTCGTCGACGAGCGTCCCGAAGAGGTCACCGACATGCAGCGTTCGGTGAAGGGCGAGGTCATCGCCTCGACCTTCGACCGGCCGCCGTCAGACCACACCTCGGTCGCCGAGCTCGCCATCGAGCGTGCCAAGCGTCTCGTGGAGATGGGCCAGGACGTCGTGGTGCTCCTCGACTCCATCACCCGTCTCGGCCGCGCGTACAACAACTCGTCGCCGGCATCCGGACGCATCCTCTCCGGTGGTGTCGACTCGACCGCGCTGTACCCGCCGAAGCGTTTCCTCGGTGCTGCCCGCAACATCGAGAACGGCGGGTCGCTCACGATCATCGCCACCGCGATGGTCGAGACCGGCTCCACCGGCGACACCGTCATCTTCGAGGAGTTCAAGGGCACCGGCAACGCCGAGCTCAAGCTCGACCGGAAGATCGCCGAGCGTCGCGTGTTCCCGGCGGTCGACGTCAACCCGTCCGGTACGCGCAAGGACGAGCTGCTCATGAGCCCGGACGAGTTCGCCGTGGTGCACAAGCTGCGCCGCGTGCTCTCGGGTCTCGATTCGCACCAGGCGATCGATCTGCTCATCGACCGGCTCAAGAAGTCCAAGACGAACATCGAGTTCCTCATGAATGTGGCGAAGACCGCACCGGGGGCACTCGACGACTGACGTCGGCGCCCCGGGAATTTCTTCCCGGGGCCCTACGTTTGGCATAATCGACAGGCTCAGTCCGGCTCCGGTTCACGTCTTCGATCCGCGAAGGCGACCCGGCGGCCACGAAAGGGACACCATGAAGGCAGGAATCCACCCCAACTACGTGACGACGACCGTCGTCTGCGGTTGCGGCAACACGTTCGAGACCCGCAGCACGTCGGAGGCCGGACGGATCACCGTCGAAGTCTGCTCCAACTGCCACCCGTTCTACACCGGCAAGCAGAAGATCCTCGACACCGGCGGTCGTGTCGCGCGCTTCGAGGCTCGCTACGGCAAGCGTGCATCGAAGAAGGCCGATTCCGACAGCTAGCTGTCACGCCGACGCCCGGTACTGCCCCCGTGCAGGCCGGGCGTCGGCATTTTCGTTGCACGGACCGAATCAGAGCGGAGCACATCATGGCGGGGCAGACCAAGCCGTCGGCCATCGACGACATCCTGGCCGAATACGCGGGTCTGGAGCAGCAGTTGTCCGACCCGTCGCTGCACGACGATCCCGCGGCGGCCCGCCGGGTGGGCAAGCGGTTCGCCGAACTCGCCCCGGTGATGTCGACCTACAACGCTCTGAAGCAGGCCCGCGACGATCTCGAAGCGGCGCGCGAACTCGCCACCGACGACTCGTCGTTCGCGTCGGAGGTCGACGACCTCGAATCGCAGGTCGCCGAGCTCGACCGGTCCCTCACCGACCTGCTCGCTCCTCGTGATCCGCACGACAGCGACGACGTGGTCCTCGAGGTCAAGTCCGGTGAGGGCGGTGAGGAGTCCGCTCTGTTCGCCTCCGACCTCGCCCGGATGTACACCCGCTATGCCGAACGCGCCGGGTGGCGCGTCGAAGTTCTCGGCGCCACCTACTCCGATCTCGGCGGTTACAAGGACATCACCCTGTCGGTCAAGTCGAAGACCGATGTGCGCGACGGCGTGTGGTCCCGCCTCAAGTTCGAGGGTGGCGTGCACCGCGTCCAGCGGGTGCCCGTCACCGAATCGCAGGGCCGCGTGCACACCTCCGCGGCCGGCGTCTTCGTCTACCCCGAGCCCGACGAGGTCGAGCAGGTGCAGATCGACGAGAGCGACCTGCGCATCGACGTCTACCGGTCGTCCGGCAAGGGCGGTCAGGGCGTCAACACCACCGACTCGGCCGTGCGCATCACACACCTTCCCACCGGCATCGTGGTGACCTGCCAGAACGAACGCTCCCAGCTGCAGAACAAGGCCCGCGCGATGCAGGTGCTCGCGGCGCGCCTGCAGGCGGCGGCCGAAGAGGCAGCCGACGCGGAAGCATCGGCAGGTCGGGCCAGCCAGGTGCGCACCGTCGACCGGTCGGAGCGCATCCGCACCTACAACTTCCCGGAGAACCGGATCACCGATCACCGCATCGGTTTCAAGGCCCACAACCTCGACGCGGTGCTCGACGGCGAACTCGATGCGTTGCTCGATGCCCTGGGCGCTGCAGACCGAGAAGCCCGGCTCGCGGCCGAGTAACCGCAGGAGCCGGGCCTCGACGGGGGAGCAGGGTTACTCGTTGCCCGCAGGGTCGGTTACTGCGGGTACCTCCGGATCGGCCGCCGCGGCCGGCGGGACGTCGGTGAGATCGACGCCCGGCAGCAGGAAGCAACCCTGACCGTCGGAGTTCTCATGGGCACCCCAGACTGCGCTGACGACGAGGCCCTCACCGGTCTCGAGGACCACCGCGGGCTCCTCACCTTCCAGGGGTCCCGGCAGCGCACCCGTCCCCAGCTGGAGCGTCCTCAGGTTCACCCAGCCGATCCGGCCTCCGCCGCTGCCCTCCTGCTCGATCTCGTACTCGATCGAGCCGGGTTCCGCATCCTCCTCGGCGACGGCGGTCTCCGTATCGACCGGACCGATCCCCGCCGGGCATCCGACGGGGATCGGCTGGAAATCGATAGGGTCCGCGCTCGCGAGGGCGGGGGCCGCGAAAGCGGCCGCGCCCGCTGCGGCGAGAACGGTGATTCCACGCACAGTCCGTGACTTCATGGGCAATCCCTTTCTGTCGATGAAACCGACCGCAAGGTATCGGTCCCTGTTCGGGTGCCCGCCCCACCGTGCCGTCAATCACGTCGCCGGAAACGCATCGGATGTCCGGTCCGCGGCGTATGCGTGCAATGTGAGGGCTACCTCCGCGTAGCGCAGGACCGGAGTCGTGGCACGCTGTAAGGCGTGAGCCGTCAACCTCTGCGCCTGGCCGTCATCGAAGCGGCATCGGTCCTCGAGGAGGCAGGAGTCCCGAGTCCCCGGGTCGACGCCGAACTTCTCGCCGCGCACCTGCTCGGCATCGAGCGCGGCCGACTCGGCCTGGTCCCGCTCGTCGACGCGGCGACCATCGACGCCTATCGATCCATGGTCGAACAGCGAGCGAAACGGATACCGCTGCAGTACATCACCGGCACCTCGCCGATGGGGGAGATCGACCTCGCGGTGGGACCGGGTGTCTTCGTGCCCCGACCCGAGACCGAACTGCTCCTCGGATGGGCCCTGGCCTTCCTCGAACGTCACGGAAGCCGCAATCCGATCGTGCTCGATCTGTGCACCGGATCCGGCGCACTCGCACTGGCGATCGCGCACGCCCGGCCCGACGCCGAGGTCCACGCCGTCGAACTCGAAGCGAAGGCCCTCGGGTGGGCCCGACGCAACGCCGAGACCCGCGCGCAGGAAGGCGACACCCCGATCCGGCTGTATCAGGGCGATGTCACCGACCGCACCCTGCTCAGCAACCTCGAAGGCACCGTCGACCTGGTGGTCGCCAATCCGCCCTACATCCCGGAAGGCGCCGAACTGGAACCCGAGGTGATCGAGCACGACCCGCACTCGGCGCTCTTCGGAGGGGTCGACGGTCTGTCCGTCATCCGCCCGATGGTGTCGAACATCGCGCGATGGCTGCGGATCGGGGGAGCGGCCGCGGTCGAGCACGACGACACACACAGTCTGCTCGTCGCCGAACTGTTCGAACAGCGACGCGTCTTCGGCGATGTCGTCCGGCACCCCGACCTCGCCGGTAAGGCCCGGTTCGTCACCGCCCACCGGGTTCCCACCGCGGTGGAGGCCGACCGCATGAAGTCGGTACGGTCTGCTGCGGACGGCTGACGGGCAGGACCCGTCCGGTGCCGACTCCGGCCGAAGTGGAAGGATGAGCGCGTGAGCACCGTGTACGACTGCAACAACGAAGCTTCGCGCGCCGCCGGACTCAACGCGGCGCGTGGTGCACTCAAGGCCGGACGACTCGTCGTCGTACCTACCGACACGGTGTACGGCATCGCGGCAGATGCGTTCGACTCCGACGCCGTGACCTCGCTCCTGCGCGCGAAGGGCCGCGGACGCGACATGCCGGTGCCGGTCCTCGTCGGCTCCTGGACGACCATCGACGGCCTCGTCGCCTCGGTACGTCCCGAGGCGCGGGAATTGATCCGTGCCTTCTGGCCGGGTGGGCTCAGCCTCGTGGTGCATCAGGCACCCTCCCTGGCCTGGGACCTCGGGGACACGCGCGGCACGGTCATGCTCCGCATGCCGCTGCACCCCGTGATCCTGGAACTGCTGCGCGAGGTCGGCCCGCTCGCGGTGTCCAGCGCGAACGTCTCCGGCCGGCCGCCGGCGACGAACGTCACCGAGGCGCGCGAGCAACTCGGAGCGTCGGCGAGTGTCTATCTCGACGGTGGTCCCGCCGAACACGGCATCGCCTCGACGATCGTCGATCTCACGGGTGACCGTCCGCGCATCCTGCGCGAAGGCGCCGTGACGGCCGAAGCGCTCGCGGAGGTGCTCGGCGACGATCCCGAGCGTCTTCGTTCCGGCGGGGAGTAGCGGCGGAGGAACGGAGCACGTGACTGCAGCCGACACCACCGCCGTACTGCTCGCTCAGGCCGGGCGCGGCGCCGGCGTTCCCATCCGGGAGCTTCTCCTCGTCCTGCTCACCTCCGCGGTGGTGACCTTCCTCGCGACCGGCGTGGTGCGGATCCTCGCACTGAAGTTCGGGGCGGTCGCGGTGCCTCGTGATCGCGACGTGCACGTGACGCCGACACCCCGGATGGGTGGGGTCGGCATGTACATCGGTCTCGTTGCGGGAATCATCTTCGCTCAGCAGTTGCCAGCTCTGACAAGGGGTTTCGAATACACCCCGGACATGGGAGCGGCGCTCGTCGCAGCTTCGATCATCGTCGTCGTCGGGATCGTCGACGACCGGTGGGGTCTCGACGCGCTCACCAAGTTCGTCGGGCAGGTCACCGCGGCCGGCGTGCTCGTGGTCATGGGCGTGAGCTGGATCGTCATCTACGACCCCTTCAGCGCGTCGACGCTCGTGCTCGACCAACTTCAGGGCGGGCTCATCACCGTCGTCGTCGCCGCCGTGATGATCAACGCGATGAACTTCGTCGACGGGCTCGACGGACTCGCGGCCGGGCTGGGTCTCATCGCCGCGCTGGCGATCTGTGCGTTCTCCGTCGGTCTGCTGCTCGATCAGGGTGGCGACGTCTCCGCCTACCCGCCGGCCCTCATGGCTGCGGCCCTCGCGGGTGCGTGCCTCGGCTTCCTGCCGCACAACTTCCAGCCCGCCAAGATCTTCATGGGCGACTCCGGATCGATGCTCATCGGCCTGATGCTCGCCGCGATCTCCACGAGCGCCTCGGGGCTCATCCCGTTGAGCGCATACGGCTCGCGCGACCTGCTGGGTCTGCTCTCACCGCTCATTCTGATGGGTGCGGTGATGTTCATCCCGATCCTCGACCTGCTCCTCGCGATCGTGCGCCGCACCCGGGCCGGTGTCAGCCCGTTCAGCCCGGACAAGATGCACCTCCATCACCGCCTCCTGCAGATCGGGCACTCCCACCGTCGCGTGGTGCTCCTGCTCTACCTGTGGGTCGGCATCCTCGCGTTCGGGGCCGTCGGTTCCTCGCTGCTCGATCGGAGGGCCGTGGTGCTGATTCTCGCGGGCGGTCTCGTGTTCGCTCTCGTCGTGACCGCGGTGCCGTCGCTGCGGCGGCACGACGAGTCGGGGGAGACACCACCGGAGCACTCCCGAGAGGTCGGTTAGGCTCGGATATCGTGACGAACCCGGATCATCCCGAACCCGACCACGGTCTGCCCTCGCTGCCCGACCCGATCGCACCCATGCGCGCGGCGGTGCGCTACGGCGTCCTCGGTCTTCTCGCGCTCGCCGTGGTGGCATCGGTGGTCTCGGTGCTCGTCGCCGGGATGCCGGGACTGTGGGGCGCGCTGATCGGCGCGGCCGTCGGCGGAGGATTCATCCTTTTCACCGCGCTCGGTGTGCTCCTGACGTCGAAGATGCCGGCGATGACCGCCGGTGCCGTTCTTCTCGGCACCTGGTTGCTGAAGTTGATCCTCGCCATCGTCGTGATGGGTTCGCTCGACTCGCTCGACTTCTACAACCGCAACGCGCTGGTGCTCACGATCGTTTTCGCGCTGGTCATCGTTCTGGGAGCGGAGACCTACGGGGTGCTCTCGCAGCGCGCCCTGTACGTCGATCCCCGCCCGTCGCCCGAGGTGAACAACGACGATCGGTAGTAGCGCCGGATGTCCATAACCCCCCACGTAGGAACCCACCTACGCGCTGTCGTAGAGCAGTTGGTAGGGTGAGTTCTGCGAGAGTGACACTGGCCGCATCCGGTTTGGAAACGGTGCGCAGTTGTGACTTCGTAGGCGGCCGTGTTCAAATGGCCGCCGAGTCGACGAGAGTCGCCGACACCGGCAGGAAGCAGGACCGTTCACGCGGTTCGGAACACTGGCGAATACGCGAGCCGACCTGGTCGACTTCTGGATCGTCAATGTCCGATCGAACCGCAGACGGCATGCCTGCGGCCGACTACGGGAGAGAGCGCTGAGCGTCACCACCTTGGCAGCCGGAGAATTCCACGCGCCGTCACTAGCTGATTTTTTCCCACCGGCAGTCCTGTTCGAAGGCACCCCCTTCGAGATGGACCGGTTGATGCTCATCCGCGTCGCCGTCGCCCTGATCGTCGCTCTGTTCTTCTTCTTCGCGCTGCGGAGTCCGAAGATCGTGCCGCGGGGCGTGCAGAACGTCGCCGAGATCATGCTCGACTTCGTCCGGATCCATATCGCCGAGGACATCCTCGGTAAGGAACAGGGACGCCGGTTCCTTCCGGTGATCGTCACCATCTTCTTCCTGGTGGTCGGTCTGAACCTCACATCGGTCATCCCGTTCCTCAACATCTCGTCCAACGCACGAATCGGTATGCCGATCGTGCTCGCGGCACTCGCCTACATCGTCTTCAACTATGTGGGCATCAAGAAGTACGGATTCTTCCGCTACGTCAAGAGCAGCATCGTCATTCCGAACCTGCCGCCCGCTCTCCACGTGCTGGTGATCCCGATCGAGTTCGTCTCGACGTTCATTCTGCGGCCGTTCACGCTGACCATTCGTCTCATGGCCAACATGCTGGCCGGTCACATCATGCTCGTGCTGTTCTTCAGTGCCACCCAGTTCTTCTTCTTCGATTCCGACGGCTTCATGAAGGTGTTCGGCATCGGTTCTCTCATCGGCGGAATCGCGTTCACCTTCTTCGAGCTCCTGGTGATCGTCCTGCAGGCCTACATCTTCGCGCTGCTCACCGCGGTGTACATCGATCTGGCGCTGCACGCCGAAGAGCACTAGCTCGACGAACGGCACGACCCACATCTACACACAGACTGACTCGGTTGCCGACTCCCGGGGCCGAGCCACAAGAAAGGGAATGGAACACCAATGAGCGTTGCGCTTCAGGCAGCAGACGTCCTCGCCCAGGACACCACGATCTCGGGTGCAGGCGCCATCGGCTACGGCCTCGCCGCCATCGGCCCCGGCATCGGCATCGGCATCGTCGTCGGCAAGGCGATCGAGGGCATGGCTCGTCAGCCCGAGATGGCCGGCCAGCTGCGCACCACGATGTTCCTCGGTATCGCGTTCACCGAGGCCCTGGCGCTGATCGGCATCGTCGCCGGCTTCATCTTCTGATCCGACGATCACCATGGCTGACAGCATCCTGATTCTCGCGGCCGAGGAAGGGGAGACTCCCAACCCCCTCCTTCCCGCGACATACGACATCGTCTGGTCGCTGGTCGCCCTGATTCTCGTCGGATTCGTCTTCTGGAAGTTCGTGCTTCCGATGTTCCAGAAGGTGCTCGACGAGCGTTCGGAGCTGATCGAAGGCGGCATCAAGAAGGCAGAGGAAGCTCAGGCGGAGGCTGCGGCCGCGCTCGAGCAGTACCGTAGCCAGCTCGCCGAGGCCCGCACCGAGGCGGCGCAGATCCGTGAAGAGGCCCGTGCACAGGGCCAGCAGATCATCGCCGACATGAAGGCGCAGGCCCAGGAGGAGAGCGACCGTATCGTCGCCGCCGGTCACAACCAGCTGCAGGCCCAGCGCCAGCAGATCGTGGCCGAGCTGCGTAGCGATCTCGGACGCAGCTCCGTGGATCTCGCCGAGAAGATCCTCGGCGAAGCGCTCGCGGACGACGTGAAGCGTGCCGGCTCGATCGATCGATTCCTCGACGAACTCGACTCCCTCAGCGCTGACTCTGCATCCGGAAAGTGAGCACCATGTACGCAGCAAGCCGTGAGGCACTCGCTCATACGCGTTCCGCGTTGCAGTCCGCCCTGGGCTCGGGTGCCGCGACTGCCGCTGCGGCTCAGGCCGGTTCCGAACTCTTCTCGGTGGTCGAGGCGCTCGACAGCCAGCGGGCTCTTCGGACCGCGCTGGCCGACGCCTCGGCCCCGGCTGCCGTTCGTGAGCGGCTGGCCGAGCAGGTCTTCGGCGGCAAGGTTTCGGCTCAGACCCTCGCGACCGTCAAGGCAGCAGCGGGGCAGGACTGGTCGGCCCAGTCCGATCTGACGAACTCTCTCGTCCAGCTCGGTCGGGAGGCGCTGCTGAAGGCTGCAGCGGACCAGGACCAGCTCGACACCGTCGAGGACGAACTGTTCCGCCTCGGTCGCATCGTGGCCGGCAACCCCGACCTCGAGCAGACGCTCTCCGATCGCGGCACGCCGGCTTCGGCCAAGCGCGATCTGCTGACGCGCCTGCTCTACGGGAAGGTGACCGCGGTCACCGAAACGCTGGCCGTCCATGCGGTCGGTCGGCTGAGCGAGTCTCCGGCCGGCACGTTCGACGAGTTGTCGGCACTCGCAGCAGCCCAGCGGGACCGTGCCGTTGCGCATGTCCGTAGCGCGGCACCGCTCGATGCGCGGCAGGAGGAGCGGCTCTCCGCGACCCTGACCCGCATCTACGGGAAGCCTGTGACGGTGCACGTCGAGGTCGATCCCGAGCTTCTCAGTGGATTGGTCGTCCGGGTGGGCGACGAGGTCATCGACGGTAGTGCCGCGGGTCGACTCGCTGCAGTGCGCAAGAGCCTCACGTAGTCCACTACCGAACACACACATAGATCTTTTCGAAGACCAGATACCGAGAGCAGGAAGAACATGGCGGAGCTGACGATCTCCTCCGACGAGATCCGTAGCGCGATTGACAATTACACCGCGAGCTACTCCCCGGAGGCCTCCCGCGAGGAGGTCGGCGTGGTCGTCGACACCAGTGACGGCATCGCGCACATCAGCGGTCTGCCGTCGGCGATGGCCAACGAGCTGCTGGAGTTCCCCGGCGGCGTCCTCGGCGTGGCCCTCAACCTCGAGGCCACCGAGATCGGTGCCGTTATCCTGGGCGACTTCCAGACCATCGAGGAGGGCCAGGAAGTCAAGCGGACCGGCGACGTTCTGTCGGTGCCGGTGAGCGACAACTTCCTGGGCCGCGTCGTGAACCCGCTCGGTCAGCCGATCGACGGTCTCGGCGACATCGAAGCCGGTGAGACCCGCGCCCTCGAGCTGCAGGCCGCGACCGTGCTGGAGCGCCAGCCGGTCGAGGAGCCGCTGCAGACCGGCATCAAGGCCATCGACGCGATGACCCCGATCGGCCGTGGCCAGCGTCAGCTCGTGATCGGCGACCGCAAGACCGGCAAGACCGCGGTCTGCATCGACGCGATCCTGAACCAGAAGGCGAACTGGGAGACCGGCGACCCGAAGCAGCAGGTCCGCTGCATCTACGTCGCGATCGGCCAGAAGGGCTCGACCATCGCGGGTGTCAAGCAGGCACTCGAGGAGAACGGCGCGATGGAGTACACCACCATCGTCGCGGCTCCCGCCTCCGACTCCGCCGGCTTCAAGTGGCTCGCCCCCTACACCGGTTCGGCCCTCGGCCAGCACTGGATGTACCAGGGCAAGCACGTCCTCATCGTGTTCGACGACCTCACCAAGCAGGCCGAGGCGTACCGCGCCATCTCCCTGCTGCTGCGTCGTCCGCCGGGCCGCGAGGCATACCCCGGCGACGTCTTCTACCTGCACTCGCGTCTGCTGGAGCGCTCCGCCAAGCTCTCCGACGAGCTCGGTGGCGGTTCGCTGACGGCCCTGCCGATCATCGAGACCAAGGCGAACGACGTGTCGGCGTACATCCCGACCAACGTCATCTCCATCACCGACGGCCAGGTCTTCCTCGAGTCCGACCTGTTCAACAAGGGTGTCCGCCCCGCCATCAACGTGGGTATCTCGGTTTCCCGAGTCGGTGGCGCCGCCCAGACCAAGGGCATGAAGAAGGTGTCCGGCTCGCTGCGTCTGGAGCTCGCCCAGTTCCGTGAGCTCGAAGGCTTCGCCGCTTTCGCCTCCGACCTCGACGCCGCGTCGAAGGCTCAGCTCGAGCGCGGTCAGCGTCTCGTCGAGCTGCTCAAGCAGGACCAGTACGCTCCCATCGCGGTCGAGGACCAGATCGTGTCGATCTACCTCGCCGGCGAAGGTGTCTTCGACTCGGTTCCGGTCGGAGACGTGCGTCGCTTCGAGGCCGAGCTCCTCGAGGATCTGCACCGCAACGCCTCAGGCGTCTACGAGCAGATCGCCGGTGGCAAGGCCCTGTCCGACGAGTCGATCGAGGCTCTCCACGCCGCGACCGCCAAGTTCAAGGAGGGTTTCATCGCCTCCGACGGCAGCCGTGTCGTGAACGAGGCGGAGGCCGAGGCTCTCGGTGCCGACGAGGTCGAGCAGGAGCAGGTCTCCGTCAAGCGCACCACCGTTCGCAAGTGAGCGGGGAGTCCATGACCCAGCGTCCAGTGAAGGGAGTGTGATCGACGAATGGCGAACTTGCGTGAACTGCGCTCGCGGATCAAGTCGGTCAACTCGACCAAGAAGATCACCAAGGCGCAGGAACTGATCGCGACGTCGCGTATCACGAAGGCCCAGGCCCGAGTGGCAGCGTCCAAGCCGTACGCCGAGGAGATCACCAAGGTGCTCTCCGAGCTGGCGAGTGCGTCGGCCTCGTTGGATCACCCCCTGCTCAACGAGCGTGAGAACCCCAAGCGTGCCGCAGTGCTGGTCGTGACCAGCGACCGCGGTATGGCCGGCGGTTACAACTCCAACGTCCTCAAGGAAGCCGAGGAGCTGCGTCAGCTGCTCCTCAGCGAGGGCAAGGAGCCTGTGCTGTACGTGATGGGCGGCAAGGGCCTCGGTTACTACACGTTCCGTGAGCGTGAAGTGGTCGCTGCCTGGACGGGCTTCTCGCAGGATCCTCGTTACACGGACGCCGCGAAGGCGAGCCGCCACCTGGTCGAGCTGTTCATGGCGGGTTCGGGCACCGAGGTGCCCGCCCCGAACGGCGAAGGCACCGTCGAGGGCGTCGACGAACTGCACATCGTCTACACCCGCTTCGTGTCGATGCTGACGCAGACCCCCCAGGTCCGCAGAATGGCTCCGCTCGAGGTGAGCATCACCGAGGACGAGATCGACCTCGGCGAGGACATGCTCACCGACGGGCACCGTGGCACGGGCACCGAGGGGCCTCAGGCGGTGTACAACTTCGAGCCCGAGGCCGGAGTCCTGCTCGAAGCTCTCCTGCCGAAGTACATCAGCACGCGTATCTACGCGTCGCTGCTGGACGCGGCGGCCTCCGAGTCGGCGGCCCGTCGTACCGCCATGAAGGCCGCGACGGACAATGCCACGGAACTGGTGAACACCCTCAGCCGTCAGGCGAACCAGGCCCGCCAGGCCCAGATCACCCAGGAAATCAGCGAGATCGTCGGCGGTGCCGGTGCGCTCGCCTCGAGTGCAGGAAGTGACTGAACCACAATGACCGCAGCAGTAACCGACAACAACGCCGGTGCGGCGTCGGCCCTTGCCGGGCGCGTCGTCCGCGTCATCGGCGCCGTCGTCGACGTGGAGTTCCCGCGTGGCGCCGTGCCCGAGCTGTTCAACGCCCTGCACGCAGAGGTCACTCTGCCGTCCGTGGCGAAGACCCTGACCCTCGAGGTCGCGCAGCACCTGGGTGACAACCTGGTCCGCACGATCTCCATGCAGCCGACCGACGGACTGGTCCGCGGTGCCCCGGTGTCCGACACGGGCAAGCCGATCTCGGTTCCCGTCGGCGACGTCGTCAAGGGCCACGTGTTCAACGCGCTGGGCGACTGCCTCGACGCGCCGGGCACCGGCCGCGACGGCGAGCAGTGGGGCATCCACCGCAAGCCCCCGGCCTTCGACCAGCTCGAGGGCAAGACCGAGATCCTCGAGACCGGCATCAAGGTCATCGACCTGCTGACCCCGTACGTCAAGGGCGGCAAGATCGGCCTGTTCGGTGGCGCCGGTGTCGGCAAGACCGTTCTGATCCAGGAGATGATCACCCGTATCGCGCGTGAGTTCTCCGGCACGTCGGTGTTCGCCGGCGTCGGTGAGCGCACCCGTGAGGGCACCGACCTCCACCTCGAGATGGAAGAGATGGGCGTCCTCCAGGACACCGCCCTTGTCTTCGGTCAGATGGACGAGCCGCCGGGAACGCGTATGCGCGTCGCTCTGTCGGCCCTGACGATGGCGGAGTACTTCCGCGACGTCCAGGGACAGGACGTGCTCCTGTTCATCGACAACATCTTCCGCTTCACGCAGGCAGGCTCGGAGGTTTCGACCCTCCTCGGCCGTATGCCGTCGGCCGTGGGATACCAGCCCACGCTCGCGGACGAGATGGGTGAGCTCCAGGAGCGCATCACCTCGACGCGTGGTCGCTCGATCACCTCGCTGCAGGCGATCTACGTGCCCGCCGACGACTACACCGACCCCGCGCCGGCCACGACGTTCGCCCACCTCGATGCGACCACCGAGCTTTCGCGTCCGATCTCGCAGATGGGTATCTACCCCGCTGTGGACCCGCTGACGTCGACCTCGCGAATCCTCGAGCCGGGCATCGTCGGTGCCGACCACTTCCGGGTGGCCAACGAGGTCAAGCGCATCCTGCAGAAGTACAAGGAACTGCAGGACATCATCGCCATCCTCGGTATGGACGAGCTCTCCGAAGAGGACAAGGTCACGGTCGCCCGTGCCCGTCGTCTCCAGAAGTTCCTCGGCCAGAACTTCATCGTCGCCGAGAAGTTCACGGGTCAGCCGGGTTCGGTCGTGCCGCTCGCCGACACCATCGAGGCCTTCGACCGCGTGTGCAAGGGTGAGTTCGACCACCTGCCCGAGCAGGCGTTCAACAGCTGCGGTGGACTCGACGACGTCGAGGCTGCAGCCAAGAAGATCGCCGGAAAGTAGGCCACCGTGGCTGAGATGAGCGTGGACATCGTTGCCGTCGAGGAGCGTGTGTGGTCCGGATCGGCGACTCTCGTCACCGCCCAGACCACCGAGGGCGAGATCGGCATCATGCCCGGTCACGAGCCCGTGCTCGGCCAGCTCGTCGAGGGTGGCGTCGTGTCCGTCAGGACCGCGGACGGTCAGCGGATCGTCATGGCCGTCCACGGCGGATTCCTCTCGGTGACCGCGACGACGGTGACGGTGCTCGCCGAAGCCGCCGACCGCGTGGAGGACATCGACGTCGAGGCAGCCAAGTCGGCTCTGAACGATGAGAATCGCGACGAGTCGGAGATCGCAGCGGCCCGAGGCCGCCTGCGGGCTGTCGAACGAGCCTGATCGTCGAACAACGAGAAGCCGCGACGGAGCCGACGAGCAGTGTCACTCGGATTTCTGATTCTCACTATCCTTGTGGTGCTGCTCGCGGTCTCCGTCGCGGCTTTGTTGTACCGACTGTTCACCCTGCGCGGCGGGGGTACCGCCGCGATCCTGCGAGTGATGCCTCAGAACGAGGGTTCCGGCTGGAGGCACGGAATCGTCCGTTACGGCGACGAGACACTCGCGTTCTACAGGCTTTCGAGCCTTCGGACCGGACCCGACCTGCGCTTGGCCCGTCAGGGCATCGACGTGCGGTCGCGGCGGTCGCCGAAGAACACCGAATTCGACATCATGACCGAGGACATCGTGATCCTCGATGTGGTCGACCGCGACGACTCGTACGAGATCGCGCTCGACAGCGGCGCTTTGATGGCCTTCATGTCCTGGGTCGAATCCAGGCCCGACGGCCGGTCGCAGCGCCGCCGCCCCCTCTAGAGAGACTTCGTCACGCTCCTGCTCCGGGCTTCCACAGCACGTCTCCGTCCGGGTTCGCGATCCGGCACAGGATGAAGAGAAGATCCGAGAGCCGGTTCAGGTACTTCGCCGGCAAGACGTTGGTGTCGTCCGGAGCAGCATCCACCGCCGCCCACGCCGACCGTTCGGCGCGTCGCGCGACCGTCCTGGCGGTGTGCAGCAGAGCAGCGCCCGGCGTGCCACCCGGAAGAATGAACGAATCGAGCGGTTCCAGCTCTTCGTTGAACTCGTCGCACCAGCCCTCGAGTCGATCGATGTACTGCTGCGTGATGCGCAGCGGCGGGTACTTCGGGTTCTCCACAACGGGAGTCGACAGGTCGGCGCCGGCATCGAAGAGATCGTTCTGGATCTGCCGAAGGACCGAGACGAGCCGTTCCGGCAGCGCGCCCAGTGCGAGCGCCACACCGATCGCCGCGTTGGTCTCGTCGCAATCGGCGTAGGCGATCAGACGAGGGTCGTTCTTCGAGACGCGGGAGAAGTCGCTGAGCCCCGTCGTTCCGTCGTCTCCGGTGCGCGTATAGATCCGTGTGAGGTGGACTGCCATGGGCGTCACGGTACCGGCTCTGCTCTTCCGGCGGACACGCCGTTACGCTGTGTCGTTGTGAGTGAACGCTTTCTTGTCACAGGTGGGAGCCGCCTTTCCGGCGACGTCGTCGTCGGGGGTGCCAAGAACAGTGTCCTCAAGTTGATGGCCGCAGCTCTGCTGGCCGAAGGCACGACCACGATCACCAACTGCCCCGACATCCTCGACGTGCCCTTGATGGCCGACGTCCTGCGCGGACTCGGGTGCGAGGTCGAACTCGACGGCGACGCGGTCCGCATCACGACACCTGCCGAACCGGAGTACCGCGCCGACTTCGCGGCCGTGCGCCAGTTCCGGGCATCGGTCTGCGTGCTGGGTCCGCTGGTCGCCCGATGCCGCAAGGCGATCGTGGCCCTGCCCGGGGGTGACGCCATCGGTTCTCGCCCCCTCGACATGCACCAGGCGGGTCTGCGTCTGCTCGGCGCGCATTCGACGATCGAACACGGATGCGTCGTCGCCGAAGCGGACGATCTGCACGGCGCCACCATCCGCCTGGCGTTCCCCTCGGTGGGAGCGACGGAGAACATCCTGATGGCAGCAGTCCTCGCGAAGGGCGACACAACGATCGACAACGCTGCCCGCGAACCCGAGATCGTCGACCTGTGCACCATGCTCGTCCGGATGGGCGCGCGGATCACCGGTGCGGGTAGTACGACGCTCCGGGTCTCGGGCGTCGCCTCGCTCCGGCCCACCGAACACCGCTGCATCGGCGACCGGATCGTCGCGGCGACGTGGGGGATCGCGGCAGTGATGACGCGAGGCGAGCTCAGCGTCCATGGGGTGAACCCGAAGCACCTGGCGTTGGTGCTGGACAAGTTGCGCAGCGCCGGTGCCGAGGTCACGCCCCTGGCCGACGGGTTCCACGTCGTGCAGAAGGAACGCCCCCGTGCCGTCAACTTCGCGACGTTGCCGTACCCGGGATTTCCGACCGACCTGCAGCCCATGGCCATCGGTCTCGCTGCCGTCGCGGACGGGACATCGATGATCACCGAGAACGTCTTCGAAGCCAGATTCCGATTCGTCGAGGAGATGGTGCGTCTCGGAGCGGACGCCCGCACCGACGGACACCACGCGGTCGTGCGCGGAGTGGAGCAGTTGTCGAGTGCTCCTGTGTGGGCGTCGGACATCCGTGCGGGCGCCGGATTGGTGCTCGCCGGCCTGTGCGCCGACGGGGTCACGGAAGTGCACGACGTGTACCACATCGATCGTGGTTATCCGCGATTCGTCGAGATCCTCCAGGAGCTCGGGGGAACCATCGAGCGGGTGGGTGTCGACGAAGACCGGCTCCTGTCGCGCTAGGCGTACATCCCTGTTCGAACACCTGTGGCGGGCGTCACGAGAAGGGATGTCGGGCCGGCAGACGGTTCTCGGACCTGCCCACCTGGGGATTCCTCGCGACTCACCCACTCTGACCAGGCGATTTGGCGGGCAGTTGATCCTCGCGTAACTTAATCCAGGTCAGAGCGACACGGACACCGACCCGGGCCGAAAGGAACGGGACAACGAGGTTGGACGAAGGCGCCTGAACGTGTTTACGAGTCCCCGATTCTTCTGGTAAGGTCGGTGGCCGCCCCGGAAGTTGAAAAGACTTCCGGATGGAACTTCTCACCCCGGAGTGAACGAACCGGAAGGTTCGGGATCGATGGTGTGTGCGTGTTCTTTGAGAACTCAACAGTGTGCCGATGAATGTCAGTGCCAATATTATTTGGTGCGACCACTTCACTTTT
>NZ_JARDJE010000015.1:0-154238 GCF_048957735.1 Rhodococcus sp. As11
GGAAGCTAAGCCTGTCTGCGCCGATGGTACTGCACTCGACAGGGTGTGGGAGAGTAGGACACCGCCGAACACCCGTTCCGAAAGGGGACCCACAGCAGTGGGTCCCCTTTCGTGTTTCTGTAGCCGGAAGATATGCCGGCCCAACGGTTGCCGACAACCGAAACGGCGCTGCTCCCCGGCTCGGGCCGGGGAGCAGCTCTGAATCAGGAGCGCGATGCCTTCGGACGCGCGACCGGCCGGGGCAGAGCACGCGTCAGACGAGGCGCCCACCCGTGCGACGGCCAGCGCTTGAGACCGAGCCGGTCGGGCGTGACACGAGTATTGACGAACTTTCTCTCGAGCTCGTCGTCGGCTTCCCCGACGAACCGGTAGAGGATCGTGCCGCCGTTCTCTTCGGTGCGAGCGGCCGCCTCCCAGCCTGTGGCGCGGTAGACCGCCCGGACGATGTTGTCGGCAACGACGATGATCGGCAGTCCGTCGATTCCGCGAGCGGCCGAACCCGCCGGCCACGGCTTGGATGCGAGTTCGCGCACCGCCGCGGGGGAGGCCTTCTTCGCTTCGTTGACCCGGAGCACCACGCACGGCGTCGGCAGTTCGGGAGCGGGCGAGGCCGAGTACTGCCGCACGAGTTCGGCGATCGGAATCGCGGTGCGGTCTGCTTCGGATTCCTCGGTGGAGCCCGCCAGATTGGTGAGCACCCATTCGCCGCGGTGTGGTTCGGTCAGTCCGAGTGCCGCGATGACCGCTTCGGCCGTCACGGCGGCGGTGTGGTCGCCGTCCGTCTTGGGGTTCAGGGCGTCGGCGACGACGAAATGCTCCACTGCGTAGCCGGACTCGTAGACGGTTCGGATGCGCCGCAGAGCCGCCTCGGTCTCCGGTGTGGCCAGCGGTGCCTTCTCGCCGGACTCGGTGAGCTTCGAGGTTTCTCCGAGTGCGGTCCACACCAGGGCGAAGATCCGGTTTCCACGTCCGGCACCGATGTAGAAGATGCTGCGGTCGCGCGGGTCGAGCAGGGCGTAGACGTAGGCACCGAGCTGGTCGCAGATGTTCTTCGGAAGCAGTTTCGGGCTGGGAGCGCGATCGTCGACGTGGTTCACGAGGGCACGCAGGACGGTCAGGCGCAGCGCTACCGGTACTTTGCCGGCGGACCCGCCGAACAGTTCGCGGTTGGCTACGTCCACGGAACCGAAGGTGCGCCCGATGTGACGACTCAATGCGCCGAGCGCGTGGGTGAACTCCGCAAGTCTCTGGCGTGGATCGTCCGCTGTGTCCGGCAACTCGTTGCTGGTCAGGAACATCTGGATCTCGGGAGATTCCAGCAGAGTTTGGGCAATGTTCGGAGGAACTGTCCACACTGTGCGCATAGAGCGACTCTAGGCCACACAGCACATCGGGGAGCCGCTCCGCGCAGGCGCCGCGCCGCCGGATCCGGCGGAGAAACCCGAGGAGAACCCGGGCGGGATAAGCTCGCGAGCCATGACAGCGGTGCTGACCCGTTCCCGTTCTCGGCTGTTGCGGGACACCGCGTCGTCCGCGCAGGTCGAAGCGCTCTTGATCACCGCGGTGGCGACCGTCCTCGTCACGCGTCTGTACCTCCATCTGACGGGCTATCCGCAGGTCGGCGGGTCGGTCCTGCACATCGCGCATGTGCTGTGGGGTGGGCTGCTCATGATCGCCGCGTTGATGGTCTCGATGACCTTCATCGGCCGGGCACCCGATCGCATCGCGGTGATGCTCGGCGGTATCGGCTTCGGTCTGTTCCTGGACGAGGTCGGCAAGTTCGTCACGAAGACCAACGACTACTTCTACCGCCCGTCGGTGGCCATCATGTATGTGGTCGTCGTGTTGTTGCTCGTGGCCAATCGGGCGGTGCATCTCCGTCGTGGCCCCTCGGCCGACGAGTATCTCGCCAACGCGGCGCTCACTGCGACGGACGGGCTCACCCACGGTCTGACACCGACCGATCGCGACCAGGCGCGAGTACAGCTCGAACGCGCTCGGGAGGGTGGGGTCGATACCGAGGTCGTCGAGCATATCGACCTCCTTCTCACTCGGTGCCGGGAGGTGCCGTCGCGTTTCTCGTGGGTGTCGATCCGGTTGCCGGATCGTCTGCGGGGCGACCGGAGCGTGCGGGTGGCGGCGGCTCTGCTCACGCTGTTCTCCGCCGGCATTCTCGTCAACGCGGTGGCCACGCTGCAGGAGGATCTCGCCGAGCGGACGAACGACGTGATGACCGTGATCCAGCTCGTCGGCTCCGCCGTCACCGTCCTGCTGTGCGTGGTGGGTTCGGTGGCCCTCTGGCGCCGGCAGAGATGGGCCGTTCGTGCGCTCCGCACGGCCGCGTTGATCACCGTCTTCTTCGTCGACGTCCTGGAGTTTGCCGTGCAGGAGTTCGGAGCTCTGCTCAACGTCGCCGTCGGCGCTGCGGCATTGTCGGTGTTCTCACACCATCTGCGGCAGGCATCCCGCCACGAGGCATTGCCGGACACGGCGTAGCGGTGGGGGAATCCTGTCGCGGTCGGGGCCGACGAATCACGACACCGCCGCCCACGGTGTGCCGTTCGTCGCATAACGTATAGACCGTGAGCATCCCAGCCTCTGACGCCACCGGTTCCGCGTCTACCTGGCCCGCGCTACTCACGTGGCGTGCGGTCGATGTACCTCGGATGGAGTCGGTACGAGTACAGCTCTCCGGCCGCCGCATCAAGGCATCCGGCCGCATCGTGGCTGCGGAGTGCACCGATCATCCGGCATTCAGTGCGTCCTACGACCTGGTGACGGACGAGAACGGTGTCACCCGCAGATTGTCGGTACGCACGACGCTCGCCGCAGGTGAGCGCCACATGTCGCTCACGAGGTCCGAAGAGGGCATCTGGATGTCCGACAACGGCATCAACCATCAGCGGTCCACCTTCGGTGGGGCACTGGATGCGGACGTGGTGTTCAGTCCGTTCTTCAATGCTCTGCCGATCCGCCGGCACGACCTGCAGACCGGAGCCGCCGACGTGGAGGTGCCCGTCGTGTACGTCAACCTCATCGATCTCAGCATCGAGGAGGCCACGGTCGTCTACAGCAGCGCGTCCGACGGAATCCACGTGTTGTCGCCGCGATCGTCGTCGTCGGTGACCGTCGACAAGGACGGCTTCGTCCTCGAATATCGGGGTCTCGCTTCGCGGATCTAAGGCTGTCCCGACGCCTCCACCGCCATGGCCACAGCGAACGCGGCCGATTCGGCGGGGTGGCTGCCGTGCCCGCGGGTACCTCCGGTAAGCCCGACGACCTGGAGTCCGACCGGCGTCGAATCCCCATCCGGGGCCGGCACCGACACGGCCGGAACACCGAGGACACTGAACGGGATGCACATCTGCAGCAGCGGCGCGCGCAACTCCACGGGATCGCTCGTGAGCGGCGCCGAACGTACACCGGTCGTGACGGTGATCAACGCATCGAGCTTGTCCACGCTGCGGAGGCGATGCACGACGTCGTGACGTAGTCGCGTCACCGCTCGGGCCGCCCGGATGTAGTCGTAGGCGGGCCGGTCGCGTTGCGCGGCCAGCAGAGCGGCCGTCGGGGGTTGATAGCGTCCGGGATCGGCCTCGAACCACGCGCGATGCGTCTCGTACGCTTCCGAACCGGTGACCACGGGATACAGCTCGAGCATCTCGTCGGTCTCGGGCAGTTCCACGTCGACGACGCGGGCACCCAGATCGGTGAGGGTGCGACACGCAGTCTCGACCGCGTCGTCGAAGACGGGCGACAGATCCCAGATGCCACCACGCAGCCGTCCGATGCGCAGTTCGGAGACCGGGGTGCGCAGGTGCGCGATGCCGGGAAGGGCGCCCCATGCGAGCGACGAGTCCAGGGCGTCGGTTGTGAGCAGACCGATGTGGTCGAAGGTCGTCGACAGCGGGAACACGCCCTGCTCGGGCAGCGCCCCGAAGCCCGGCTTGAAGCCCACGATCCCGCACAGCGCCGCCGGGGTGCGCACGCTGCAGCCCGTGTCGGTTCCCAGCGCGACGGGCACGATGCCCCGTGCGACCAGCACTGCGGATCCGGACGAGGAACCGCCACTGATCAGATCCGGATCGTGCGGATGCGCGGCTGCTCCGGATGCGTTGACCAATCCGGTGGGTCCGTAGGCGAACTCGTGGAGATGGGTCTTCGCCACCACGATCGCTCCGGCCTCACGGAGTTTCTCGATGATGCGGGCATCGCGCCCGGCCGGCGGTGCGTCGGCGAGGACCGCGCTGCCGCAGCGGGTGGGGAATCCGGCGACGTCGATGTTGTCCTTCACCGCGACCGCGACGCCGTGCAGGGGGCCGATCCAGTTCCCCGCGGCGATCTGTTCGTCGGCGAGGGCCGCGGCTTCGAGGGCGACCTCGTCGTTGCGGGCGGCGACGGCGTTCTCCCAGGGGGTGCCGGTGAGAGCGTCGAGTTCTGCAAGGACCGAGCGGACGTGGTCGGTGGCGGTCGTCTTGCCGGTGGCCAGGGCCGATGCCGTGTCGCGGAGGTTCATCGCGTCCACACTCCACCGCGACGTCCGGCTTCGCGGAATACTGCGATCCAGCCGTCGTCGCCGGGTTGCGTGCCGACGATGGGGTCGCGGCGGCGCTGCTCGTAGCGGGTCCGGGCCTCGTGACCGGCGCGGGTGAGAGCGGAGGTGCTGCGGTCGGCGAGCTGCTCCCGGGCCGTCGTCAGCACGTCGAGGGTTTCGTCGAGTGCGACGAGCAGGGCCTCGGCATTGCCCTCGCACATCGCGTCCACCAGGGGCGGGGCCGTCGCCGCAACCCGCGTGCCGTCTCGGAACGAGCCGGCGGCGAGACCGAGCGCGAGATCACCACCACCGGCGCCCGACAGGGCCAGCGCTTCGGCGAGCAGATGGGGGAGATGGGACACCCGCGCGACCGCCGCGTCGTGTTCCCCGGACTCGGCGGGTACGACGACGGAGCCGCAGTCGAGCGCGAGGTCGGCGACCTGCCGCCACACCTCGGGATCGGTGCCGTCGTCGACGGTGATCACCCACACCGCGTCGCGGAACAGCTCGGCGGTGCCTGCGGTCCATCCGGACTCGGCCGTTCCTGCCATGGGGTGTCCGCCCACGAAACGTCGCGACAGGCCGTGTGCGGCGACGGCAGCAGCCACTTCGGCCTTGACGCTCACCACGTCGGTGAGTGCGACATCGGGTGCATGTTCGGCCACCGCCTCGAGGATGCTGCCCACCGCCGGCATCGGCACCGCGATCACCACCAGGGCGTCGGCGTGGGCTGCGCGACGCAACGTGGCGGTGAGGTCGGTGGAGGCGTCGAAGCCGTCGGCGACAGCAGCATCGACGACCTGCGCGGAGCGGTTGTAGCCCCATGCCTGTCGGCCCGTCGTCGCGGCGGCGCGCAACAGCGAACCACCGATCAGGCCGAGACCGAGGACACAGACGGGCGGGGAGGACACGGCTGAGGACACCTTCTCAGGTTGGCATATCGCGTGCTGGGCTTCATTCACCGGACGCGGCAGACTACCGTTGCGCCCATGGCTGCACAGCGTGTAGGGAACAAGAGCCCTTCCGTTACCCCGAGTGGGAACCCCACGGGGAATTCGAACGACGACCTCGACGGTTTCGCCGTTGCCGTGACGCGTGAGGAGGGTCGTTGGAAGTGCCGGGCGTTGGCCGGTGCTGCACTGACGAGTCTCGACGCTGCGGTGACCGAATTGAGGGAGCTGAGAAGTTCCGGCGCGGTGTTCGGTCTGATCAACGTGGACGACGAATTCTTCGTCATCGTGCGTCCCGCACCGTCGGGAACGAGACTGTTGCTGTCCGACGCGACGATGGCTGTCGACTACGACATCGCCGCCGACGTCCTCGATGCGCTGAACGTCGAGATCCCCGACATCGATCCCGACGAACTCGACGACATCGAACCGTGGGAGGAAGGCGACCTCGGCATCCTCGCCGACATGGGTCTGCCCGAGCCTGTGCTCTCGGTGATCCTGTCGGAGACCGACCTGTACCCCGATGAGCAGCTCGACGAGATCGCGCAGCGACTCGGTTTCGACGACGTCCTGGGTAACACCCTGGACAAGCTCCGTTAGATGGGTCTGCGCGACGACGAGGCACTGATCCGGGTCGCGCTGGAGACCGCCGCTGCCGCGCCCGCCGGTGATGTGCCGGTGGGCGCGGTGGTGTTCGGGCCGGACGGCACCGAGATCGCGAGAGCCGCGAATTCCCGCGAGGCCACCGGAGACCCCACAGCGCACGCCGAAGTGCTCGCCCTGCGCGCGGCAGCACAGGTCTACGGCGACGGATGGCGTCTCGAGGGCGCGACCCTCGCCGTGACTCTCGAGCCCTGCACGATGTGCGCGGGTGCGCTGGTTCTGTCCCGAGTGTCGCGTGTGGTCTTCGGGGCGTGGGAACCGAAGACGGGCGCCGTCGGGTCGCTGTGGGACGTCGTGCGCGATCGGCGTCTCACGCACCGTCCGGAAGTGCGCGGTGGTGTGCTCGAAGCCGAGTGCGCTGCGGTGCTCGAGGAGTTCTTCCGCGAACATCGTGGTCCGGCATCGGAGCTGTGACCAGGGGATTTCGGCTGAGGCGCTCGATCCGGTAAAGTCTTCTAGCGGTGGCGTGTCCGAGCGGCCTAAGGAGCACGCCTCGAAAGCGTGTGACGGGTAACCCCCGTCCGTGGGTTCAAATCCCACCGCCACCGCCAGAGAGCCCCTCACCTGTTCGCACAGGTGAGGGGCTTTTTCTTGTCCGTAGCGTCACCTGAAGGGTTGGCTTCGGGCGCACATCGGGCACGCGACGTAACTCCCCGTGCACGACCGTCGATAGGAGTGGTAACAAACGATCAATCGAGAAGTAAAGAGCGACATGACGACACCTGCCGGATGGCACCCAGACCCTGAAGGCTCCGGACAACTGCGATGGTGGGACGGGCAGCAGTGGACTTCGGCACTTCAACCGGCGACCGGTGCGACTCCCGCCGAACAAACGGAAGAAACGCAGCCTGCCCCGGAGCCGGGCAAGCCCGGTCGTAAGAAGTGGCCGTGGGTCGTCGGTGCCGCGGTCGTGCTCTTCGCCGTCATCGGAGTTCTCGGTTCCTCCGGTGAATCGTCCGAGGGGACATCGGCTGCCCAGGCGACCACCACGGAGTCGAGTGCGGTCACAACCACTCGGGCCACGACGACTTCGCCCACGACAACGACGCTCTCGACCACGACCGAGGTCCCGTTGCCTTCACCGACGCCGGTGACGCTCACCGAAACAGTGACGCTGACACCGTCCGCGACGGTCGCACGGGAAGCTCCTACTCAGGCCGGACCGGACTCCGGCATGACAGCAGGCCAGCGGAACGCTGTGCGGTCCGCGCAGAGCTATCTCGACTTTGCATCCTTCTCGCGTCAGGGCTTGATCGAGCAGCTGGAGTATGAGGACTACTCCACTGCAGATGCCGCTTTCGCCGTGGACTATGTGGCTCCGGATTGGAACGAGCAGGCAGCCGAGTCGGCCGAGTCCTACCTCGAGTTCTCGGCGTTCTCACGGCAAGGCTTGATCGACCAGTTGATCTATGAGGGATTCACCACCGCACAGGCGCAGTACGGGGTCGAACAGGCCGGTCTCTGACCCTCCCTGATCTCGGCGTCGCTTATCTCGGGGCGCCCGGATCATTCGCTACTGCTTTAGCTATCCGCCGCGGCAGTTGCTGTAGCGGATGGCGAACTTGATCGCGAGTGAACTGCGGAGTCGACGAGACCTACGGTTTCGGTCGGCAACGACCGTGCTGGGATGCCGACATTCGTCTCGAGCCGATCGTCACGGCGTCGTGGCCGAAGCTCGTCGCCAACTCCCGTCGTTCATGTCGTGCCCGTGTGCGGCCATCAGCATGAGGCCGCCGTCGACGGGAATGGAGCGGCCCGTCAGGTACGACGAGCGAGGGGACGCAAGGAACGCGACGACGGACGCGACCTCGTCGACGTGCCCGGGTCGTCCGGTGGGGTTGCCCGGTCGCTCCTCGTGGAAGGCCTCGGATTCGTCCATGCCGGTCATGGGCGTGGAGATCTCACCTGGAGCCACCGAGTTGACCGTGATGCCGTACCGGGCCCATTCCAGCGCCAGACATTGCGTGAGCATGCCGAGTCCGGCCTTCGCCGTGCAGTAGGCGGACGCGCCGAAGCGGGGAATGTGCTCGTGGACGCTCGTGATGTTGACGATCCGGCCGCCTTTACCGGAGCCGATCATGTGCCGCGCGGCGCGCTGTGCACACAGGAACGGGCCGTCGAGGTCGGTGGCGAGCATCTCCCGCCACCGGTCGAAGGACAGGTCGAGTACTTCGTCGCGGTGCCCGGTGCCGGCGTTGTTGACGAGCACTCCGAGACCGCCGAGTTCGCCGGCGAGTTCGTCGATCACGTCGGCGGTGTCCGGGCTGGTCAGGTCCTGCCGGGCCACGAAGCATCGTTGTCCGCGCTGCTCGACCGCGGCACGGGTGTCCTCCGCCCCGGCCTCGTCGGTGTGGAAGGTGATGCCGACGTCGAAACCCTCGGCGGCGAGCAGTTCGGCGGTCGCCTTGCCCATGCCCGAGTCGGCGCCGGTGACGATGGCGAGTCTGTCGTGAGCTGGAGTGGTCATGCGTCGTGGTTACCCGTGAGTGTCTGCGGCACACAGCGAACCCGCGGCAGACTGAGGGCCATGCGTCTGTTGCTGCTTGCCGATACCCATGTGCCGACGCGCGCCCGCGACCTGCCGTCGCAGGTGTGGGACGAAGTGGATCGCGCAGACGTGGTGATCCACGCGGGCGACTGGATGGACGTGTCGTTGCTCGATGCTCTGGAGGAACGGTCGCAGCTGCTGGTTGCGTGCTGGGGCAACAACGACGGTCCGATCCTGCGGGAACGGTTGCCGGAGGTCGCACGCGTGACCCTCGACGGGGTGCGGGTGGCGGTGGTGCACGAGACCGGGGCGTCGACGGGCCGCGACAAGCGGATGGCCGTCGCCTGTCCCGACACCGACGTTCTCGTCTTCGGTCATTCGCACATTCCCTGGGACACGACGGCACCGAGTGGATTGCGCCTGCTCAACCCGGGTTCGCCCACCGACCGGCGTCGTCAGCCGCACTGCACGTACATGACCGCCACCATCGAGGACGGCACGCTGCGCGACGTCGAACTGCATCGGCTCGGGTGAGGGCGACCTCCCCGAAGTCAGTCGCTCGGGCCGATCAGCTTCCGCACGAGGTCGAGGAGTTCGTCGACGTCCTCGGGCGGCGTCTCGCTCGTCTCGCCCGACATCGCGGCCCCGTAGTAGAGCCCGTCTCCGATGAGCATCACCGCTCGCGCTGCTGCGGGATCGCTGACCTCCTCGGACAGGGCCTCGAACCAGCCCTGGTGGATGCGGCGCAGCGCCTGCTGGGCGCGCGGGTTCGCGGTCTGGCTCAGGCGGGTCAGGGCGACGATGGCCCGGTCGAGCGGAGTGTCGGCGTAGACCGAGGTGCGGATGTAGTACGCCGCGGGTCCTTCCGGGGCCGCATTCATCACCTCCACATCTTCTGCCGCAAGCGTTTCGAGGTGCTCGGCGAGACCCTCGACCAGAGCATCCTTCGACGGGAAGTGGTATAGCAGACCACCTTTCGAGACACCGGCGGTGGCGGCGACGGCCTCGAGGGTCGCGGCGCGCTCGCCTTGCTCGAGCAGGATCGTCACGAAGGCGTCGAGGAGTTTGGCGCGGGCGGCGGGGGCGGGTGGCACGGCCTGATCGTACGACGTCGTTACTGTACCGTCCAGATGGTACAGTAACGAGGGTTCGAATCCCCCCTCGCGAAAGTTCGATAATCGTGGCGACATCTGTGCCTGTTTCGGAACCCACCGTGACGAAGGCGGCTGCCCGGGACTGGGTCGCCCTCGCGGTACTGATGCTTCCGGTGCTGCTCGTGTCGGTCGACAACACCGTCCTGGCCTTCGCGCTGCCCGGGATCTCCTCGGCGTTACAGCCCACCGCCGCGCAACAGCTGTGGATCATCGACATCTACCCGCTGGTGCTCGCAGGTCTGCTGGTGGCGATGGGCAGTCTCGGCGACCGCATCGGGCGACGCCGGCTGTTGCTCGTCGGCGCGACCGGATTCGCCGCCGTCTCGGTCGCGGCGGCCTATGCGCCCTCCGCGGAACTGCTCGTGACGGCACGCGGTGTGCTCGGCTTCTTCGGGGCCATGCTCATGCCGTCCACATTGTCGTTGCTGCGCAACATCTTCCTCGACGCCGCCCAGCGTCGCCTCGCCATCGCGATCTGGGCCTCGTGCTTCGCGGCGGGAGCTGCACTCGGGCCGATCGTCGGCGGATTCCTGCTCGAACATGCCTGGTGGGGTTCGGTCTTCCTGCTGGCCGTGCCGGTGCTGATCCCGCTGCTGGTGCTCGCGCCGATCTTCGTCCCCGAGTCGAAGGATCCGAACCCGGGCCGCATCGACGTCGTGAGCATCGCACTGTCGCTACTGGCCCTCGCGCCGATCGTCTTCGCCATCAAGAAGATCGCCGACAGTGGCCTCGGTACCGTCGCCGTCGTTGCGGCCGTGGTCGGTGTGGCGGCGCTCGTCGCGTTCGTGCGCCGGCAGTTGCGGCGCCCGAACCCCATGCTCGACGTCCGCCTGTTCCGTGTTCCCACCTTCTCCGGTGCCGTCGCGGTGAACCTTCTGTCCGTCGTCTCCCTCGTGGGCTTCCTGTTCTTCGTGTCCCAGCATCTGCAACTGGTGATCGGGCAGAGCCCCATGCAGGCCGGCCTGAGTCTGGTTCCGGGAATGGCCGTGATGGTCGTCGCCGGGATGTCGGTGGTCGCGATCGTGCGGTGGGTGCGGCCGTCGTCGATCATCGTCTCGGCGCTGCTGCTCTCGGCGATCGGTTACGCACTGGTCTTCCTGCTCGCCTCACCGTCGGCGCTCACACCGATCATCGTCGCGTTCGCGGTCCTCGGCGCGGGTATCGGTGCGGCGGAGACGCTGTCGAACGACCTCATCGTGTCGAGCGTTCCGCCCGCGAAGGCCGGTGCCGCGTCGGCGGTGTCGGAGACGGCCTACGAGATGGGTGCCGTGCTCGGTACGGCGATCCTCGGTTCGGTGCTCTCCGCGTCCTACACCGCGCACCTCCTGCTTCCTGCCGGGTTGAGCGCGGAGCAGGCGGAAGCCGCCCGGGAGACGCTCGGCGGCGCCCACGCCGTGGCCGAGACGCTGCCGGCCGACCGGGCCGACGCGCTGCTCGCCGCAGCAGGATCGGCGTTCGACAGCGGAGTCACGATCACCTCCGGGATCGGGGTGGTCCTCATGATCGTCTCCGCCGGAGTCGCGTGGTTCACGTTGCGTCCGCGCCGTGACGTAGCACCTCACACGGAACCCGACATCGTTTAAATTTGCAGGATGCGGAAACTGGTGTGGGCCCTCGTCGCCGTCGTGGTCGTGGCGGTCCTCGGCTTCTTCGTCGCGCCATGGGTATACGGGACTTTCATCGCCGAGGACGACGCACCCGCGGCTTCCGTCTCGACCGAGGGCGCCGAAGCCGCGACCGGCGGGCTCGACGGTGAGTGGACCGTCGTCGCGGGAACCGAACCCAACCGCACCGCCGCGGGGTACACCGTGCACGAGATCCTGCGCGGCGCCGACGTCACCGTGGTGGGCAGCACCGATCAGGTCTCCGGGTCGGCGACAGTCACCGACGGCACCCTCGACGCCGCGGAGGTCGTCGTGCAGGTGGACGGCATCACCACCGACAGCGGTCAGCGCGACGGCCAGTTCCGCACGCGGGTGATGGATACCGCCACCCATCCGACGGCGACGTTCACGCTCACCGAGCCTGTGGATCTCTCGTCCGTGCCCGGCGACGGCAGCATCGGGTCCGTGACCGCGACCGGCACGCTCACCCTCCGCGGTGCTGAACGGCCCGTGACCGTCGACGTCGACGTCCTGCGTACGGGCGAACGCCTCGTGGCGTCGGGAAGCATCCCGGCGACCTGGTCGGACTACGGCGTCGAACCGCCGAACCTCGGATTCGTGACGGTCGACGACGCGGGCAGCGTCGACTTCCTCGTCACGCTCGAGCAGAACTGACGGTCTCGGTCTCCTCCGCGGGCGTCGGCCGCGGCGCCCAGCCGGGCGGGCCGAAGACGTAGCCGAGCCTGTCGCGGAACTTGCCGGCCGTGCGCCAGTCGCGGGCGATCGCACGGTACTCGTGGGTCTGCAGATCCCAGATGTTGTACGTGCCGACGGGCTTGGTCAGGCCGTAGGTCGGGCGGTGTTCCTCGGCCTTGAAGGTGCCGAACATCCGGTCCCAGACGATGAGGATGCCGGCGTAGTTGCGGTCGAGATAGTCGGGGTCGGAGCCGTGATGGACCCGGTGGTGCGAGGGCGTGTTGAACACGAACTCGATCGGGCGGGGGAGCCTGCCGACCCGCTCGGTGTGCACGAAGAACTGGTAGACGAGGCTGACGGAGAAACCGACGAAGACCATCCACGGTGGGATGCCGATCAGGGGCAACGGCAGCCACATGATGATCTCGCCGCTGTTGTTCCACTTCTGGCGCAGGGCCGTCGCGTAGTTGAAGTACTCGCTCGAGTGGTGGGCCTGATGGGTCGCCCAGACCAGGCGGACGCGATGGGCCATCCGGTGGTACCAGTACCAGAGGACATCGATGCCCACGAGCAGGATCACCCACGTGTACCAGGCGTCGGCCGGCAGGTGCCAAGGTGCGACGTAGACCCACAATGCCGCATATCCGACGAGCGCCAGGACCTTCCACGCGGCACTCGTGACGACGGAGACGAGGCCCATCGAGATGCTCGCGCGGGCGTCCCGCTTCTCGTAGCCGCCGCGCGGGGGACGGGTGCGTCCGTCGGGTCCGGGTTCGACGTGTTCGAGGGTGCGCGCGGCGACCCACTCGAGGATCAGGAAGGTGAGGAAGGCGGGAATCGCCAGAGTCACCGGATCGTGGAGAGGGTCGAGCAGCGACCCCCACGATTCCTGCAAGGTTTCCCACATCGCAACGGCCTCCGATAGCTGTGAACAACCGTCCACATTACCGCCGCTGTGGCATGGATCACCAGGGGCATGGAACGGTGACTCGCACCCGCGTGATGCCGGGCGGTTCGGTATTGCTGGTAGGAATTGACCGTCCCCGTCGAGACGGGCACGCCGAGGACATCAGGCAGCGCGAGAGGCATGGCATGCACATCACCGCGAGGGTCGACTACGCCGTGCGGACCCTCCTCGAACTCGCGGCGATCGAGGGCGGTCGCCTGACGAAGGCGGAGACCCTCGCGACGGCGCAGAACATCCCGCACAAGTTCCTCGAGGCGGTGCTCGCCGATCTGCGGCGGGGCGGGCTGGTGAACAGCAGGCGGGGACCCGAGGGTGGTTATTCGCTCGCGCGGCCCGCGACCGAGATCTCCATCGCCGACATCATCCGCACGGTCGAGGGCCCGCTCGCGTCGGTGCGCGGCGAGCGGCCCGAGGATGTCGCCTACAGCGGGGCGGCCGAGCGGTTGCAGGACGTGTGGATCGCAGTGCGTGTGAACCTGCGCGCCGTGCTCGAAGAGGTATCGCTCGCGGACGTCGTCACGGGCGGCCTCCCCGGGTTCGTGGAGGATCTCACGAAGGATCCGGGCGCCTGGGAGCGTCGCCGGGTGTGAAGCCCGCAATAGAGCGGAATCGCCTGTGGGCGATGTCATAAATTTGCACGACTCTGCAAACTTACAGAGCTCTGCAAAATCGGTACCGTGGATGGAGTGACCATCACTCCCGGCCTGCGCGACCGCAAGAAGGCAGCCACTCGTGCGGCTCTCGCGACCGCCGCGGCCGAACTCGCCCGTGAGCACGGTCTGTCCGCCGTGACGGCCGACGCGATCGCAGCGCGCGCGGGTGTCTCGACCCGCACCTTCCACAACTACTTCGCGAGCAAGGAAGACGCCGTCCTCGCGTACCTCGAGACCAGGGTCGAGGAGTGGATCGATCTGCTGCGCGATCGTCCCGCCGACGAGGACATCATGGACTCGTTGCTGACGGTGGCCCTGGACGTCGTGCAGAACGCCGATTGGCCGTTCGACGAGATCGTCGCATGCATCACCCTGCTCGAGGAGAGCAACGTGCTGTTGTCCCGGCAGATCGAGGTCGAGCGCCGCTCGTCGCAGTTGCTCGTCGAGATCATCGCCGAGCGCACCGGCACCGACCCCGCCTCGGACCTGTATCCGTCGCTGCTGAACTACGCCGCCATGGGTGCCGTGCGGGCAGCCATGGAGACGCATGCGGCCGGGACGGCGGACCGGTCGGTCGAAGAACTCATCCGCGAGGCGTTCGACCGGCTCCGACGTGGTTTTCCGTAGCGGTGGTCTTCCCTGACTCCCGCTCCGCCCGACCGCGGAATCCGCCCCACCATCCGGCCCTCCACCAGGATCTTCCGACATAGAAAGGGTGCCCCGTGGCGACCTACCTGTACCGGCTGGGCAAGTTCGCCCACAGACGGAAGGGCGCAGTGCTGTCCTTCTGGATCGCGCTGCTCGTCCTCTTCGGGGTCGGTGCGGCAACTCTGTCCGGGCCCACCACGGACGCGTTCACGCTTCCGGGCACCCCCGCGCAGAAGACCCAGGACCTCATGGCCGAGCGGTTCCCCTCGGCCGAGGACCCCATGAACGGGCTCAGCGCGCGCTACGTGTTCGCGGCACCCGACGGGCAGACGCTCGACGAGCCCGGCAATCTGGCCGCCGTCGACGAGGTCCTCGCCGCGATCCGCGGCATCGACCGGGTCTCGCCGGCCGCGAAGGTCGACCCCGCCACCGCAACTCCGGAGGAGCAGGCCGGCGCCCTGGTCGGCCCGGTCCTCGCCGATGCCGGTCTCGTCGAGCAGATGAAGGCCGTCGCCGCGCAGAAGGGCACCCCCGAAGAGGCTGCGCTGTCCGACGCCCAGGCCCTGTCGCCGCTGAGCGCCGACCGCACCGTCGGCTTCGTCACCGTCCCGTTCGAGGGCGAGATCACCGACGTCGACCAGGCGCTGCGCGACCAGATCTTCGATGCTGCCGAGATCGGCCGTGACGCCGGTCTGACCGTGGAGGTCAGCGGCACGGCCGCCGCCGAGATGGGCATGCCCGGCGGCACCGCCGAACTCATCGGCATCGGCATCGCCGCGATCGTGCTCACGCTCACCTTCGGCTCGCTCGTCGCCGCCGGACTCCCGCTGATCACCGCGCTCGTCGGCGTCGGCATCGGCAGCCTCGGCATCACCATCGCCACCGGCTTCGCCGATCTCAGCTCGATGACCCCGACGCTCGCGGTGATGATCGGCCTCGCTGTGGCCATCGACTACTCGCTGTTCATCGTCTCGCGTTTCCGGCACGAACTCACCATCACCTCCGATCGTGGCGAGGCCGCCGGACGCGCAGTGGGCACCGCCGGTTCCGCAGTCGTCTTCGCAGGCCTGACGGTGATCATCGCCCTCATGGCACTGAGCGTCGTCGGCATCCCGTTCCTGTCGGTCATGGGTTATGCCGCCGCGTTCACGGTGCTCATGGCCGTGCTGATCGCCGTGTCGTTGCTGCCCGCCGTGCTCGGACTGTTCGGCGAGAAGGTCTTCGCGGGTCGCGTCCCGTTCCTGAACAAGCGTGAGTCCGACGAGGACACCCCCAAGGCGGGCGCCAAGTTCGTCGGCCTGATCACCCGCCGCCCCGCCATCCCGCTGATCGCCGGTGTGGTCCTCCTCGGTGCGCTCGCCCTGCCCGCCACCGGACTGAATCTCGCGCTGCCGTCGGAGGCCACCGCGGATCCCGCCACCAGCGCCCGCAAGGCCTACGACCTGATCGACGACGGATTCGGCCCCGGGCGCAACGGCCCGCTGGTCGTCGTCGTCGACACCCAGGGCGCCGAAGTGGAGCCCCCGGCCGCGTTCGGTGCCGTCGTCGGTGCCCTCTACGAACACGACGAGGTCGCCAACGCCCAGATCGTCGCGGTGAACGAGGCGGGCGACACCGCCCAGATCCTCGTCACCCCGCGCAGCGGCCCGACCGATCCCACGACGATGGACCTCGTCCAGAGCATCCGCGACGGCGAGGCCGAGCTGCACGAGGAATTCGGCCTGTCCTACGGCGTGACCGGCCAGACCGCGCTCGAGGGCGACGTCTCCGACAGCCTCCAGAGCGCTCTCGCCCCGTACCTCGCCGTGGTCGTCGGCCTCGCCTTCATCCTGCTGATGCTGGTGTTCCGCTCGATCCTGGTTCCGCTCACCGCCACCCTGGGCTTCCTGCTCAGCGTTCTGGCGACCTTCGGCGCCACCGTCGCGGTGTTCCAGGAGGGCTGGGGCGGTCTGATCTCCAACCCGCAGCCCATCGTGAGCTTCATGCCGATCATCCTCATCGGTGTCGTCTTCGGTCTCGCGATGGACTACCAGGTGTTCCTGGTGACTCGGATGCGCGAGGACTACGTGCACGGCGCGAGCGCGCTGGACGCGGTCCGCAGCGGCTTCGCCCACGGCGCCCGCGTGGTGAGCGCAGCGGCGATCATCATGATCTCGGTGTTCGCGGCGTTCATCGCGGAGCCGGACTCGCTGATCAAGTCGATCGGGTTCGCGCTCGCGGCGGCGGTCTTCTTCGACGCCTTCATCGTCCGCATGGTCATCATCCCGTCGGTGATGGCGCTGCTCGGCGACAAGGCGTGGTGGCTGCCGAAGTGGCTCGACAAGATCCTTCCGAACGTCGACGTCGAAGGTGAGAAGCTCACCCGCGAGCTCGCCGCGACCGAGTCCACCCCGGAATCCGCACGACTGTGACGAACCACCGGGCGGCCGCGTACCCGCAGCGGTACGTGGCCGCCCGTCCGTCCGTGGAGATCGTCGCAGGAAGGCGCGGGTAGCGTGATGCCCATGTTGCTACGGCTGTTGCGCCGCTTCATGGCGCCCTACCGGGGTGCCCTCGCGGGGGTCGTGCTCCTGCAGCTGATCGCCACCGGGGGCATGTTGCTGCTCCCGAGTCTCAACGCCGACATCATCGACAACGGCGTGGCGACCGGGGACATCGATTACATCGTGCGCACCGGTCTGGTGATGCTCGGCATCGGCGCCGTCGAGATCGGGGCTGCGATCGGTGCCGTCTACTTCGCGGCGCGTGCCGCCATGGGCTTCGGCCGCGACGTGCGACTCGCGCTGGTCCGCAGCGTCGGGCAGTTCTCGGCGCGCGAGTTCGGAACGTTCGGTGCCCCGTCGCTGATCACCCGCAACACCAACGACGTGCAACAGGTCCAGATGCTCGTGCTCATGACCTGCACCATCGTGGTGACCTCCCCGATCATGGGAATCGGCGGCGTGATCATGGCGATCCGTCAGGACCCCGGCACCTCGCTGGTGCTGGTCGTCGCCGTGCCGGTGCTGATCTTCACGATGATCACCCTCATCGCCCTCATGCTTCCCGGCTTCCGGGTGATGCAGAAACGCATCGACTCGGTGAACCGGGTGCTGCGTGAGCAGATCACCGGCATCCGGGTGATCCGGGCGTTCGTGCGCGACGAGACCGAGAAGGCCCGCTTCGACGGTGCCAACGACGACCTCACCGCGACCGCCCTGCGCGTCGGACGGGTGAACTCCGTGCTGTACCCGGCGGTGCTGCTGATCTCGAACGTGAGCACCGTGGCCGTGCTGTGGGTCGGCGCTCACCGTATCGACGCCGGTGCGATGCAGGTCGGCTCCATCACCGCGATGATCACCTACATCGCCCAGATTCTCATGGCCGTGCTCATGACGTCGTTCGTCGCGATCATGGCGCCGCGCGCCACGGTCTGCGCCGAACGCATCCTCGACGTCCTCGACACGGAACCGACGGTCACGTCGCCCGCCGAACCCGTCCGTGAACTCCCGCCCCGCGTCACCCTCGAACTGCGAGGCGCGGGCTTCTCCTATCCGGGCGCCGACGCCCCCGTGCTGAGCGGGGTGTCGTTCCGCGCCGATCCCGGTTCCACGACCGCGATCATCGGCGGCACCGGCTCGGGCAAGAGCACCCTGATGCGGCTCGTGCCGCGCCTGATCGACGTCACCGCCGGGCAGGTGCTCGTCGCGGGTGTCGATGTCCGGGCGCTCGACACCACCGTGCTGCGCTCACGCATCGCCGTGGTGCCACAGAAGGCGTACCTGTTCTCCGGGACCATTGCCGACAACCTCCGGTACGGGCGCGCCGACGCCACCGACGACGAACTGTGGCACGCCCTCGAGGTCGCGCAAGCGGCGGACTTCGTCCACCAGAGCGAGGACGGGCTGAACACGGTCCTGGCCCAGGGCGGCACGACCGTCTCCGGCGGGCAACGCCAGCGACTCGCGATCGCCCGGGCCCTCGTCCGCCGGCCCTCCGTCTACCTGTTCGACGACGCCTTCTCCGCACTCGACCCGGCGACCGACGCCCGGTTGCGGGCCGCGCTCGAGCCCGAGACGCGCGATGCATGCGTGCTCATCGTCGCGCAGCGGGTCTCCACGGTGCAGGACGCCGATCGCATCGTCGTCCTCGACAACGGCGTCATGGTCGATTCCGGGACGCATCTGGGGCTGCTCGGCCGGTGCCGGACGTACTCGGAGATCGTCGAGTCGCAGAGGATGGCCACGGTATGACGACTCCGGAAGCCGCGGCGCCGTCGCGTGTGCGCACCGTCAGCCGGGTGCTCGGTCTGCTCCACCCGCAGCGTTACGCCGTCTACTCGGTCCTGTTCTCCGCCTTCCTCGGGGTCGTGAGCATGTCGGTGGCGCCCTTCGTCCTCGGCCGCGGCACCGACGTCATCTTCGACGGGGTGGTGGGCATGCAACTGCCCGCCGGCCGGTCCAAGGAGGAGGCCGTCGCCGGTCTGCGCGCCGAAGGGCGCGACCAGTTCGCCGACATGGTCTCGGGTATGGATGTGGTGCCCGGGCTCGGCATCGACTTCCCGGCCCTCGGCCGGATCCTCGTCATCGTGCTCGCGCTGTACCTGCTCTCGTCCGGCCTGATCTGGGTCGCCGCCTACGGCCTCAACGAGATCGTGCAGCGCGTCGTGCGCGACATGCGGTCGCGGGTCGAACGCAAGATCCACCGGCTTCCGCTGCGCTATTTCGACACGCATTCGCGCGGCGACCTGCTCAGCCGCGTCACCAACGACATCGACAACGTCTCGGCGGGCATGCAGGAGTCCATCTCCCAGCTCGTCCTCGCGGTCCTGACCCTGTTCGGCCTCGTGGTGATGATGCTGTACATCTCGCCGATGCTGGCGGTGGTCGCGATCCTGACCGTCCCGGCGTCGGTGGTGGCGACGGTGATCATCGCGAGGCGCTCGCGCAAGCACTTCGCAGCGCAGTGGGAGACGACCGGCAAGCTCAACGGTCAGATCGAGGAAGCGTTCACCGGACACGAGCTCATCACCGCCTACGGCCGGACGGAAGAAGTGCAGCGGCGCTTCACAGACACCAACGAATCGCTGTACCAGGCCTCCTATCGGGCGCAGTTCGTGTCCGGTCTGGTGATGCCGTTCGTGACCTTCCTCGGCAACATCGGCTACGTCGTCATCGCGGTGCTCGGTGGTCTGCGGATCGCGTCGGGCACCGCGTCGCTCGGTGAGATCCAGGCGATGATCCAGTACTCGCGACAGCTCGTGCAGCCGCTCGCGCAGATCGGCGCGATGGTCAACCTGCTGCAGTCGGCGTCCGCGTCGGCCGAGCGGGTGTTCGCCGTGCTCGACGAACCGGAGGAGGAACCGGAGGTCGCGGCGCCGACGATGCCGTGGAGCCGGCACGGCCTCGTCGAGTTCGAGAACGTTGCGTTCTCGTACACCCCCGACCGGCCGCTCATCGAGAACCTGTCGTTGCGGGCCGAGCCGGGCCAGATGATCGCGATCGTCGGCCCGACGGGCGCCGGCAAGACCACCCTCATCAACCTGATCCTGCGGTTCTACGAGGTCGACGCGGGACGGATCCTCGTCGACGGTGTCGACATCCGCTCGATGTCCCGCGACGAGCTGCGCTCGCGCATCGGCATCGTCCTGCAGGACACCTGGCTGTTCGGCGGCACCATCCGCGAGAACATCGCCTACGGCAATCCGTACGCCACCGAGAACCAGATCATGTCGGCGGCCCGGATGAGTTACGTCGACCGTTTCGTGCGGGCCCTGCCCGACGGCTACGACACCGTCATCGACGAGGAGAACGACGGCAACCTCAGTGCCGGTGAGCGTCAGCTCATCACGATCGCGCGGGCGTTCGTGTCCAAGCCGTCGATCCTCATCCTCGACGAGGCGACGAGTTCCGTCGACACCCGCACCGAACTGCTCGTCCAGCAGGCCACCGCGCGGTTGCGCGACGACCGCACCAGTTTCGTCATCGCCCACCGCCTGTCGACCATCCGCAACGCCGACCGCATCGTGGTGATGGAGGACGGACGGATCGTCGAGCAGGGCACGCACGAGGGGTTGCTCGAGGCGTCCGGCGCGTACGCGCGGCTGTACGACGCGCAGTTCAAAGCACTCGTGGAGTGACCGCGGCAGGTTTCGGCGGCGTTCCGGCAACGGGCGATATCCCTGTGCGGGGCAGACGATCCCGGTGGTGTGCTTCGTGGACGGCCGCGCGACCGGAACCGCGTCTGCCGAATTTCAGTGCAGCACTTCGAGTGCGGTGCGCCGCACCGTATCGGTCAGTGCGTCGAGCACCGGTGAGTCCAACCGCCACCGCTGCCAGTACAGCGGCACGTCGATCGGGTCGTCCGGTGCCAGGCTCACGAGATCGGTCGTGTCGGTGACCATCGCATCGGGAAGCATGGCCCAGCCCAGGCCCAGCCGCGCCGCGTCGACGAATTCGAGGGCGCCCGGAACGTAGGTGCGGGGAGGGTTCGTCTTCCGGCGGGTCCGTGTGCGCACGAACCGATCCTGCATGTCGTCCTTGCGGTCGAAGGCGAGCATCGGGGCCTCGCGCAGTGCGGCGGGGGTCATGCCTCCGGAAAACCAGCGTTCGGCGAAGTCGACGCTGGCCATCGCGTGATAACGCATGGCGCCGAGCTTCTCGGACGTGCATCCCTGCACGGGTTCGGGGACGGAGGTGACCGCGGCCATGGCGGTGCCGTCGCGCAGGAGATTCGTCGAATGGAACTCGTCCTCCCGGTGCAGTTCGAAGAGGGCGCGATATCGCACGGGCATCCGGGCGAGGGCCCGAAGCAGCCAGGTGGACATGGAATCGGCATTGACGACGAGGGGGATCGTGGCGTAACTCCCGGCGTCGGCTCCGAATCCGAGTTCTTCGGAAGCATCCTGTTCGAGTCGTGCGACCTGCCGGGCGAGCCGCATCACCACCTCGCCGGCCGAGGTCGCGGTCACCGGGCGGGTCCGCCGCAGCAGCACCCGACCGACGTGTTGCTCCAGTGACTTGATGCGCTGACTCACCGCGGAGGGTGTGACGCGAAGAACAGCCGCCGCACCGTCGAAGGTGCCCTCGTCCAATACCGCTGCAAAAGTGCGAAGTTGAGCGAAGTCGAGATCCATATGAAGGAACTCTAATGTAGCTACAGCAAAATCAATTGTTCTTATCTCGGCAGGATTCCTAGCGTCGATGCCATGTCACTCGTCGCCGCCGGATTCGTCACAGGTCTGTCCCTCATCGTCGCCATCGGCGCGCAGAACGCCTTCGTCCTGCGCATGGCCATCGCGCGACGACATGTACTGCCTGTGATCGCGGTGTGCGCGATATCCGACGCGCTGCTCATCACCGCGGGTATCGCCGGGATCGCGACGATCCTCGACCGCGCACCCGGCGCGATCGACGTGATCCGTTGGGGAGGTGCCGCTTTCCTCATCTGCTACGGACTCTTCGCGGCACGTCGCGCGCTGAAGCCGTCCGCGTTGTCCGCCGCTCCGGGCGGCGCCGTGACCATCGGCGCGGCCCTGCTGACCTGCCTGGCGCTGACCTGGCTCAATCCCCACACCTATCTCGACACCGTGCTCATGCTCGGATCGGTGGCCAACCACTACGGCAATCCCGGACGCTGGTGGTTCGGTGCCGGGGCGATCACCGCGAGCGTCGTGTGGTTCGCCGCCCTCGGCTACGGGGCCCGTTATCTGCGCGCCTGGTTCGCCAAGCCTGCCTCGTGGCGCATCCTCGACGGCGGCGTGGCGGTACTCATGCTCGGTCTCGGCGCGGGCTTGATCACGTCCGCGTGATCCCGCCCGGCCGCCCGGGCTCGATCGGTGCCCGGGTGGGTTCGAGATGGCTGAACACGACGATGCCGGGCAGCGCTTCGGCGAGGTCCGCCTCGATGCGGTCGAGCAGGTCGTGCCCGGCCCGCACCGTCCATTCGCCCGGCACCCGCACCGTGAGGTAGACGAAGCGCTGGCGTCCCGATTCGCGGGTCCGCGGGGGCAGGATCGTCACCCGTCCCGGTTCGCGGTAGCGGTCGAGGACGGCGTTCACCGCCGTCACGTCCTCCGGCGGCAGGACCGTGTCGAGCATGCCGACAACGGCCTGTCGCACCAGCCCGAATCCGATCCGCAGGATGTTCAGCGCGACGAGGATCGCCACGATCGGGTCGAGCACGTCCCAGCCCGACAATGCGACGAGCGCGACGCCGACGAGCACGCCCGCCGAGGTCCACACGTCCGTCAGCAGGTGCTTTCCGTCCGCGACCAGCGTGATCGACCGGTGTGCGCGTCCCTGTCGGATCAGCAGCAGACCCACCACGAGATTGAGCGCCGAGGATGCGGCCGACAGGACGAGGCCGATGCCGACCTCGGTCACCGGCTGCGGTGAGATCAGGCGCTCCACCGACGTCCACAGAATCGCTGTCGCGGCAGCGAAGACCATGGTGCCCTCCACCGCGGCGGAGAGGTATTCGGCTTTTCCGTGCCCGAAGTCGTGGTTCTCGTCGGCGGGTTTCGCGGCGAGGCGCAGCGCCGCGAGGCCGACGAGCGCCGCCACGAGGTTGACCCCGGATTCGAGCGCGTCCGACAGCAGACCCACCGATCCGGTGATCCATGCCGCGGACGCCTTCAGCAGCATCGTCGCGAGCGCGGTCGCCACCGAGAGCAGCATGAACCGCATCAGCAGTCGGTGCTGCTGCACAGAGGGTGCCACTGCTCAGCGCTGGACGAGCGTGAGCCGCATCCCGGTGAGATCGGTGGCCTTCAACGCGACGTAGTCGTATTTCGGGGTGGGAACCCACGGGGTCAGTCCGAGGGCGTCGATCCTCGCCGCATCCTCGAAACTGCGCAGGACCCGGGCGTGTCCGTGCAGCACCACGCTCCACGCCGAGTCCTCGTGGATCTCGTCGACCTCGAACGCGACCTGCGAGTACACCGCCAGTTCGGAGAGCTTGCTGCCCTCACCGCTGCGGAAGTACACCGTGCGCTCGTCGACGACGTAGTTGACGGGATAGATCTCCGGCCGCCCGTCCACGACGGTGACGAGCCGGCCCACCTTGCCCGTCGCGAGCAGGTCCCAGCACTGGTCCTCGTCGAGCGGGACGACGGGATCGTCGGTGTTCGGGTTGTCGCTCATCGCGTTCACTCCTCCGGTTCCGCTGCCGTATCCAGCACATCACGAACCGGCTTCCGGCGCAGTGGAACGCTCCGGCGGTTACGGTGAGACCGGCCGTCAGGACCGCGTTCGCCCGATCCGCCGAGAGCAGCCCCGAATGAGGAGTGCCGATGCCCGCACAGGCTCCCGCGACCACCTCGAGTTGGCACACCCGCGACGCGGCCGACGTGGCCGAGGCGTTCGCGGTCGACCCGCAACGCGGACTGAACGCGGAGGAGGTCGAGCGGCGCCGCGACGAGCACGGCCCGAATCTGCTCGACGAGGCGAAACGGGTTCCGACCTGGCGGCGGGTGCTGTCGCTGCTCGCCGACAAGATGACGCTGGTACTGGTGGTGGCGGCGGTGGTCAGCGCCACTGTCTCCCGTGAATGGGAGACCTCCGTCGTCATCTTCGCGGTGATCGCGCTCAACACCGTGCTGAACGATGTGCAGGAATCGCGGGCCGAGAGCAGTCTCGCGGCGCTGAAGAAGATGTCGGTGTCCACCAGCCGGGTGCTGCGCGACGGTCGCGGGACGGAGGTGCCCCGCGCCGAACTCGTCCCCGGCGACGTGGTGCTTCTCGAGGCCGGCGACACCGTCCCGGCCGACGGCCGTCTCGTCACCGCCGTCCGGTTGCAGGTCGCCGAGGCCGCGCTCACCGGCGAATCCCAGCCGGTCGACAAGCAGGTCGATGTCGTCGACGATCCCGATGCGCCGCTCGGCGACCGCACCGACATGCTGTTCATGAACACCGAGGTCACGCGGGGACGCGCCGCGATGATCGTCACCGGCACGGGTATGCGTACCGAGATGGGTTCCATCGCAACCCTTCTCGGGTCGGCCGGCACCGAACAGACACCACTGCAACGACGCATCGGTCAGCTCGCCCAGACCTTGACGATCATTGCGATCGTGACGGTGGCGCTGGTGTTCGTCCTCGGTCTGCTGCGGGGACAGTCGTGGTCGGACCTCCTCGTCACCGCCGTGTCGCTCGCGGTCGCGACGATTCCCGAAGGGCTCACGGCCGTGGTCGCATTCACCCTCGCGATGGGTGCCTCACGCCTCGCCGCCCGCGGTGCCATCGTCAAACGGCTCGCCGCGGTCGAGACGCTGGGCAGCACCACCCACATCTGCACCGACAAGACCGGCACCCTCACGCTCAACGAGATGACGGTGCAGCGTCTGCTCGTCGCCGGTCGCGCTTTCCGTGTCACCGGCACCGGTTACGGAACCGACGGCAAGATCCTCGTCGGCGACGGCCTGCCCGCACCGGATTTCACGGACGCACTGCTCGGTATGGGTCTGTGCAACGACGCGACGGTGAGGAACGGAGTGCTCGTCGGCGATCCCACCGAGGGCGCTCTCGTGGTGCTCGCCGAGAAGGGGGGGATCGACGTCGAGGGTGCGCGCGCCGCGCTGAACCGCATCGCGGAGGTGCCGTTCGACTCGGATTACAAGTACATGGCCACCTTCCACACCCTGCCGGGCGGCGGATACCGCTGTTTCGTGAAGGGGGCCCCGGGCGTGCTGCTCGACCGGGCCGTGTCGATCGCCGGTTCCGCCGGTCCGATGCCGCTCGACGACGACGGTCGCGCGAGGATCCGCCGGGCTGTGGAGTCACTGGCGTCGGAAGGCCTGCGCACCCTCATGATCGCAGGTCGCAATCTCGATGCCGTCCCGCGCGGCGACACGGATGCACTGCAGGAGAAGGTGTCCGGCCTGACCGTCCACGCGGTCGTCGGCATCGTCGATCCGCCGCGAACCGAGGCCGAGGATGCCATCGCCGTGGCCCACGAGGCGGGCATCGCGGTGCACATGATCACCGGCGACCATCTGGTGACGGCCTCCGCGATCGCCGAGGAACTCGGGATCCGCGGGTCGGCGGCCTCCGGCGCCGACCTCGACACACTCACGGACGACGAACTGCGGGACAGAGCACAGGAATTCGGTGTCCTCGCTCGCGTGGCACCCGAACACAAGATCAGGTTCGTCGAGGCGCTGCAAGCCGACGGGCAGATCGTCGCGATGACGGGCGACGGGGTCAACGACGCTCCGGCGCTCGAACAGTCGGACATCGGTGTCGCGATGGGTATCACCGGCACCGACGTCTCCAAGGGCGCCGCGGACATGATCCTCACCGACGACAACTTCGCGACCATCGTCGCCGCGGTCGCCGAAGGACGCGGAATCTACGACAACATCATCAAATTCGTGAAGTTCCAGCTCACCACGGCGTGGGGTTTCGTCCTGATCTTCCTGACGGCCGGTGTACTCGGCCTCGCGGGCGGGGCACCCTTCAGTGCCCTGCAGATCCTGTGGGTGAACATCATCATGGACGGACCGCCGGCCCTCGCGCTCGGTGTCGATCCGACCGCCCCGGACGCGATGAGGCGACGCCCGCGCCCCGCCCACGAGGCCCTGCTCGAACGCTCCCGGGTACAGCGCATCCTCGGGCTCGGCATCGTCATGACGGCCGGCACCGTCGCGGTTCTGCATTTCGGCCCGGAACTGTTCCCCGACAGCGCATCCGACCCGCTGTTCGCGACCACCCTGGCGTTCACCACGTTCGTCTTCTACCAGATCTTCAACCTGTTCAACGTGCGCTCGGATCTCGGATCGGTGTTCTCGGCGCAGACGTTCACCAACCACACCATCTGGATCGCGATCATCGCCGTCGTCGTCCTGCAGATCTGCGTGGTGCAACTCGACGCCCTGCAGGGATTCATGGACACCACCTCGCTCACCTCCGAGCAATGGCTGCTCGCGGTGGCCGTCGGCTCGACGGTGCTGTGGGTGGACGAGGCCGGCAAGTTCGTCGCGAGGAGGCTCGAGGCGCGCAGAGCCGAACGGGCGGATACGACCTTCCTCACCTGACGGTCCCGAGATGGCGCAACTCACGTCGTCGCGAGAAGAAGTGAGTGGCCGGACTGCCCCAGAATGGAAGCTGCCCATGCGCCGCTCCCCGAGGGCGCCCTCGTCCCGGGCCGCACGACGTCCGACTCCGGGGCCATCGACGATCGAAGGTTTCCTCACCGATGACCACCACGGCTTCCGGCCGCCCCATCGACGATCCTGCCCACGCCGACTCCGGACATCCTGCGCGCACGCCGGTGATGTGGGCGCTCGCTCTCGGCGGGTTCGGTATCGGAACCACCGAGTTCGTCGCCATGGGGCTGCTCCCCGAGATCGCGACGAGTGTCGGCGTCTCCGAACCGACCGCGGGTCACGTCGTCTCCGCCTACGCGGCCGGTGTCGTCGTCGGTGCCCCGCTGATCGCCACGATCGCCGCACGCGTCCCACGCAAGACACTGCTGGTCGCGCTGATGGTCGCGTTCACCCTCGGTAACGCCGCAACGGTGCTGGCCCCGAACTACGGCTTGCTCGTCGCCTCCCGGTTCGTCGCCGGCCTGCCGCACGGTGCGTACTTCGGGGTCGCCGCGCTGGTCGCGGCGCATCTCGCCGGTCCCGGTCGCCGTGCACGGGCGGTCTCGCTGGTGATGATGGGGCTGTCGGTCGCGAACGTCGTCGGTGTGCCCGCCGCCTCGTGGCTCGGGATGGCGTTCGGGTGGCGCGCGGCGTTCGTGCTGGTCGCGGTGATCGGAGTGGGCACCGTCGCTGCTCTCGCGGCCTGGGTGCCGTCGCTGTCGATACCGACCACCAGCGTGCGGGTCGAACTCGGCGCGCTGAAGAGCAGCACCGTCTGGCTCACCCTCGCGGTGGCCGTCATCGGCTTCGGTGGCGTGTTCGCCGTGTACACCTACATCAGCACGACGCTGACCGACGTCGCCGGAGTGTCGAGATCGCTCGTGCCGGTCGCGCTGATGCTCTTCGGAGTGGGCATGGTCGTCGGCAACGCCGTCGGCGGCCGGGTCGCCGACCGCGGGGTGATCCCCGGCGTCTTCGCGTCGATCACCTCGCTCGCGGTGCTGCTCGCGCTGTTCGTCGCCGCAGCCCACAACCCCTGGACCGCCTTCGTGATGGTCTTCGGTCTGGGTGTCGGATGTGCCGCGGTGGGTCCGGCCCTGCAGGTGCGGTTGATGGATGTCGCGGAGGACGCCCAGACGCTCGCGGCGTCGCTCCACCACGCGGCGTTCAACCTCGCCAACGCGTTCGGGGCGTGGATCGGCGGGGTCGTGATCGCCGCCGGATTCGGCTACACCGCTCCTGCCGCGGTCGGCGTGCTGCTGGCGCTGGCCGGCGTCGCCGTGTTCGCGGTCTCGGTGTGGCGACATGATTGGATACGGAAGTGACCGATCCCAGCATTCCGACCCCGTCCGATCCTTTCTTCACCGTCGGAGCGCGTCTCGACAACGGACTCGGCCGCACCGGCACGATCCACACCCCGCACGGGGACATCCGGACGCCGGCGTTCATCCCGGTGGGCACGAAGGCGACCGTCAAGGCGGTGCTGCCCGAGACGATGGCCGAGCTCGGCTCCCAGGCGCTGCTCGCCAACGCCTACCACCTCTATCTGCAGCCCGGTTCCGACATCGTCGACGAGGCGGGCGGGCTGGGACAGTTCATGAACTGGCCCGGCCCGACCTTCACCGACAGCGGCGGTTTCCAGGTCATGTCGCTCGGTGCCGGTTTCAAGAAGGTCATCGCGATGGAGTCCGTGGGCGTCCAGAACGACGAGGTCATCGCCAAGGGCAAGGAACGGCTCGCGCACGTCGACAACGACGGGGTGACCTTCAAATCGCACCTCGACGGGTCGCGGCACCGGTTCACCCCCGAGGTGTCGATGCGCATCCAGCACGAACTCGGTGCCGACATCATGTTCGCCTTCGACGAGCTCACGACACTGATGAACACGCGCGGCTATCAGGAACGCTCCCTCGAACGTACCCAGGCGTGGGCGGTGCGGTGCATCGCCGAGCACGAGAAGCTCACCGCCGAGCGTGCCCACCGTCCCTATCAGGCGTTGTTCGGGGTCGTGCAGGGCGCGCAGTACGAGGACCTGCGCCGACAGGCCTGCCGGGGCCTCGAATCCATCGTCGGTGAGACCGGCCGCGGGTTCGACGGCTACGGCATCGGCGGTGCGCTCGAGAAGCACAACCTCGGCACGATCGTGCGCTGGTGCACCGAGGAACTGCCCGAGCACAAGCCGCGGCACCTGCTGGGCATCAGCGAACCCGACGACGTGTTCGTCGCCGTCGAACACGGTGTCGACACCTTCGACTGCGTCAATCCTTCGCGGGTCGCGCGCAACGCCGCGATCTACCACCCGGACGGCCGATTCAACATCAACACGAGTCGCCACCGGCGCGACTTCACGCCGATCGACGAGAACTGCGACTGCTACACCTGCCGGAACTACACGCGCGCGTACATCCACCACCTGTTCAAGGCGAAGGAGATGCTCGCCTCGACGTTGTGCACGATCCACAACGAGCGGTTCACGGTGCGGCTCGTCGACGACATCCGGACGAGCATCGAGAACGGCACCTTCGCCGAGTTCAAGACCGAGACCCTGGGCCGGTTCTACGCGAGCCGGCGTCAGGCGTGAGTCATCGGGCGTAACCCGTCACGCGTAGGACGGTTCGCGCTTCTTGACGTACGCGATCGCGCGGTAGGTCACCGGAAGCACGATGATCTCGACCAGCGTCTTCCACAGGAACCCGACGACCACGAAGTTGACGAAATCGCCCCAGGTCGTGATGCCGATGACGCCCGCGGCGATCGAGCAGAAGATCAGGGTGTCGGCGAACTCGCCGACGACGGTCGACCCGATCAGACGCGCCCACAGGTACTTCTCCCGCGTGCGCTCCTTGATCAGGACCAGGACGTACGAGTTGAGCAGCTGCCCGACCGCGTATCCGGCGAGTCCGGCGATCAACATCCGGGGCACCACCCCGAGCACGTTCTCGAAGGATTCCTGCCCGGCATAGAAGTCGGCGGGCGGAAGCTGCTGCGTGAGCCAGAAGCACAGCGCGGACAGCGCGACCGCCCCGAATCCGTAGAACACCGCGCGGCGGGTGGCTGCGAAGCCGTACACCTCGCTGAGTACGTCGCCGAGGATGTAGGCGAGGGGGAACAGGAAGAATCCGCCGTCGGTGATGATCGGCAGGATCTGCAGCGGACCGAACCCGAGTTCGGAGTCGGTGAAGAAAGCGATGCCCTTCGTCGCGGAGATGTTGGAGATCATCAGCACCGCGGTGAACAGCACGACGATTCCCGTGTACGGGCTGCGGCTCACGCGTGCGAAGGCGGCGTGGTCGAAGAGGGCGGGGGAGGTGTTCGGTCCGTGCTCGGTCACCCGCACATCCAAGCATCACGACGTGCCGATCACGAAGTTGCGGACCGTCTGTACGTGCGCGAACACCCCAAATGTGACGAACGGGCCCCGTCCGCTCGAGGACGGGGCCCGTGACACGCGTGAGATCAGGACTTGCGGACCTGGGTGCCGCCGGCGAACTTGTCGTGGAAGCCCTGCTTGTTGCCGTCCTGCTCGATGGTGACCGCGATACCGATGTATGCGGCGAACGACAGCAGACCGACGAGGAAGCCGAGCAACGGGATGCCGGTGAGGATCTGCAGCGCGACGAAGGCGTTGCGCTTGGCGGCCTGCTCGAGGGTGGGGTTGCCGCCCGCGGGACCGGCGACCGACAGTCCGAGGAGCTTCTTGCCGAGGGTCGCGCCCTGGGTGGACTCCATGTAGGTCCAGTAGCCGAAGGCGACGACACCGCTGACGACCGTCATGAAGAAGTTCACGAAGCCGCTTCCGCCGCTCGCGAGGAGCATGACCACGCTCAGGATCCCCATGGGGATGCCGACGATGAGGCCGTCGATGATGCGGGCGCCGAAACGCGGCAACAGCTGCCCCGGGGTGCCGGTGCCGAAGTTCGGGCCGGGGAATCCCGGGCCTCCACCGAACTGGTCGCCCGCCGGCGCCCCGTACTGAGGTGCGCCGTACTGGGGTGCGTCGTACCGAGGAGCTCCGTTCTGCGGTGTTCCGTACTGGGGTGCGCCGTACTGGGGTGCGCCGTATTGCGGGGCCCCGTTCTGGGGCGCACCGTACTGCGGGAACTGCTGGGTGTAGTCGGACGGTGTGCCACCGTACGAGGGGGAACCGCCACCGGGGTATCCACCCGGAACGTGGGGGTCCTGCGGAGGTGGTGGGTATCCGCCTGTCGTCAAAATGTCTCCCTTGTCGCGATCGGCATGGCAACGCGCCACGGTACAGCGTGCCGTGGCGCGTCGGTAGATGCCTCGGGGGGTGTGCGACGGGAGGGCGCCGTCGAGCCGGGTCAGGCCGCTACGGGACCACCCGTGGTGACCCGGTAGGCGTACGTGACGGCGATGATCGACACCGGCACCGTGACCAGCAGGCCGATCAGGCACAGCAGAGCACCGAGAAGGTTGAGGCCGAACAGTGCGAGTGCGAGCAGGAACAACGTCCCCGCATTCGATTTCACGGCGTTGACACTCGACTTGATCGCGGTGACCGCGTCCTGGTTGCGATCGATGACGAACTGCATCGTCCACCACGCGAAGAACGCGAACACCAGGCCCGGAATGATGCACAGCACGAGACCGATCGTCGTGCCGATGCCCACGAGCAGGCCCGCGACGATGACCGCGGCGATCGGGCCGATCTGCAGGAACGTGCCGAATGCGGGCCGTTGCCCGTCCGTTTCGGCCAGTGCCCCGCGCACGAAAGCGGCCTGGATCAGGTAACCGACGATCGCGGAGACGATGCTGCCGACGATGCTCAGGGCGGAGAACTCGGTCGTGTCGCCGGTGAAGTCGAATCCGTTGAAGATGCCGCTGATCAGGCCCTGGATGACGAACGCGACGAGCATGAAAATGATCCACACGCCCGCGTTGCCACTGAACTTGGACCAGCCGTAGGAGATCGCGTCGCCGACACTCAACTGGTTCGTGGGCGGCCCACCGAAGTTCCCGGCGCCGTACGCGCCCGGCGGAGGCGGATAATTGCCCCCTGACGGTGGGGGCGGATAATTCCCCGGCGGCGGGTAGGACCCACCCGGCGGTGGGTAGTTGCCACCCGAGGGTGGGGGATAGTTACCCGGCGGCGGGTAGTCACCGGGCGGCGGGTAATTTCCGGGCGGCGGATAGTTCCCACCCGGCGGGGGAGTGCCACCGCCCGACGGCGGCGGATAGCCGCCGGGCGGCGGATAACCACCCGGCTTCTGCGGATCCTGATTCGGGTCGTAACCACCGGTGGTCATCGCTGCCTCTCGTCTCCGGGTTCGGACACTTCCGAGAGAGTACGTACATCACACGGGATCTGCATCCGCTATGTCCGCGTCGTGTCCTGTCGGATGCCTTCCCCCGCCGGCGTGAAGACCCACGGATCACGGGGAAGTCGCGCGGGATTCCAGCGGTCCAGCAACAGTTCCGGCGACACGGGCTCGCCGGGGTCCGCAAGACGCAGCGACACGGCGATCGTGCCCAGCACGTCGGCGGCCGTGTGGCCGAGCGCGAGCTGATCGCCCAGCGTCACCGCACCGTCCCTCTTGGCCAGTCGCTTGCCCTCCTCGTTGAGCGCGAGCGGCACGTGCGCGTAGACGGGCTCCGGCAATCCGAGCAGGTGTGCGAGACAGGCCTGTCGGGGGGCGGAGGTGAGCAGGTCGTCGCCGCGCACCACCTGGTCGATGCCCTGGTCGGCGTCGTCCACCACCACGGCGAGGTTGTAGGCGGGGGTTCCGTCGTTGCGGCGCAGGACGAGATCGTCGACGATGCCCGTGAAATCCCCGTGCAGCAGGTCGTGGACCGTGAACCACTCCTCGGACGCCCGCAACCGGATCGCGGGGGCACGGCCGGAGGCCCGGCGTTCGGCGCGCTGCTCGTCGGTGAGGCCGCGGCAGGTGCCCGGATAGGCGCCCGCAGGAGCGTGGGGCGCGGAGGTGGCCTCGAGGATCTCGCGTCGGGTGCAGTAGCACTCGTAGGTCAGGCCGGCCTGCTCGAGCCGCGCGATCGCCTCGTCGTACAGACGCAGGCGACGGGATTGGTGGACCACCCGGCCGTCCCAGTCGAGGCCGATCGCCGCGAGGTCCGCGAGTTGACGTTGCTCCGCACCGGGACGCACCCGGTCGAGATCCTCGACGCGTACCAGGAACCGGCGGTTCGTCGACCGCGCGAACAACCACGCCAGGACGGCGGTACGCAGGTTGCCGAGGTGCAGGTCGCCCGAGGGGCTCGGGGCGAAGCGGCCCGCTCCTGCCTCGTCCTCGCCCGAAAGTGACACCCGTGCACTCTAGCGAGCGACACCCAGGAGCACCGCTCGCTGGGCATGGGCGACCTCCCGGATCGCCGCAACCGCCGCCGCGACCTCCGGCCGGCGCAACGTCTCCGAGCGTGCGACGAGCCAGTAGGCCAGACGTGCCTCGACCTCGCCGGGCAGGATCCGGACGAGGTCGGGGTGCCGGTCGGCCATGAAGCACGGCAGCAGACCGAGGCCTCCGGCAGCACGGGTCGCCTCGACGTGCACGAACACGTTCGTCGAGCTGATCGAATCCTGCATGTCGGGGGCGATACGTCGCGCCACGTCGAGGTCGTCGACCTGCAGCATCGAGTCGATGAAGTACACGAGGGTGTGTTCGCGCAGGTCGCGGACCGACGACGGGGAGCCGTGCGCGGCGAGATAGTCGCGCGAGGCGTACAGACCCAGGGTGTAGTCGGCGAGACGGTGCGCTTCGGCGCGGTGCACCTGTGGCCGTCCCACGACCACCTCGACGTCCATCCCGGATCGTTGCTGCGAGGCGCGACGGGTGGTGGCGACGATCTCGACGGAGATACCCGGGTGGCGTTGCCGGACGAGCGCGCCGGCCGGGGCTGCGATGTACGCGCTGAAACCGTCGGTGGCGGAGATGCGCACGACGCCTTCGAGTCGGCGCTCGCCGCTCGGGTTCCGCAGTCGCCCGACCGCGGCTTCGATGCGTTCGGCGGCGTCGAGGGCCTCGCGGCCGAGATCGGTCAGTTCCCAGCCCGCCGCCGACCGGGTGAGCACGCGACCGCCGAGGCTTCGCTCCAGTGCAGCGATCCGGCGGGAGATCGTCGTGTGATTGACGCCCAGGTCGTCGGCCGCGCTGGTGAACCTTCCGCTGCGCCCGACGGCGAGCAGGACGAGGAGGTCATCGGCCGAGGGCACGCTCATATGTGCAGTTTTGCAGATTGTGTCTGCGAATCGCGTCATTGTGAATGCATATGTGCGTATCGATACTCGGCATATGCGTGTGGAAGTGTTCCCCGTCACAGATCGTCCCGGGAGGGTGCAGCAATGAGCGTCGAACAGGCACGAACGGGTGGGCCGGAGAGTTCACCGTCGGCATTGCGGAGGGTCGTCGGTGCGTCCATGGCGGGCACCGTCGTCGAGTGGTACGAGTTCTTCCTCTACGGAACCGCCGCCACCCTCGTCTTCGCCAAGGTCTTCTTCCCCGACGGCGGCAACGAACTCGACGCGATCATCGCGGCGTTCGTCACCTATGCGGTGGGTTTCGTCGCGCGGCCGCTCGGCGGAATCGTCTTCGGTCATTTCGGCGACCGGTTCGGGCGCAAGCAACTGCTGCAGACCAGCATCATCATGGTCGGCGTCGCGACCTTCCTCATGGGTTGCCTGCCGACCTTCGGTGCCATCGGCTACTGGGCCCCGGCGCTGCTCGTGACGCTCCGGTTCATCCAGGGCTTCGCAGTCGGCGGTGAGTGGGGCGGCGCAGTGCTGCTGGTCGCCGAACACAGCCCCGACCGGTCGCGCGGGTTCTGGGCCTCCTGGCCGCAGGCCGGCGTGCCGATGGGCAACCTCCTCGCGACGATCGTCCTGCTCGTCCTCACCACGACGCTGCCCGAGTCGGCCTTCCTGTCGTGGGGCTGGCGCGTCGCGTTCTGGCTCTCCGCCGTCATCGTCCTGATCGGTTACTACATCCGCACCAAGGTCACCGACGCCCCGATCTTTCTCGAGGCGCAGCAGGAGGCCGAGCAGCTGAAGGAGACCTCGTTCAACGTCTTCGAGGTGCTCCAGCGTTACCCGCGTGGCGTCTTCACGGCCATGGGCCTGCGGTTCGCCGAGAACGTCATGTACTACCTCGTCGTCACCTTCTCGATCACCTACCTGAAGGTCGTCGTCGGTGCCGACACCAGCCACATCCTGTGGTGGATGCTCGCCGCCCACGCCGTGCACTTCGTGGTCATCCCGGTGGTCGGACGCCTGTCGGACACGCTGGGGCGACGCCCCGTCTACATGATCGGTGCCGTCACCGCCGGTGCCTGGGGCTTCCTCGCCTTCCCGATGATGGACACCGGCAACAGCGCGTGGATCGTCTCGGCGATCGTCATCGGACTCGTCTTCCACTCGTTCATGTATGCGGGGCAGCCCGCGATCATGGCGGAGATGTTCCCGACCCGCATGCGCTACTCGGGTGTCTCGCTCGGCTACCAGGTCACCTCGATCGTCGCCGGGTCGCTCGCCCCGATCATCGCCGCGAGCCTCCTCAGCCGCTTCGACTCGTCGGTCCCGATCTCCTTCTACCTGCTCGGCTCGTCGCTGATCACGATCGTCGCGGTGATCGTGGCACGTGAGACGAAGGGCATCTCGCTGCGCGACATCGACGCCGCGGACGCGGAAACGGTGGCCCAGGAGAAGGCCGCCGAGAACGCCGGGGTCTCCGCATGAGGGCCCGCACCGCACTCGTGACCGGCGGTGCCGGCGGGATCGGGGCGGCCTGCGCCCGAGCCCTCGCCGGTCGGGGAGTCCGAGTGACCGTCGCCGACGTCGACGAGGTCGCCGCGAAGACGCTCGCCCACGAGATCGGGGGAGAGGCGTGGGGCGTCGACCTGCTCGACACCGACGGCCTCGACGGTCTCCGTCTCGACGTCGACATCCTCGTCAACAACGCCGGCATCCAGGTCGTTCGGCCGGTGGAGGACTTCGCCCTCACCGACTTCCGCCGCATCCAGACGCTCATGGTCGAGGCGCCCTTCCTGCTCGTGAAGGCCGCGCTGCCCGGCATGTACGAGCGGGGCTTCGGCCGGATCGTGAACATCTCATCGGTCCACGGGCTGCGTGCCTCGGCCTTCAAGGCCGGGTACGTCACCGCCAAACACGGCCTCGAAGGGTTCTCCAAGGTCGTCGCGCTCGAGGGTGGTCCCCGCGGTGTGACGAGCAACTGCGTCAATCCGGGTTACGTCCGTACCCCGCTGGTGGAGAAGCAGATCTCGGAACAGGCCCGTGCACACGACATTCCGGAGGATCGCGTGCTCTCCGAGGTGCTGCTCACCGATCAGGCGGTGCCCCGGCTGGTCGAGCCGGAGGAGGTGGCCTCGCTCGTGTCGTGGCTGGTCTCCGACGAGGCCGGGATGGTCACCGGCGCGTCGTACACGATGGACGGCGGCTGGTCGGCCCACTGACCGCGGGGCGGTCGGTCGATCACTGACCGCGGGGCGGTCGGTCGATCACTGACCGCGGGGCGGTCGGTCGATTCCCGACCCGCTGCGCGACCGTATTCCCGACCCGCGTCCCGGAATCCGGGGCGCGGGTCAGTGCGCGTCGGCGCCGTCGAGGACGAGCTGGACCTGGGCGTGCAGAGCGTGGGTCAGATACTCCCGCGGGTAGAGATCGGGGCCGGCCGCCGCGTCGAGCGCGAGCCCGTTCGCGGCCGAGAGCAACAGGGCGGCCCGGGTCTCCGGGTCGGGTGTTCCCGCGCGGATCAATACGCGCGCTATGCCCGTCCGGATCGTGAACAGGGTGGCGGTGCGGATGGCGCTCAGCGTGGGGGAGGTGACCGCCCGCACGGCGAACGCCGACATCACGTGGACCTCGCTGTCGCGTTCCTCGTCGAGCGGGAGCAGCTGGCTCAGCGCGGAGAACAGGGTGCGCGCCGGATCGATGTCGGGATCGACGTTCGTCAACCGGTTCAGCACCCGGTCCGAGAGGGTGCGGAACGAGTACGCGAGCATCTCGTCCTTGGTCGGGAAATGGTGTTGCACCGCCCCGATCGAGACCCCTGCCTCGTTGGCCACCTCCCGCACGCTCGCCGCGTCGAGACCATTGCGCGCGGCCACGTCGAGCAGGGCCGCGGCGAGCCTTGTGGGGCTGGTGGTGACGTAGGGGCGCGTGCGCATGGGGAGCACCGTAACCGAGCTCTCCACCGTACGAACGTACGGGGGGCGGGAATCACACCCCGCCGGTGAGTTCGTGATCGGAGAGGAAACGGACCGAGAGCGTCAACGCGGCCGCGAACGCCGCTGCGATCCACAGGGCGTGCAGCCCCAGCACCCTGTGGGCGAGCGCGCCGAGAACCGCGCCCGTCACCAGGCCGCCCCACAGACCCAGATAGGGCAGCCAGCTCCAGCGCGGACCACCGAAGAACGCCGCCGCGATCCGCTGCCCGATCTTGACCAGCGCGCCCGTCATGTAGGTGAGCGCGACGGTCGTCTCCCCGTGACGGCGGAACACCGAGTTCTCCGTTCCCATGGCCAGCGTCATCGCGATCACGGCGACCGGCGTCCGGCCTGCGAACACGGCGGCGGCTCCGATCGTCAGCAACACCGTCACCGTCGCGAGGACCGCGGTCTTGCGCGTCCGCCGGTCGCGGTCGGTCGATTCCGCCACGACGCTGCCGAGGATCACCCCGAGCACGAAGAGCGCGAGCACACCGCCGATGAGGGCCACCGTCTTCCACGTGCCGTCTGCCGTGCCGACCGCGAGACGGGTGGAGTTCCCGCTCATGAACGACACGAAGACACCGCCGAGGGTGATGAAACCGAGGGCGTCGATGAACCCTGCGAGAGAGGACAATGCGATCGCGAGTCCCTGCAACTGCCTGCCGTAACCGACCACAGGACGATAGTAGGAACCGTGTCGACCGGGACGACGTCGGCAGCAGTTACCGAGACACTTACGTGCTGTAACGACCGGGCGCCGTGAACGCGATGGACAAGGCGGAGCCGTCCGGCACCGTCGTTCTCAGGAGTTCTCCCGATGTCCTTGCCCCGCTTGTCGTTCCGGCTGTCCCTTCTCGTCGTCGCGACGGTCGTGGGTCTGACCCTCTCCGGTTGCGACTCGACCGTCGAAGACACCGCCGTCGCGCCGGCGGCGACCTCCGAACAATCCCCGGCACCGAGTTCGGAGACCTCCACGACGACGCCGTCCGGCACGACACGCCCCACGTCCGCGAGCGCCCCGAGCCCCGCTGACCGGAGCCCGGCCGTCCCGGCGGCCTCGTCGGATGCCCTGGCCCGGCTGGCGACCCTGCCGATCAAGGGCCGCGCACCCAAGACCGGCTACAGCCGCGACCTGTTCGGTCAGGCGTGGAGCGACGACGTGTCGGTGGAGTTCGGGCGCAACGGTTGCGACACCCGCAACGACATCCTGCGACGCGACCTCGTCGACATCGTCTACAAGTCCGGCACCCGCGACTGCGTCGTGGCGTCGGGAACCCTGAACGACGTGTACACCGGGACGACGATCGCGTTCACGCGCGGACAGGACACCTCCACCGCGGTGCAGATCGACCACGTCGTCGCGCTGTCCGACGCGTGGCAGAAGGGCGCGCAGCAACTCGACGCAGGCACCCGGGCCGATTTCGCCAACGATCCGCGCAATCTCCAGGCGGTGGACGGGCCGACCAACCAGCAGAAGAGCGACGGCGACGCCGCCACCTGGCTGCCGCCGAACCGCGCCTACCGCTGCACGTACGTCGCGCGGCAGATCGAGGTCAAGGCGATCTACGGGTTGTGGGTGACGCAGGCCGAGCACGATGCGATGGCACGGGTCCTCACCGAATGCGGAGGAGGAATTCCTGCCGGCGCAGCGCCCGCCGTCGTGCCCACGACCACGACGGCCCCGGCCCCTGCTCCGGCACCCGCCCCTGCTCCGGCACCCGCCCCTGCTCCGGCACCGGCACCCGCTCCCGCAGAGCCCGCACCGGTGGCGCCTGCGCAGCCCGCCGCTCCGGCGAGTGTGTACTTCGAGAACTGTTCGGCTGCCCGGGCCGCGGGAGCGGCGCCGCTGTACGCGGGGCAGCCCGGCTACCGCCCGAAGATGGACCGCGACGGCGACGGCGTGGCCTGCGAGTAGCGCACCGCAGCGCCTGCGAGTAGCGCACCGCCGCGATCTCCCGATCAGCTGAAGCGGTCGGTGAGATTGCGGCGCATGCGGTGGAGATCGCGGAGTTGGGCGGCCAGCCGCTCGACCTCCGCGTCGAACCGGCGCGCCCGGTCCACGGCGCCCACCCGATGCTCGGCACGGGCCTTCTGCCCGGTCCTCTCGATGGTCGTGGACAGCTCGTCGATCTCGCGGTCCAACATCTCCACCCAGACCGAAGCCTGCTCGTGGTCGGCGTCGCCGGAGAGCGGGAAATTGTCGTCCGCGGTCACGAGACGCATCGTGCCCGAGATCGGCCGGGCACGCGAACACAGGGGGTGAAAAAGCAGAAACCCCGTGGGACGCTGTGCGTCCCACGGGGTTCCGTGGCGGAGGATAGGGGATTTGAACCCCTGAGGGCGTTAACCCAACCCGCGTTCCAGGCGAGCGCCATAGGCCACTAGGCGAATCCTCCGTGGGGAAGCATACCGAATGGTGACCCCAAGTTGCCAAACGGGCACGTCGCACCCGGAATCCGAGGGCTCTGCGGGGGCTGGTTCGCCGCGGGGCACACGTTCCTCTACACTTGCCGATGGATCCCGCGCGGCGCGCATCCTGTGAACTCCCCCAGGGCCGGAAGGCAGCAAGGGTCAACGGGCTCTGCCGGGTGCGCGGGGTCCTCTTAATTTCCGCCGATGCCCGTGTCGCCGTGCACGGTGAAAGGTCCCTCCGCATGCCTACGCAGACCCAGTTCGGGTTGATGAGCCATGAGGAACTCGTTGCAGAGCACGAGCGCCAGTCCGCCAACTACGAACGGTTGAAGTCGGAGAAGCTGACGCTGGACCTGACCCGCGGCAAGCCCTCGCCCGAGCAGCTCGACCTCTCCGCAAAGTTGCTGTCGCTGCCCGGTGCCGACGATTTCCGCGACGGTAACGGCACCGACACCCGTAACTACGGTGGTCTGACGGGCCTGCCCGAGCTCCGCGCGATCTTCGCCGAGTTACTGAACATCCCCGCCGAGAACCTCATCGCGGGCAACAACGCGAGCCTCGAGATCATGCACGATCTCGTCGTCTGGTCGTTGCTGCACGGCACGGTCGACTCGCCGCGCCCGTGGTCGCAGGAGTCGGTCGTCAAGTTCCTGTGCCCGGCACCCGGCTACGACCGGCACTTCGCGATCACCGAGTCGCTCGGCATCGAGATGATCCCCGTGCCGCTGCGCGAGGACGGCCCCGACGTGCGGTTCGTCGCCGATCTCGTCGCGAACGATCCACAGATCAAGGGCATGTGGACGGTGCCCACCTACTCGAATCCGACCGGAGCGGTGTACTCCGAGGAGGTCGCCCGCGAGCTGGTGTCGATGCCGGCGGCCGCTCCCGACTTCCGGATCTTCTGGGACAACGCCTACGCGGTGCATCCGCTCACCGAGCACCTCGCGCCCGCGATCGACATCCTCGGCCTGGCCGCGCAGGCCGGTCACCCCAATCGCGTGTTCGCGCTGGCGTCCACCTCGAAGATCACCTTCGCCGGCGCAGGCGTGAGTTTCTTCGGCAGCTCCACCGAGAACCTCGCCTGGTACCAGAAGTACCTGGGCATCAAGTCCATCGGCCCCGACAAGGTCAACCAGCTGCGCCACCTGCGCTTCTTCCGCGACGCCGAGGGTGTGCGCGCCCACATGGCGAAGCACCGCGAGATCCTCGCGCCGAAGTTCGCGCTGGTCCGCCGCGTCCTGGAGGAACGCCTGGGTGCGTCGAAGGTCGCGTCGTGGACCGAGCCCGAGGGTGGATACTTCATCAGCCTCGACGTCGTCGAGGGCACGGCAGCCCGTGTCATCGCCCTGGCGAAGGAAGCGGGGATCGCGCTGACGGGTGCCGGTTCGGCGTTCCCGTACAAGAAGGACCCCGAGAACAAGAACATCCGTCTCGCCCCGAGCTTCCCTTCGCTCGGTGAGCTGGAGAAGGCCATGGACGGTGTCGCGACCTGCGTGCTGCTCGCCGCAGCAGAGAAGGCGCTCGCCCGTAAGTAGTGCGCCGACAGGCCCGCAACGCGAGGACGAGGCTCGCAACACCAGCAGTGACTGCCGGTGTTGCGAGCCTCTTTTCTGTGTTGCGTACCTCCCCGGCGGCAGAGTCTGTGAGTTTGTTCCCAGCCTGTGGATAAAGTTGTGGACAACACGTGGATGGGCGGTGGACAACCCCGAACCACCCTGTTCGGAGCGTTTTCGTGACCCGGCGTCACACCGACTTGCTTTCCCCTCCCGACCTGACATACTCGCGGGTCAGGGTCGCCGCATACCGTGCGGCGGGTTCGGAAGTGGTGAGTGTGATGGAAAACCGCGCGCTCGTGGATTCCGGAGTCGGCGTATCGGCCGTCGGATCTGTCACGGGGTGTGTCGGCGTACTGAAGGTGTTCCTCCTGGCGCTCGACATCGAGGCGGCGCCCGAGACGCCGCCGCGAGTTCCGCCCGTCGAGAAGATGGAGCCCTTCCTTCCCGCACGCATCGCCGATCACCCCGATACCGACCACGGTGTGCGTCCGCCGTGCCTGCTCGCCTTCCGGCACATCGTCGACCCGGCACGGCCGGTCGTCTCGTTCGGCGCGTCGACGGGTTCGCTGCGGGAGGCCCCGGATGCGACCCGGCCGTATGTGGGTCACCCCGCGACGTGCGTGTCGCTGTGGGACGTTCCGGGTCACGGCCTCGTGCTGGCGCTGGAATCGCTGACGGACAACGGCTCCCCGCTGATCGACTGGCGGAGCGACCCGCTGCAGGACCGCGACGGAGCCGGTCTGCGTCCCGTGCTCGGCGAGTTCCTCGCACCCTTCGAGCTGACGGCCGACGATTGCCTGAACGATGTGTTCCCGGGTCTGAACAGGCGGTTGTGCGCGCCGACGACGTTCCGTCCCCTCCACGAACTCGTCGTCCACCGCCACCGGGGAGTAGGTGATCGGGAGGTCGTCGAGGGGATGGTCGTGGAAGTGCTCTCCAGCGGTGGCGAGCGCGTCCGTTCTCTCGTCGACGGACCGCGTATCGGTCCGGAGGCTCGCGCCGCGGCACGGTCCTGGGGTGTGCTGTGGGGATGGGACCGCGTGCCGCTGGTGGACCGGCCCGTGCAGCCGGGCGCCGCCCTCGCTGTGCGGGAGGATTCCGGTGCGGTGCTGTTCGACCTCGAGGCCACCTCTCTCGGCAGCGACTATGTCGGGCACGGCACTCGCGAGATGATCTACGGGCTCATCCCGTGGGTGGCGGTGCGAGCGCGGGCCTCGGCCGACTACTGGACGATCATGGACCGTCTGCGCCACCCCGACGGGCTCCGCGGGGATCGGCTGGCCACCGTTCTCGACGACATCGCGATCATGCAGGCCCGCCGGATGGACCGCCTTCTCCTGCGCAAGGAATCGCTCCACGACGACCGGTTCCACTCGTGGACGCACCCCACCCAGCTGCGCGCCCTCATGGCCGGCCGGGTCGCCGCCGAGATGGCGGAACTCGACGCGGAACTGTCCGAGATCGTGGAAGTCGTCGAGCACGCGTTGCTGCACAGTGCGGAGCTGCGCGGGGCGAGGCACACCCGCCTCGCCCAGGGGTGGTCCGCGGCCGCGTCGGTCATCGCCGTCGTGGCGTTGTTCGCTGCGCTGGCCGCCGTTCCGGCAACGTCGCAACCGACTCTCTTCCCGCACTGGTTGCATGCGCTGACCACGTCGATCGCCCTCACCCTGGGCATCGTGATCGCGGTGGTCGTGTGGCGCCGGCCCTGACGCGCAGGGCATGATCGTCGTCATGTCATCGACGCTGAACCTGGTCGGAGATCCCGACGCCGACGCACTGCTGGCCGAGGATCCGCTGGCCCTTCTCATCGGCATGCTGCTCGACCAGCAGGTGCCGATGGAGGTCGCGTTCGCGGGACCGAAGAAGCTCGCCGACCGTCTCGGTGGTCTCGACGTGCACCGCATCGCGTCGGCGGATCCCGACGAGTTCGTCGCGGTGTGTGCGCAGCAACCGGCCGTACACCGGTTCCCCACGTCGATGGGTCAGCGGATCCAGGCGCTGTGCGCGGCGATCGTCGAGGACTACGACGGCGACGCCGCAGCATTGTGGACGTCCGGCCACCCGGACGGCAAGGAAGTTCTGCGGAGGCTGAAGAAGCTGCCGGGTTACGGCGACCAGAAGGCACGCATCTTCCTGGCACTGCTCGGCAAGCAGATCGGCGTGCGGCCCGAAGGGTGGCGGGAAGCTGCCGGCGACTACGGGCACGAAGGCGCGCGCCGGTCGATCGCCGACGTCGTCGACGAGCAGTCGTTGCGTGAGGTGCGCGAGTTCAAGAAGTCGATGAAGGCTGCGAAGAAGTCGTGAGACGCGCATTCGCAGTGTGTTGTGCCGCTGCCGCATTCGCTTCCGGAGCGTCGGGCGTGGCTTCGGCGGGCGGGGGAGACGACCGGGTCGTCCTCCGGCCCGGCGACGGGATCTCGTTCTCGCCGGAGCCGACACCGGGCTGGTGTTCGGTCGCGGCGGTCGGGCACGACGACGCGGGTCGTCTGGTCGCCATCACGGCGGGGCACTGCTATCGAACGGGATCGTCGCCGGTCTGGAAGGTCGACGAACAGCATCGAGGTGCCATCGGTGCCGAAACGGATGTCGCGAGTACGGGTTCGATCGATCCGCTCGGATTCCCCACCGACGAGATCGCCGATTACGCGGTGGTCGTCCTCGACGAGACCCGCGTACGGGGGTCGAACACGTCGGCGCCGAACGACCGCGGAGAACGTGTGGTGCTCGAGTCGGTGGCGGCGTTCGACGAGGGCGAGCTGCCGGTCGGGACACACTGCGCGGCAGGGCGAAGCACGTCGGTGGCCTGCGCGACCGGCGAGGTGCGGGTGGACGAGAACCTGATGTCGTCGCCGTTGCTCATGCGACCGGGCGACTCCGGGGGTCCGCTCGTACGTGCCGAGACGGGTGAGTGGCTGGGACTGTCCGTGGGATACCGGTTCCCGCCGACCCGGGTCTCCGGCGACCGGCAGGTTCCCGATACGAGATTCGCCGCCTACCAGCGGGCCGACCGGATCCTCGCCGAGATCGACGCGCGCGACGGGATCGGGTCGGGGTTCCGTCTCGTCGACACCCCCTGACCGATCCCGCCGGCGTTACCGTCAGAGCTTCTCGAAACGCGGAATCAGGTGCTCCGCAACGTTCTTCGCTTCTTCGATGAGCGGCCATCCGGCGAGGATCAGGGAGGTCGGTCCGGTCGCGTCGCGCAGGGTGCGCACGTGGCCGGTGATCTCGTCCGGGGCGCCGACGTAGTAGACCGCCGACGAACCCGTGGCAAAGATGTCCAGCGGTGACCACGCGGTGATGCCCGCGTAGAGGCCGTCGCCGAGATACAGGTCCTCGGGTTCGGGCAGCGTGCCGGCGTTGATGGAGTCGACCCAGCCCTGCCGCTGCGCGTCGCGCGCGGTGAAGGTCTTCAGGTCCTGCTTGCCGTGGGTGCGGCGGCGGACCGCCTTGTCGAGCACGTCCTGGATCTGCTCGATGCCGGCCTTCTCGAACAGCGACCGGAACCGCTCGATCGCTTCGTCCCGGCTCGGGCGCACGATCACACCGGACAGTGCGCCGAAGTCGGTGTACTCGCGTCCCTCCGCAGCAGCGGATGCGCGGGCAGCGGTGAACTTCTGCGTGACGAACGAGGTCTCGCGCAGCATGATCAGATAGGCGTCGAGGATCTTGCCGGCGTTCTGCAGGCCGGCGGGGGAGTCGCCCGTGCCCCACAGCGGCACCGCACGGTCGGCCGGCGCGTCGATACGCAACGGGGTGTTCGGGAAGTTCGACTCGGTGCCCTCGGCGTAGATCCGGCGGAATTCGTCCCAGTACTTCTCGCCGAGCTCGTACCGCCGGTCGTGCTCGACGTTCATGTCGTACTTGGTGAGGATGTTCTCCCGGCCGTTGACCGAGTTGATCATCAGGCGGCCACCGCTGAACGCGTCGAAGGTCAGGGCCTTCTCGGCGAGCAGTCGCGCGGGCATCATGTTCGCGTAGATCGCGACGAGGAACTTCATCCGGCTGGTGTGCGCGGCCGCCCACGTCGCCGAGATGAACGGATCGTTCGGCCAGGTGGCGACGAGCGCGCCCTCGAAGCCGCCGTCGTCGATGGTCTTCGCGAGTTCGATCTGCCGCTGCCCGTCCACCGGGTACAACCCGCCGGGGCTCCAGGGGTAGTCGCCGTCGGCCTGGGTGAGATACCAGAAGGTCTTGACAGGCATTACTTCGTGTCCTTCGAGGGGAGTTCGAACGGCTCGACGCGGGCGCGGGCGCGCACCGTGTCGGCGTCCACGGTGAACAGGGCGTCGAGGTAGGCGACGGCGAACGAGCCTGGGCCGGTGGAGTTCTCCTCGGCGATCTCGGAAGCCACCGCGACGTGCGTGTGTGCTGCCGCGAGGCCGGCGAGCGGGGTCTCCGCGACCGCGAGGTAGGCGGCGACGAGACCACCGAGAGAGCATCCCGTGGAGGTCACGCGCGGCAGCATCGCGCTGCCACCGGCGATGCGTAGCCCGACGATCGAGCCTTCGCGGTCGCGGCCGACGAGATGGTCGACGGGACCGGAGGCCGACACGGCGTCGGCGTGATCGAGCAGGGTCAGGGCGGCGGGCACGGCGGCAGCGGCCTCGTCGGCGCTGTCGACGCCGCGCGTGTCGCCACCCGGACCGGCCAGCGCGATGATCTCGGAGGCGTTGCCGCGGATCGCGGTGGGACGGAACTTCAGCAGGTCGGCGGCGAGCGAGGTGCGCCACGCGAGTCCGCCCACACCGACGGGGTCGAGGACCCAGGGGGTGCCGGCCTCGTGCGCCGCCTCGGCCGCGCGGGTGAAGGCCACCGAGGTTTCGTCGAAGGGCGTGCCGAGGTTGACGAGCACTCCACCGGCGATGCGTGCAAAATCGCCTGCCTCATGGGCATTGTCGATGTGCGCGTTGCTGGCGCCCGCGGCGAGCAGCACGTTGGTGAGGAAGTTGGCCGAGACGATGTTGGTCAGCGAGTGTACGAGCGGAGTCCGCGCGCGCAGAGCGTCGAGGGTGGCGGCGAGATCGTCGATGGTGGGGATCGTGGTCACGGAAGATCCTGTCGGGGGAGGGGAGAGGACGAAGCGGTCAGGATCGCGGACATCGCATCATGCGCCGCCCTTCTCTTCTCCGAGGGTCCGCATGGGGAGGGCGGGGTCGGCCGTCCACTCCTCGAGCGAGCCGTCGTAGACGGCGACGTCGTCGTGTCCCGTCCGTACCAGGGCGAGCGCCAGCAGGCAGGCCGAGACGCCGCCACCGCAGTACAGGATCAGCGGCCGGGACGTGTCGGTGAGAACCTGCTCGGTCAGCTCGCCGATCCGATCGGTGCTCCGCAGGATCCCGTCGGTGAGCAGGCTCTTGGCCGGCAGGTTCCGGCTCCCGTCGATGTGCCCGCGGCGTGCGTAACGGGTGGTGACGGTGCCCGCGAACTGCGCGGCGTCGAGCGCGCAGACGAGGGTGCCCGGTGCGTCGCCGGACACCACGGCGAGCACGTCGTCGCGGTCGCGCCACAGGCCGCGGTCGGTCCGCGCGGTCCGAGGCGTGGCGGGGTGGCGTTCGGCGGCGTCGCCGGCCTCCACGGGCAGGTCGAGTGCGGTCCAGCGGGCGAAGCCGCCGTCGAGGACGCGGGCGGAGACGCCGATGTTGCGCAGCATCCACCACAGCCGGGACGCCCAGGTCATGCCACCGTCGTCGTAGACGACGAGGTCGGCCTCGGGGGCCACGCCGAGTTCGGCCAGGGCTGCCGCGAGGGCGTCCGGAGTGGGACGGGTGAAGTGCAGGTCGGGGTCCGGGGCGCTGAATCCACCGAGCAGGTCGGCGTGCAGGGACCCGGGGATGTGTGCGGCGCGCCAGGTCGCGTAGCCGGATTCCGGCCGGTAGTCGCCGTCGAATCGGGGCTTCGGAAAGGTGACCGTGGCGTGCAGGACGGTGTATGCACCGGGATCGTTCGAGAGCTCGTCGGCGCTGATCAGCACCTGCTCGTCTCGAAAACTCGCCTCGGTCACGCGTTCGGTCCTCTCGTCGTGTTCGCCCGACCGACGCTAAACGACGGATAGCGTATACGCAAGTATTCGCACGTTGACAGTGGCATAATCGGCGCACGTAACCGGCATGCCTACGGAGGGTGTAGATGACCGAGCAGGACGCGACGGCCGAGCTGGAGAGCTCGCTTCTCGTCGAACCGCCCACCGGGCGCGACGACCAGACCTCCAGGCAGTACCTGCGCCTGCGCTCGGACATCCTCGCCGGGAAGTTCCCGCGCGGCGCCGCTCTGCACGAGACCCAGCTCAGCGAGACCTACGGGGCCTCCCGCACCCCCATCCGCGAGGCGCTCAACTGGCTCGCGCACGACGGTCTGCTCGAACGGGCGAGCCGCGGCTTCCGGGTGCGTTCCGGTACTCCCGAGGACGTCATCGAGATCTATGCGGCGCGCGTCGCGCTCGAATCCGAGGCGGCCGGCGCCGCGGCGGTCCGGCACACCGATCTCGACATGGCCCGGCTCGAGCGGCTGCACGATTCGTGCTGCTCCGCCACCGACGATGCCGCGGTGCGCATCGGGAACTTCCGGTTCCACGAGGCGCTGTGGCAGGCCGCGCACAACACGACGATCACGACGTTGCTCGTGCGACTGACCACCCAGCTGCGGATCTACGACTCCGGGCCGCCGTCCAACTACGGCGAACCCGATCTGCTCAACCGGGAGCACGCGCAGATCCTCGGCGCGTTGCGGGCGCGGAACGAGTCCGCGGCCCGTGAGCACATGCGTGCTCATCTCGAGCGCAGCCGCGAGCAGCGCATCCGCCTCTTCGCTCGCGGCTGAGCCCGCCCTCCTCCTCGACCGTGACGACTCCTTCGTCCTCGAGCTCGGGGATCGCCAGGGTGGATCGTGCCCGGGCCGGGGCGTCAGGCGCGATGGATCTCGGTATACGCCCGACGCAGGAGTGGTCTCGGCCACAGAGGGTGGCGGACCGACCTCCGTGCGTGTCGGCCGCCGCCGGTACGCTCGGCGCGTGGCTCTGTACCGGAAGTATCGACCTGCGACCTTCGCGGAGGTGGTGGGGCAGGAGCACGTCACCGTGCCCATCAGCACGGCGCTCGACACAGGCCGCATCAACCACGCCTACCTGTTCTCGGGTCCTCGTGGATGCGGCAAGACGTCCTCGGCCCGTATCCTCGCCCGCTCGCTCAACTGCGAGACGGGCCCCACCTCGACGCCCTGCGGTACGTGCCGGTCGTGCGTGTCGCTCGGGCCGGGTGGCGGCGGCAATCTCGACGTCACCGAACTCGATGCCGCGAGCCACGGCGGTGTCGACGACACCCGCGAACTCCGCGACCGCGCCTTCTACGCTCCCGCCGAGTCGCGCTACCGCATCTTCATCATCGACGAGGCGCACATGGTCACCACGCAGGGCTTCAATGCCCTGCTCAAGATCGTGGAAGAGCCGCCGGAGCACCTGATCTTCGTCTTCGCGACCACCGAGCCCGAGAAAGTGCTGCCGACCATCCGGTCGCGCACGCACCACTACCCGTTCCGGCTGCTCGCCCCCACCGCGATGCGGGGGCTGCTCGAACAGATCTGCGGCCAGGAGAACATTCCGGTCGAGGATGCGGTCTACCCGCTGGTCATCCGCGCCGGTGGCGGATCCCCTCGCGACTCGCTGTCGGTGATGGACCAGCTCCTCGCCGGCGCCGGACCCGAAGGCGTTACCTACGACCGCGCCCTGTCGCTGCTCGGCGTCACCGACGTGGCGCTCATCGACGAGGCCGTCGATTCGCTCGCGGCCGGTGACGGCGCGGGGCTGTTCGGCACCGTCGAGAAGGTCATGGACGCCGGACACGACCCGCGTCGCTTCGCCGTCGACCTGCTCGAACGCCTCCGCGACCTCATTCTCATGAAGTCGGTGCCCGATGCCGCCGAGCGTGGGCTCGTCGACGCACCCGGCGACGTCCTCGAGCGGATGCGCGACGAAGCGACCCGTCTGGGTCCGGCCACCCTCACGCGCTACGCCGAGATCGTGCACGCCGGGCTCGGCGAGATGCGTGGGGCGACGTCGCCGCGACTGCTGCTCGAGGTGATGTGTGCGCGCATGCTGCTCCCCGCGGCATCCGATGCGGAAACCGCTGTGCTGCAACGGCTCGAACGTCTCGAACAGGGTATCGTCGCGCCTCCGGCCGGAGATGCTGCACCGAGGCCCGTGTCCGCCCCTGCCACACCGCCCCTCTCGCCCGACGAGCCCGCAGCGCGTTTCCAGCGACCCTCCCAGCGCCGAGTGAGCGAGGTGCCGCCTGCCGCGCCGCCTCGCGAGGCCACTCGGCCGCAACCGGAAGCCTCTGTCCAGCAGACCCCTGTCCAGCAGGCCCCCGCCCCGCAGGCACCGATGCAGCCTGAACCGGCCCAGTCGGTATCTGCCCCGACGCCGCCTCCCGCTGCGGTGCCGCCTCCCGTCGTTCCGGAGGTGTCGCAGCCGCAGAGTGTGCCCGACGAGGGTGTCGGGCAGGAGATTCCGTCGCCCGCGCCTGCACCCGAGATCGAGGAGCCGGTTGCTCCCGAACCCGAGCCCGAACCTGTCCGCGCGACCAGCGGTCCCGATGCAGCCCAGATGCGGGGCGTGTGGTCGGAGGTGCGCGCGAAGGTCCGCGAACGGAGCCGCACCGTCGAGGTGATGCTCTCGGGCGCCACCGTGCGCTCGGTCGACGGCACGCGCGTCGTGCTCGTGCACGACTCCGCTCCGCTCGCGAAGCGACTCGCCGACCCGCGCAACGCTGCAGTCATCGCCGATGCGCTGCACGAGGTCTTCGGTGGGGAGTTCGAGGTCACCTGCGTACACGGTTCGGCTGCGGAGGTGCCCGTCAGAACCCAGGCGCCCGAGAAGAATTCGCGCCCCGCAGGTCAGCCCCGTTTCTCCCGGCCGAGTCAGGCGAAGAACGCCGCGCCGGCTGTGCCCGCCGAAGCCTCCGCCGCACCGCAGCGGCCGGTGGCCACCGCTTCCGCTTCCGCAGCCCCGACCTTCACACGTCCGTCCGTCGAGAACGTCGACGACATCCCGCCGCCCGAAGCCCCCGATCTCCCCGACGATCCGGGGCCGGGCTACGACGCGCCGCCGCCCGACCCGTCGCAGATGACGGAGGCGGACGTCGAGGAGATGTTCGCCGAGGCCGCCACACCCGGCGATCCGTCGACGCGTCGCGATCCGGAGGAAGTCGCCATCGAACTGCTCAAGGACGTACTGGGAGCGAAACCGCTCGACGAGAAATAGTCGTACCGCGTCCGGAGCTGCCGACGAACGGTGTCAGCTCTGCGGATCGTCTCCGTCGGTGCGGTCCGGCGTGAGCTCGTCCCAGGTCGCATCGACCGTGTCGGCGAGTTCGCTGTCGGTAGGCACGAGTTCGCGGATGGGTTCGGGCAGGGTGTCGTAGGTGTAGTTCGCAACCGCCGAGGGAGCGGTCGTGCCCGCGAGCGAATAGCGCACGACGTTGTCGTTGCGCCCCGCGCACAGCAGGATCCCGATGGTCGGTGCGTGCCGGTCCGCGACTCGCAGGTTCTCGTCCACCCAGGAGACGTAGAAACCGAGTTTGCCGGCGTATTCGGGCTCGAACCGGCCGATCTTCAGCTCGACCACCACGAAGCGCGACTGAATCCAGTTGAAGAAGAGCAGGTCGATGTAGAAGTCGTCGTGGTCGACGGTGAAGTGGTACTGGCGGCCGATGAACGCGAACCCGTGCCCCAGTTCGAGGAGTACCTGTTCGAGGCGTGTCATCAGTGCCGCTTCGAGTTCTCGTTCCGCGGCCCGCTCGTCGAGATCGAGGAAATCGAAGATGTACGGGTCGCGGACGAGTTGCTGTGCGAGGTCGGAGTCCTGTGGAGGAAGATGGTCCGGAAAATTCGACGGTGCGGCACCTACACGGCGATGTAACTGCCCGGCGATCTGATGGGTCAGAACGTGACGCGACCACCCGTGTTCTGCTGCGCGAGCTGCGTACCAGTCGCGAAGCTCTCGGTTGTCGAGCTTGTCGAGAAGGACCGTCACATGTCCCCATGGCAATTGTGCAACAGGCTGTTGCACTGTTTCCTGGGGCCAGGCGTCCGCGAAGGACCGCATGTAGAAGAGATTGCGGCGCGAGAGACCGCGCATGTGTGGAAACTCGGAGCGCAGGTCCCTGGCCAGTTGGTCGACGACCTTCGATCCCCAGCCGTGTACACGTTGACGCTCGAGAAGGGAGTGCCCGAGCGTCCAATACAGGATCAGCAGTTCGGTATTCGCGGCGCGTGTAGCCCGTAGACGCGCTCGACGAACCTGTGCTTCGAGTTCGTCCAGGAATTGCGGATAGTCCTCGGGAAGCCCGACGGTCTTTCGGTCACGGCCACATGGTGCCCTCGGGATACGACAGAAATACGAATGCCGCCCTCGTCATGGCCGGCGATCGAAGGGTGCCGTCGCATCGCGGTCACCCGGCGATTCGTATCTGCTGCCGACGGGTATCGCCCCATCATGAACCTGCACGAACTCCTGCGCGCCGTCGAATCCTTCGACGCTGTGGATCGGCCCGCCGAGCGCATCGCGCAGCGCATACGGCGAGTCCTCGACGGTTCCGTCGTCGACGACCTGCTCCGAGGTTCCTGGCTCGGACACCCCGTCCATCCTCTCCTCGTCACCGTCCCGATCGGATCGTGGATCTCCGCTGCCGTGTTGGATGCGCTGCCCGGTCAGCGGGACGCGTCCCGGAAACTCGTCGCCCTCGGACTGGCCGCGGCCGTTCCGACCGTGATCACCGGATACGCCGACTTCTCCACCCTCGATGTTCCCCAGCGCAGGGTCGGCGCGGTGCATGCTGTATCCAATGCGATCGGGGCGATCTGCATGGCGACGTCCTATCGCGCGCGTCGCGCACGGCACAACCGGACGGGGACGGTGTGGACCCTGGTCGGTCTCGGCGCCGTAAGTGTCGGCGGCGCGCTCGGCGGTCACCTCTCCTACGCCCAGGGCGGGGGAGTGTATCGGTGGCAGCGACCGTCCGAGAGTGTCGATCTCGCAGCCGAACTCGAGGACATCGGCGCGAAGAGGTGAGCGCTCGTCGCCGAGGTGGACCACCCACAGTCGAGGCTCGCAACCCTGATGGCCGACCACCGGGGTTGTGAGCCTCGTTTCCCGGTTGTGGCCTCCGTTTATCCGCGCACGGCGGTCAGTGCGATCTCGAGCGGCGCTCCACCGGGCAGGGTGTGGACGCCGACGGCGGTGCGTGCCGGTAGTGCGGCGACACCGAGTTGGCGTTCGATCACGTTCGACGCGCCGTCCGCGACCACCGACAGGTCGGTGAACCCGGGCGCGGTCGCGACGTAGACGACCATCTCGACCGGCCGGAACGGTGTGCCCTCCGGCAGCGCCGCACGGATCGCCGCCAGCGCGTTGCCCACCGCGACGATCGCGGCGGCACGTGCCTCGTCGACGGTGACCTCCGCACCGACCCGCCCGGTGAGTATCAGTTCGCCGTCGCGCCGGGGCGTCATGCCTGCCGTGCGGACGGTGTCGCCGGCCAGTACGGCGGGGACGTACCGGCCCTGCGGACGCGGTGCGACAGCAGCAATATCAGAGGACACCCGTTGCGGAGCACTGTCAGAGGACACCGAGCGCCACCCCCTCCTGTCGTGGATCGCTGCCGCCGGACAGCACTCCGCGGTCGTCGATCGAGATCACCTGTGCGCTTCCGTCGGCGCCCAGTGGTTCGAGCATCTCCACCCGGTGACCGAGCCGGCGCAGTTCGTCGCACACACCGTCGGCGACGTCACCTTCGATCCGCAACGCGGTCGGTTCGCCGAGCACGTCGGCGTCCGATCCGGGGAAGACGGTGAAGCGCGGCGCCGAGACCGCCTCCTGGGGATCGAGACCGTGATCGAGCAGGTGCGACAGCAACTGCATGTTCCACTGCACCTGACCGTCGCCGCCGGGGGTGTTGCCGACGTGCCGCAGCTCGCCCGCCGAGTCGGTGACGATCCACGCGTTGAGTGTGTGCAGGGGCTTGCGGCGCGGTGCAACCTCGTTGGGGTGACCGTCGATCAGGTAGGCACCGCGACCGAGCCGGTTGTTGAGCACGATGCCGGTGCCGGGCACGGTGAGTTTCGCGCCGAAGGTGAACGCCAGCGAATGGATGAACGACACCGCCCGCCCGTCGGCGTCCACGGCGACGAACGACGTGGTGTCCCCGGCGGCGACCGCGAACGCCCCGGCCGGTGCACGCTCGTCGATCCGTGCGCGACCCGCTGCGATATTCGCGGGGTCGAGCACCCGCGCGACCCCGTCGTTGTCCGACGAACACCAGCGGAGTCTGTCCTCGAAGGCGAGGGTGGCCGCGCGGGCCATCCGGTCGATCGATGCCGCCCCGAGCACGGGATGCGTGCCGAGTGCGCCGTCGCACAGGGCGGCCTGGTGCAGCACCATCCATCCCGGCGTCGGGAGCGGGGTCTGGTGCACGACGTGCCCCGCATAGGTGGCGGTGAGCGGTGCTTCCGCGTCCACTGTCGCCCCGGCCTGCCATTCGTCGCCGGTGAACGGTGCTCCGCCCCCCTGCAGCGTAGCCACACAGCGTTCGGCGAGCGCGCCGGTGTAGAACGATCCCGGATCGTCGGCGAGAGCACGGATGGTGCGGGCCAGATCCGGTTGCGGCAGTATGTCGCCGACGCGCGGGAAACGGTCGCCCGGGGTGTACACCGAGGCGAGTCCGGCGTCGCCGCGGATCGCATGGAGGGCGGTCTGCACATCGGTCCGGGTCTTCGCCGAGCAGGGCAGGCCGCTTCCGGCGAGACGGGCGGCCGGTGCCCACAGTTCGGGCAGCGACCTGCTCGCTCCCCGCCGGTGCAGTGCGGCCAGCGCGGCGGGCGCACCGGGCACGGCGACGGCGAGCGCCCCGTCGAGCGGGATCGCGCCGAGTCCGTGTTCCCGGTAGAAATCCGGTGTGCCGCCGTCGGGTCCGTAACCACTGCCGTTGACCGTCCACACCGATCCGTCCGGTTCGCGCACCACGGCGAAGGCGTCGCCACCGATGCCGCATTGCCCGGGCAGGGTCAGCCACGTGACCGCCGCCATCGCCAGGGCCGCGTCGACGGCGTTACCACCGTCTTCGAGCACGCGGACCCCGGCCCGACTCGCGAGCGGATGACTCGACGCGACCATGCCCCCGGTAGCGAGCGTCGCCGGTCGTACAGCGCGCCGGGTCATGCCGACCGCATCCTGCGTCGGCGCGGTCCTTCCGGCGGCTCGGCGGGGTCGATCCCGACGAAGATCTCCCCGTCGCGCTCCTCGCACGGATAGGTCTTGATCGGCTCGGTGGCCGGAGGGCAGATCGGCTCACCGGTTGCGAGGTCGAACGCGCTTCCGTGGCAGGAGCACCCGATGCCGTCCTGGACGAGCTTGCCGGACGAGAGCAGGCAGTCGAGATGCGAGCAGTAGTTGGATGTCGCGTACGCCTTGCCGTCGAGCCGGGAGACGGCGAACTCGTAGTCGTCGGCGTAGAACCGGCGGACGATGCCTTCGGGCACCTGCCCGGATCGGGCCACTCGTTTGAACTCCATGGTCTTTCCTCCAGGCATGTGTAGGGGTGTTCGCCGGTCAGGCGTCGGGGGCGAGGTAGACGGTCTTCTCGGATTGGTAGAACTGCATGAGCGTGGGGCCGGCCTGTTCCTTGAAGGTCTGCGTGCTCGACTGCTTGTAACCGCCGAACGGTGCGTTCATGGCCATTCCCGTGGTGGGCTGGTTGACCTTCACGAGTCCGGTCCTCGATCCGGCGACGAATCGCTGGGCGTCCGAGAGGCTCCGGGTGACGACGGAGGCGCTGAGCCCGAAGGCGGTGTCGTTCGCCAGGGCGAGGGCTTCGTCGAAGGAACCGGCGCGCTGGAAGGCCAGCACGGGTCCGAAGATCTCGTCGGTGAGCAGGCGCATCCCCGGTGCGGTGTCCGCGAACACTGTGGGCCGCACGAAGAATCCGTCTCGCAGCGCATCGTCGTCGCATCGCGCGCCACCGCACACGAGCCGTGCGCCTTCGTCCGTGCCGATGGTGACGTACTCGAGGAACTTGTCGAGCTGACCGCGACTCGCGAGCGGGCCGAGGTCGACGGCGGCACCCGAACCCGGTCCCACCCGCAGGGCGCGGGTGCGTTCGGCGACCTTCTCGAGCAACTCGTCGTGGATTGCGTCGACGGCGACGACACGGCTGGTGCCGGTGCACGCCTGGCCCGACAATCCGAAGGCGCCCTTGACGATCAGTGCGGCTGCGGCGTCGAGGTCGGCGTCGGCCAGCACGACGACGGGGTTCTTGCCGCCCATCTCCAGCTGCACGCGCCGGTCGGGGCCGACGCTGCGGTGGATGGCGCGTCCGACCTCGGTGGAGCCGGTGAAGGTCACGGCCGCGACCCGTTCGTCGCCGGACACGGCCGCGCCTGCCTTGCCGTCGCCCTGGACGAGTGCGATCGCGCCGGGCGGCAGACCACCGGCGAGCAGGGCCTCGACGAGTCGCTGCCCCATCAGCGGGGTGATCTCGGACGGCTTGAACAGCACCGTGTTGCCGGCGGCGAGCGCCGGCCCGAGCTTGCGGGAGGGGATGTTGAGCGGGAAGTTCCACGGTGTGATGGCACCGACGATCCCGATCGGTTCGCGCACGGTGTAGATCGTCGTGGATCCGGGGGCCGGGAAGGTCGCACCGGTGGCGCGCAGCGCTTCACCCGCGTAGAAGCGCAGGTTCATGGGGGTGCGGCTCACCTCCATCGACGCTTCGGTGCGGGTCTTGCCCTCCTCGCGGATCAGTTCGTCGACGAGTTCGGCCGAGCGCGCGGCGAGGTGGTCGGCGGCCGCTTCGAGGATCGCGGCGCGGCGTTCCGGCGGGGTGGCGGCCCATTCGGGCGCGGCCTTGTCGAGTGCGCCGACGGCGTTGCGGACGTCGACGTTGTCGGAATCCGGGAAGGTGCCGATCAGATCGGTCTCGTCGGCCGGGTTGCGGCGTTCGAAGACCGCTCCGGAGGCCGCCGGTACCCAGTTGCCGTCGATGTGGTTCAGGCCGGTGATCGTCATGCGGGCTCGACCTCCTCGTACATCTCCCACAGATCGGTGTCCTCGTCGGCGAGCAGCGCCGCGTCCACTCGGCGTCCGACGAGTTCGCGGGCCGCCATGATGTCCTCGCCGCGGTCCATCGCGAAGGCGGCGGTCAATACGTCTCCCGCGAGATAGAAGACGGAGAACTCTCCGCTTCCGGCATCGCCTCGGACGACGAGTTCGGTTGTTCCGGAAGCCGATCCGGCGAACTGGATGTTGGTGTCGTATTGATCCGACCAGAACCAGTGCGGGTCGTCGGAGAGCGACTGCCGTCCGGCGATCGTGTCGGCGACCACCGCGGCCTGCCGGTTCGCGTTGTCGAAGTGCTCGACGCGGATGTGCCGGCCTTCCCTCGGTGAGAAGCGCTTCGCGACGTCGCCTGCCGCGTAGATGTTCTCGACCGAGGTACGTCCGGTGGCGTCGACCACGACCCCACCGTCGACGGTCAGTCCGCTCGCCGCCGCGATGTCGGTGTTGGGCACGATGCCGATACCGACCACCACGGCGTCGGCCTCGACGATCCCGCCGGTGGTGGTCTCGATCCGTACGCCGCTGTCGGAGGTGGTCACCGAGGCGACACCCGTGCCGGTGCGCAGGTCGACGCCGTTGCGGCGGTGCAGATCGGCGCAGTGGCCGCCGACCCGCTCGCCGAGAATGCCTCCGAGCAGGTGTTCGGCCTGTTCGAGGACCGTCACCGTCACGCCGAGAGATCGTGCCGTCGCAGCGATCTCGAGTCCGATGAAGCCGCCACCGACGATTGCGAGACTCGACCCCGGGGTCAGGCGTGCCGCGAGGGCGGTCGCGTCGTCGACAGTGCGCAGGTAGTGGACGAGATCGGGACGGGATCCGGTGGTGGTGAGGGTGCGGGGGCGTCCGCCCGTCGCGAGGACGATCGCGTCGGCGGCGATCTCGCCGCCGTCGAACTCGACGGTGCGGGTCGCGGTGTCGATGCGCTGCACCGACACGCCCGTGCGGATGTCGATGTCGTTGGCGTCGAGCCATTTCCGGGTCAGCAGCGCGAGGGAGTCGACTCCTTCACGGCCCGCGAGGAATTCCTTCGACAGAGGCGGACGCTGGTAGGGGGCGTGCTGCTCGTCGCCGAGCAGCACGATCCGTCCGTCGAAGCCGCGGCGACGCAGGGTGCGTGCGGCGACGGCGGCGACCTGGCCGGCGCCCACGGTGACTACGGTGCGAACGGTCATGCCGTGCAATCCTTTCCGGATGCGGCCGGTGCCGGACGCGGGGTGGGGTCGACGAGGACGGTCTCGTCGCGCACGAGGACGGGATAGACCGGCTGGCAGAGGTCCTGGTCCTCTTCGTATCCGGTCTCGAGATCGAAGCGCCACTGGTGGCCGGGGCAGATGACCCGGCCGTGCAGGAGTGTGCCCTTCACGAGCGAGCGGTCCTGGTGGATGCACAGGTCGGCGAAGGCGTAGATGCGGTCGTTCGCATGGAACAGTGCGATCGCGAGGCCGGCGACCTCCACGCGGAGTTTGCGGCGGCGGGTCACCTCTTTCACCGTGGCGACGGCGACCCAGGCCGGGGACTCCGTTGCGGCATCGGTGCCGGTGGTCCCGCTGCCCATGATTTCGGTGGACATGCTTCTCCTTCGCTCGTGTGCGACATCGGGAGCGGAAGCCGCGAGCGACTTCCGCTCCCGCACATCGGATCAGGCGGACGCCAGCTCCAGATCGGGAGCCACGTACGTGTCGTACAGGCCCTTCGTGTACGAGAAGCGCATCTCCGCTCCCCAGCGGACGAGCTGCAGGCAGCGCTGCTGCAGCTGCGGGGTGTCGGCGCAGTCCAGGACGATCTGGTAGCCGCGCTCACCGTGCACCACATCGGAGGTGATGTGCAGGTCGAAGAACTCGATCTCGTCCTCGGTGAATCCGTACACCTCGCGCAGCGGGACGATCTGCTTCTTGTAGATGCTCGGCACCTGCGATTCGAGGCCGACGACCAGCGCCGCGGTGGCGACGACGAAGTGTTCGCGCTGGGACACCGCGTAGCACCACGCCTGCAGGCCGCGCGTCACGGCGTTCATGTTGTTCGGATCCTCGACGCGCTCCTTGGTGGTGCCGCACGCCTCGGCGAACTTGATGAGCAGGTCGGTGTGCCGGATGTCGGCCAGTTCCTCCTCGTACATGTTCTGGAGGGTGAAGTCCTTGGCGTCGGTGAAGTGATCGGGGGTGTTGGAGTAGATGTTCGCCAGGTAGTCGGCGAAGGGGCCGACGTAGTGGTAGTGGTTCTCGGCCCACCGGGCGAAGTGGTGCTTTTCGAGCTTGCCCTCGGCCCACGCCTTGCTGAACGAGGCGTTCTTGGCCTCGCGTCCCTTGATGGCGTCTTCGAGTGCGGCGCGGAATTCGTCGCGTCCGAGCAGTTCGGTCATGATGATGCCTTTCGGTGAGGAGGTCGTGCGGGGGATGCGATCAGGCGTTGATCGCGGAGGTCAGAGCTTCGAATTCGGCGATCATGGCGGCGCCGACCGCCTTGTCCTGCTCGCCGTTGCCGCCGCTGATGCCGACGGCGCCGACGATCTGCCCGTCGTAGACGAGGGGGAAGCCGCCGACGAAGATCGCGAACTTCCCGGGGAGCATGTGGCTGATGCCGAACGCTTCGTTGCCGGGGAGGGCGGGTCCGTTGGGGCCCTCGTTGAACAGGTGGGTGGCGCGCTCGTGCCCGGCGGCGGTGAACGCCTTCGCCATGGCGATCTCGACGCCGGTGAGGCGGGCGCCGGGAAGCCGGTGCAGAGCAATGACATTCGCGCTCTCGTCGCAGACACACAGGGTCTGCTTCACGCCGATCTCCTCGGCCTTCGCGCGGCCGGCGGCGAGCAGGGGGAGTGCGTCGTCGAGGGTGATGCGGTGGATTCGGTGCATGGGTGTCCACTTTCGAGGTCGGGTCGGAGAGTCGGACGATTCCTGGTCCGCGTCGGGATCCGGATGCGTCCCGCCGATGCCGCGTCGCTGACGTGTCGGCGGGTGCCGGAGTGGTGAAGCGGTGCGTCCGGCGTGGCTCATTTCTAACAGGGCCGCGCGCCGATGGGGACGGTCAAGATCACCGTCGTTTTCGGAATTCGGTGTACACAGTGCACATGTGTCTGTGACCCACGACTCTGGTAACTGGTGTAGAAAGTGCACACCGCCACGGTGTCGGCGGGCCCACCCCCTCGCGGCCCGCAGATGCTCCCGAGGGAAGCAGGTCCCCATGGAATCGAGCCCGCGTCTGACAGTCCGAGGGCTGCTCGACGAACCGCTCATGGCGGGCGCCCGGGTCGTGGATCGGGAGGCCGATCTCGACCGGGCGCTCACCTGGGTGCTGCCGTTCGGCGAGGTCATCGGCCGATTCGACGATCTCGACGGTGTCGCCGTGTACATGCGGCCGGAGTCGCTCGCCGACAGCGCGCACGCTCTGTCCGCGCTTGCGGCCCGCGGCGCCGCGGCGCTGGTCGTCGACGGCGCGGCGCCCGCCGGAGTGTCCTGGCCGCCGGGATCGGTGGTGATCGAACTCGACCTGCCCGTGGGATTCGCGGCGCTCAACAGGTTGCTCGCCGAGCGGTCGCTGATGCAGGAAATGCACGTCATGCGCTATTCCGCGCACGTGCACTCGACGCTCGCCGGTCTGCTGCACCGTGGCGCGGGACTGACGTTGCTGGTCAAGGAGGTCTCCGCCCTCGCGCAGCATCCGGCGATCGCGCTCGACGCGCGTGGCCAGGCCGTCGCCTTCCATGGCGTGGATGCCGGCCGGGCGGACGAGATCTCGGAGATCCTGCTCGAGAAGTTGTCGGCGGTGACGGCAGCGGATCGTCACGCGCACCACGACACCCGCGTGCTGGAGGAGGTCGTCGGAGGCACGCCCTGGACGTGCACGGCGAGCACCATCCGGCTCGGCAAACGGTTCGAGGGCTGGGTGGTCGTTCTCGCCTCGGGGCCGTCGCCGGGACCGCACGAGCTGGCCCAGCACGCGGTCGTCACCGAACAGGCGACGGCGATCATCGGGTCGGAGATGCTGCGGCAACGCAGTGTCGACGAGGCCGAGGAACGGGCCCGCGGCGATTTCGTGCAGGCTCTGGTGCACGGCAGCTTCACCAGCCAGCACGACATGCAGGCCCGCGCCGAGTACCACGACATCGACCTCACCTCGACGTTCGCGGTCTTCGTCGCGCCCGGCTACGGGGAGAACCCGGCCGGTCCGGGTGGCGACGAATCCGGTGGACTGCTGCGGTTGGCCCGGTACGCGGCCAGCGTCCTGCCCCATCCGTCGGTGCGCTCGTACGTCACGGTGATCGGCGACGTCCTGGTCGTGGTGCGGTCGCTGCGCTACCGCGACCCGCGCGATGTCGAGCTCGAGATCGCCGAGTACGCCGACGCGGTCTCACAGGATCTGTCCCGCCGGCGCGTGCGCCCGGTACCCGTCGCCCACGGTGCTCCGGCCGTCGGGGCGGACCAGATCCGCGAGAGCTACCGGCAGGCCCGCGTGGCGCTCGGCATCGGGCAGCGGCTCGGGATGTCGGGTTCGGTGGCGTATCGCGATCTGCGGGGCTACGGCGTGCTCGAGTTGGTCGCCGAGACCGACCGGAGCCGCAGATTCGTCGGCGACGTGCTCGGCGCGCTCGAGCCCGGCACCGACCTCTACGACACGTTGTCGGCCTATCTCGCGGCCGGCGGGAACGTCAATGCGGCGGCGCGGGAGTTGTCGGTTCATCGCAACACGATGCTGTCGAAGCTCGACCGGATCTCCCGCGCGATGGCGATGGACGTCCGGATACCGGAGAACCAGTTCACGGCCTGGCTCGCCGTCCGGCTCGAGCTCCTCGACCGGCTGCGCACCTCGGTCGAGAACGAGATCAACTACCGCTGAGGGCTGTCGAATCGGAGACGGGTTCGGTGTCCTCCGGATCCGTCCCCAGGAACGAGGCGGCCAACCCCGCGCACACGACCACGGCGCACACCGCGAAGAGCGGGCCCACCGTCCACGAGCCGAGCGCGACGGTCACCCACGCCGCCCCCACGGCCGATCCGCCGAAACGGATCAGGTTGAACACGCCCAGCCCTGTCCCGCGCTCACCCGCCGGTGACCGGGTCGATCCTGCCGCTGCAGGGGTCTGCACGGCGGCGATGCCGGCACCGGTGATCGCCAGGACCGTCGCGACGAGCCACAGGCGTGGCTCGTCCGCCGAGAGGACGACGGCGAGCGCGACCTGACCGACGAGCAGCACCACCAGTCCCGCCCGCAACATCCGTCGTCCACCGACACGATCGACGGTGCGGCCGACCACCGGGGCGAGGGCCGCCATCACTGCGGGCAGCGCGAACAGGATCACCCCGGCCGTGGCCGTCGACGCGCCCGTCGCGTGCAACCGCAGCGGCACGGCCAGCAGGGCCGCACCCAGGCAGAACATCTGCGCGAAGGCGGCGGCCGCGCTCCGCGCGAACCGGCTCTCGACCAGCAGCCGGACGTCGACGAACGGTACGGTCGCGCGCAGGCAGTGCCCGACGAAACCGACGAGTACGACGATCGAGACCGCCAGCACGATTCCTGCCGCGGACGTGGGGATCCCCGCCTGTCCGAACATGCTCAGCCCCAGCACGACTCCGGCGGAACCGAGTGTCAGTGCGATCGCGCCGGGTACGTCGAGGGTCATCCGGCGGCCGGGGAAGATCGGGATCCAGCGCAGCGTTCCGGCGAGTCCGATCAGTGCAATCGGAATCATCGGGACGAAAACCCATCGCCAACCCCACTGTCCCGCAACGAAACCGCCGAGGGTGGGGCCGACGGCCTGGCCGAGTCCGTTCACGGTGGCCCACGCGCTCACCGCGCGTGCGCGTCGGTGTGCGCCGAACAGCCACGCGATCAGCCCCATGACGGCCGGTGCGAAGGCGGCGGCCGCGAGTCCACCGAGGGCGCGCCAGACCACGAGGATCTCGAGGGTCGGCGCCGTCGCCGCTCCGGCCGCGCAGATCGCGGTGCCGAGCAGTGCGCCGCAGTAGACGCGCCGGCGGCCGTATCGGTCGCCGATGTACCCCGCGAGGGGCATCGCCGCAGCGAAAGTGAGAAGGAAACCGACCGCCAGGAGCGCGCCGTCGTCGAGGCTTGCGTCGAAGTCGGAAAGAATCTGTGGCAGTGGGACATTGATGATGTTGTTGCTCAGTGTCCCGACGAGGGTTCCGGCGAGCAGGGCGGACAGGGCCGTAGGGGTGCCTGCATCCGTTTCGGTTGCCGGCGCTGCCGGTGTATCGGTGCGAGTGGTCATCGAACTCTCCGGAACCTCGGGAACGTGCGCGGCACGGTTCGTACCGTCGGACCACTGTCGCACTGCGCTACCGTCGGATGCATCGCCATCGCGGAGTCGAGATGCACATCGGATCCGGACGAGCCGGGGCAGGGTGCACATTCGGCGAGATCGCGAGACCGGCGCCGGGCTCGCGACACATGTTCGTAGCAATTTTTCACATGCGAGCGACTCGGCGTCACGAAATCGCAAAAGTGGAACACAGTGCACAGTCAGCGTGTCGGTCACTGTGCACCGTTCTCGTTGACCGAGCACGGGCCGTAGCGGAAAGTTCCCCCAATACATCGAGTGCCCATTCACCGTCCACGAACACAGCCCGACTCGTTCCACCCTCCTGTCGAAGGAAACGCCTTGGACGTACACCTCACCGCCGCGCACTGGGTCTACCTGGCCGGCATCCTCGTCATCCTGGCCACCATGGCCCTGCGGAAGAACATCGTCGTTCCTGCAGTCGTCGCAACCTTCCTGACCGCACTGACGTTCTCGGGCAGCATCGTCACGGGACTGTCGGCCATCTTCAACGCGAGCCTCGTCGCGGCGAAGGAACTGTTCAACATCTTCCTCATCATCGCGATGGTCACGGCCATGCTCGGCGCGCTGCGCCAGCTCGGCGCGGACCGGATGATGGTCGCGCCGTTCCGGCGCGTCATGCGCGCGGGCACCAGCAGCTTCCTCGTCCTCGCCGCCGTCACCTACGTGATCTCCCTGTTCTTCTGGCCCACCCCGGCCGTGCCCCTCGTCGGCGCAGTGCTCATCCCCGTCGCGATCCGCGCCGGCATGTCCCCGCTGTCGGTGGGCATGGTCATCGCGATCTGCGGTCAGGGCATGGCGTTGTCGTCGGACTACATCATCAAGGTCGCACCCGGTATCTCCGCGGCAGCCGCCGGCGTCGACGCCGACTCCGTCGCGGACAAGGCACTGGTCCTCTCCCTGATCGTGGGCGTCACGGCACTGCTCATCACCTACTTCGTCCAGAAGCGGCACTGGCGTGCACCGTCCGCCGACCTGCTCGTCGAATGGGAATCCGAAGCCGACAGCGGCATCGGTGACACCCGTGGCGGCGACGACTCCTCGGGTGGAGCAGGCGGCTCCCGTCCTCCGCGCCGGCCCGAACCGGCCGGCGGTCCCGGCGGGCCCGGTGGTGGCGGCGAGCCGGCAACGGCGGCCACGGCGGTGCTGGTGGCTCCGTCCGAGCCGGTCGCCGACCCCGCCGAGGCGGAGAAGGAGCGTCGCGGTACCGCGAAGGCGTTCGCGATGCTCGTGCCGCTGGCCTACCTCGCGTTCATCGTCTATCTGATGCTGGGCAAGTTCACCGAGGTCGTGCCGCCCCTGCAGGGTGGTGAGGCCGCCGCGATCGTGGGCGGGATCGCAGCCCTGATCCTGTTCGCTGCCGCAGCGTCGACCGACCGGGGAAGCTTCCTCGAGACCACCTCGGATCACCTCGTCGACGGTCTGGTCTTCGCATTCAAAGCCATGGGCTGTGTTCTTCCGATCGCCGGCTTCTTCTTCATCGGCAACCCGGAGTTCGCAGGCCCGATCCTCGGCCTGTCCACCGACGCCGCAGGCCCGGCAATCCTGTTCGACCTCGTGACCTCGGTACAGGCACATCTGCCGCAGAACGCCTTCGTCACCTCGTTCGGAATTCTGCTCATCGGAGTGGTCGCGGGACTCGACGGTTCCGGATTCAGCGGACTGCCCCTCACCGGCGCGCTGTCGGGTGCTCTCGGCCCGGCCGTCGACGTCGACCCGTCGACGCTCGCGGCGATCGGTCAGATGGGCAACATCTGGTCGGGCGGCGGCGTCATCATCGCCTGGTCCTCGCTGGTCGCGGTGGCCGGTTTCGCCCGGGTGCCGGTGCTGGATCTCGCCCGCAAGTGCTTCCTGCCGGTGATGGCGGGACTGATCCTCTCGACCGTCTTCGCAGTGTTGGTGCTCTGACGAAAGGCGCATCTTCGTGCGGAAGCGACCGGGTCCCTGCTTCAGGGTCCCGGTCGTTCCGGCAGGGTCAGGATCCGGTAGCCGAGCTCGTGGAGCCGGCGATGCTCGGTCCAGCGCTGCCGGGTCCACGCCGGCTCGGTGTGCGCGGCGATGACCGCTGCGGTGGTGGAGGCGTGCAGATCGAACTCCAGGTCGCGGCGCAGTTCGGGCAGTTCTTTCACGTCCGTCGACGCGGCGATCCCGGCGACGGCGTCACGGACGCGACCGTCGGCGAAGTCGAGGACGCGGCGGTGGGCCCGGGGCAGCACGCCCCACATCACCGCCAGCGCGACACAGACGCCGACGACGGTCTCGAGGAACCGGTCGCGTGAGACCGTCACCAGATCGCCGGGGGTACCCAGCCCGCCGAGAACGACGACGAGCGGGGTGATGAAGACCATCGCGAGGCCGTAGTTCCGCACCAGGAACATCTCGGTGCCGGCCATCGCCGCGGCCAGCACCACCACGAGCGCGACACCGCTCGGATGGAAGGGCGTCAGGCAGGCCAGCAGGACGAGCCCGAGCACGGTGCCGACGAAGCGGTGCGCGGCCCGGTACGAGCCGAGGATCCGGTCCGGTCCCTGGTGCAGGATCATCGCCGCCGTGATGACCGCCCAATCGGGGCGCCCGACACCCAGCGCGATCGCGGTCGTGCCGGCGACCGGCCCCGCGACGAGCAGGCGCACCGCGATCGTCGCCGAACGACTGCGCGGGTGCGCGGCCCGCGCGAGGCGGTACCGCACCGAGGGCCGCCGCAGCGGCGGCTGCAATTGCAGGTCGTCCTCGGGGACCGCTTCGTCGCGCGGACGTTCGTGCAGTGTCTCCGCACATCGAACGTGGGCGGCGTGCAATGCCCGTTCCAGGGGGTGCCCCGAGCCGACGAGGCCGGCGTCGTGCAGGCACTGCCAGGCCACGTGCAGATCGTGGACGGCGGCACGGCGATGCGCCGGTGAGTTCTCCTCGAAGACCGCGTCGACGGCGACGACCGCCGCGGCCACCGCGGTGCGTTCCGGGGTCCGTGGCCGGAAGGGGGCGCCGGACACGGACATCACGACGGCCGTCGCCGCTCCGATCGCCGTCCACACCGCGACCGCCGGGACGGACACCCCCAACGCGGGCAGAGCCGAGGCGATCTCGAGGGACAGCAACATCAGGAAGGCGCCGGGCGCACCCATGCGCAATGCGTCCACGACGAACGCGCACACCGAGACGGTCGCGGTCATCGCCGCGACGACCAGCAGATACCACCACGCCGACCCGCCGGCTGCCACCGCGTCGTGGACCACCGACCCGGCCGCGGCACCGATCGTCGCCAGCACGACGAGCACCGTGCCGACGAGGGCGACCACCCGGGCACGTACCCGATAGGGACGTTGTTCGCCGTAGACGACGGCGAAGGCGCCGAGTGTGGCGACGGCGGAGACGGCACCGAATCCCAGAGTGACGCCCACGAGACCGGGCCCCGCGACTGTGGCGACTGCACGCGCGGCCCCGGGCCACCGGCGTCCCTGACGGGGAACCGTCAGCAAAGCGGTGCGTAAGGGGGCGGGAGTGGGCAGCGATAGTTCGGCAACCCGATGGTCTCCGCTCGACTCCGCCACGACCGATCACTCTAGGAACGGTCCCGACGGTCCTTCGCGTCGGCGTGCGAACATGAGGCCCAGGTCACTCGTCCGGGAGTGCGCATTCTCCCGTCGAATACGTTGCGGGAAATTCTCGGTGTTCGAAGCGCGAACAATTCGAGTCGGTTCGGAAAAATGGAACGACTCGCATATTCGGTGGGAATGGGATAGAAGTGAGGGGCGCCTGTTTCGATGCCGGGTAATTTTCACCCGGCCCGTGAAAGGACATTTCCATGACTCTGAATGTCGTGCTGTTGCTGCTGGTACTTGCTGCAGCCTTCGCTTCCGTCGGTGCTCTGCATTCGGCGAGCGAACGCCGCGCCCGTCATCCCTGAGTGAATTCGGAACGACGCGGATCCGGGCGCCCGCAGAATATTCGCGTCGGCACTCTCCGATCTCGGGGAGGTTGTGTTGCGCTGGCTACCTGAAACCGCCCGGGAGAATCGCGTACAACCTCCCCGAGCTCGTGAGCGGCGGGTGTGTGCCGCCCGGCGGCGGCACGGGCAGGGATCCCGAAAGATCGGGACGGCCGCCCCTTCCATCCGGGACACCGGGCGCCGGATCGTTCCTTCCACGACGCGCAGGGCGTCGCACCGATCCGAAGGGACCCCCATGAACACTCTCGGCACCGAGACCGAACCTCTCACGCCGATCACCCCCGACCCTCGTGGCCCCGGCTCGATCTGGGCGTGGACGGGCGCCGCCGCCGGACTCGCCGGCGTCGTGGGCATCCAGGCGAGCATGGCGATGGGCGCGGCGTACGACGAGCGCACCGCCGGCAACGCGGCGGCGATCATGACCGAGTTCGCCGGGCAGCGCACGGCCATGCTCGTCATGCACCTGACGTTGATGGTGTCGACGGCCTTGCTGCTCGTCTTCGCTGCGGGCCTGCAGCGAAGACTGCGTGCGGGCACTCCGGAGTTCGGCCTCGTGCCGACGGTCGCGGCCTTCGGGCTCGTGCTCACCTCGGTCGCGACACTCATGGGCACGGGGCTCGACACCGAGCTGCTGTTCGGGCTCGGGAACACCGATCGGATGGTGCCCGAGGTCGCGGTCTTCGCCTCGCACTGGATGGGCACCATCCCGTGGCTGTGGGTCGGGGCCGGAGTGAGCGGCGTCGCGGTCGCGGTGGCCGCCCTGCGTCACCGTGCGGCACCTCGGTGGATCGGTTGGGCGAGCATCGTTCTCGGTGGCCTGACGCTGCTCCTCGGCATCTCCCCGCTGCAGTACATGGCGGGTTTCACCGGCCCGGTGTGGGTGCTGGTGGCCGGTGTCGGATTCGCTCTCACGGACCGGCGTGCACGTTAGTACCCCTGCGAACGGCCCAGCGGCGTATACCTGCCGCATCAAGGACACAGTGGTGCATACTCACCGCACCATGAAGGACACAGCCACAGCGAACGGATCGGCGGGTACCGGGGCTCCGGTACCCGCCGCCGTCGTGGCCGTCGCCTCCTGGCTGCTCGCCGTCGCGGCCGTGGTCGTGTTCGTCGCGGCCCGGCCCGTGCTCGACTCCGACCAGCTGTTCTTCCTCGTGGACGTGGTCGGTGCCGCCGTCTACGGGACGGTCGCCGGTGTCATCCTCGCCCGTCGCGTCCATGCCGTTCCGATCCTGCTGGCCGTCGCGTCGATCGGGGTGGGCCTGGCAGCGGTGTCCTACAGCTGGACCCAGCTCGCCCTCGTCCGTCCCGAACTTCCCGTGGGATTCCTCGGGCCGCTGCAGAACACCACCTGGATCCCCGGGACGCTCGCGTTGTTCCTGGTGGTGCCGTGGCTCGTCCGCGATCGTCCTGCCGGCCCGGTGGTGCGAGCGGGGGTTCTCGCCGGCGTCGTGACGATCGCCTGGTTCTTCTGGGCGCGCACGTTCACCGGCATCGCCGACATCTGGTTCGTCGGACCCGTTGTGGCCGTAGGTTTCCTCACCGCCGGACACGTCGAGTGGCGCCGCCGTCACGCCCCGGCGGCCGAACGATCCGGGATGGGATGGCTCGCTCTCGGCAGTGCGCTCATGACGGCCTCGTACATCCCGCTGGCGGTGCCGGATGTGCCGTGGATGCTCACACCTCTGCTCCACCTCGCGACGCAGGCCTTCTATCCGGTCGCGATCCTCGCCGTCGTGTTGCGCCAACGACTCTGGGGCATCGACCTCGCGGTCGGACGCGCTGCTCTCGCCGGCAGTCTCACCGCCGTGCTCGTCACCTGCTATCTCGCGGTGACGGTCGCGGTCTCGCTGGTGCTCCCGAACGAATCGGTGTTCGCCCAGGCGGTCGGGGCCACCACCGTCGCGCTCGCTGTGCAACCGGTGCGGATGTGGCTCGGCCGGAGGGTGCACCGGCTCGTCTACGGCGACGGTGTCGACCCGGCGCGCGCGGTACGGATTCTCGGGCGGCACTTCGCCGGCGCCGATTCCCCCGACCTGCTGCTGGGTGAACTCGCCGCCGGCATCGGCACCGCGCTGCGCCTCGAATCGGTCGAGGTGCGCCGCGGGGATGACGTCATCGCGCGCTGGGGGACCGCCTCGGGACCTGTCGAGGAGGTGCCGGTCGGCTCGGGCGACGCGACCCTCGCCGTCACCGCACCGCCGGGTGAATCGCTCGGGGCCCGCAGCCGGCGGGCGCTGACCGAACTCGCGACCGTCGTCGATGCCGGACTGGTGGTACTGCGGTCGGCCGAGGACCTCGAAGACGCCCGCCGGCGCCTCACCGAGGTCCGGCTCGAGGAACGCCGCACCATCCGCCGCGAACTGCACGACGGACTCGGGCCGTCGCTCGCCGGGGTGCGGCTCGGTCTGCAGGGGGCACGCAATCTCGTCACCACCGATCCGGAGGCCGCGGCCGTGCTCGTCGACGAACTGCTCCGCGAACTCGACCGCCAGGTCGACGGTGTCCGCGAACTCTCGCGCAGCCTGCTGCCCCCGGTCCTCGACGAACTCGGTCTCACCGCAGCCCTCGACGAGCTCGTGATCACGCACGCCCGCGCGGGATTCCGCGTCCACCTGCAGGCCGACCTCCCGGCCGGGATGTCCGGCCCTGTCGCGTGGGCCGCATACGGCATCGCCTCCGAGGCGATCATCAACGCCCGGCGGCATTCCGGTACCGACGAGTGCACGGTGCGGGTCGCGGCGGAGGGCGACGTTCTGGCACTCGACATCGTCGACGACGGGAGCGGACTCGCAGCCGACGCACGCGTCGGCGTGGGCACGCCGAGCATGCGTGAACGGGCCCGGGAGGTCGGTGGGACGGTGGGCATCGAATCCGGCGACCCGCGCGGTGTCGTGGTGTGCGCGCGGCTACCCTGGTCCGAATCGAGAGCGACAACCCGGTGATACGCGTCGCGATCGTCGACGACCATCCCGTCTTCCGCCTCGGTATGGCCGCGCTCCTCGGCACCCTCGACGGGATCGACGTGGTGTGCCAGGCAAGTTCGGTGGGGGAGGCGCTCGAAGGCGTGAACGCCGACATCGACGTCGTGCTCATGGACATCGAACTCGGCGACGGCTCGGGGATCGACGCGACCCGCAGCATTCTCCGGAAGGTCCCGGGCACCCGCATCCTGATGGTCACCATGCACGAGGACGAGGACATCCTGGTCGCATCCATCCGCGCCGGTGCCTCCGGCTATCTCGTCAAGGGGGCCGATCCGTCGGGGGTCGAACGGGCGATCAGGGCGGTGGCCGCCGGGGAGATGATCGTCGGCGCGGCGGTCGCCGCGAAAGCCCTTGCGGCGGTGTCGACATCCCGCAACACTGCGGCCGCCTTCCCGGATCTGACCGAACGTGAACGGGAGATCCTCGATCTCGTGGCGCGCGGACTCGACAATGCGGCGATCTCCCGGCGACTGATACTCAGCCAGAAGACGGTGCGCAACCACGTGTCGAACATCCTGGGCAAGATCGGTGCGGCCGACCGGGCGAGCGCGATCGTCCGGGCGCGGGAAGCAGGCCTGGGCGTCGACCGACCTGCTGCTCAGGGAGTGACGGTCGTGACGAACGACATCCGGTCGCCGCGATAGAGCGAGCGGCGATGTTCGATGGGAACGTCGTTCTCGTCGTAGGAGATCCGTTCGAGCAACAACATGGGTGTGCGGGTGTCGGCGTCGAGCAGGGCCGCTTCGCGCGCGTCGGGCAGTGTGGTCTCGATCTTCTCGACCGCCCGCGCGAACGTGATCCCGCAGGCGCGGATCGCGGCGTACAGTGACGACGACGGATCCAGCGTCCGGCGCAGCTCCGGAAAGCGGTGTGCGGGAAGCCGGGTGCGTTCGAGTCCGACGTGCACCCCGTCGGTGAGCAGGACACGTTCGAGTTCGAGGACGGGGTCTCCGGCCTCGATGCCGAGGCGGCAGGCCGTTTCGTCGTCGGCGACGAGGTCGGTCCACGCGACCAGCACACGCCCCGCGCTCCGTCCTTCGAGGAGGGCGGCTTCGGTGTAGGAACCGATGACGAGGGGTTGGACGATCTTCGGTCCGGCGACGACGGTGCTGCGACCCCGTCGTTCGATGCGGCCGTCGACGAGCAGTTCGCGCAGTGCCTGGCGGACGGTTTCGCGGGCGACGTCGAATCGGGTGGCGAGATCGCGCTCGGAGGGCACCTGGTCTCCCACGGTGAGCTGGTCGAGAAGACACTCGACCTGGCGGCGCACGACCTGGTGCTTGAGGGTGCGCGCTTCGCGAACGACGGTGGCCACACATCCAGCGTAACCGAATTCCGGTCTATACCAACTGTTCACCGTGCGTTCGCCGAACCGTCCCCATCTGGTCTAGACCATGCTCCACTGTTGCAGACATGCGAATCCTGATCATCGGTGGTGGCATCCTCGGCACCGCACACGCCGACGCCGCCGTCCGTCGCGGACACGACGTCCTGCATCTCGAACGCGAACCGGAAGCACGCGGTGCCACCGTGCGCAATTTCGGTCTCGTCTGGGTCTCCGGCCGCACGCGCGGCGAACTCGACGCGACCCTCCGGTCCCGGGAATTGTGGGAGGATCTCGGCGCGCGCGTGCCCGATGTCGGCTTCCGTGCGAACGGCTCACTGACGCTGTTGCGCACCGCCGCCGAGGTCGCCGTCGCCGAGGAGGCCGTCGCGCGTGACGACGCGGGCCGGCGAGGATTCACACTTCTCGACGCCGACGAAGCGCGCGGTGTCAACCCTGCGCTCCGTGGGAAATTCGTCGCCGCACTGCACTGCGGTACCGACGCCGCCGTCGAGTCCCGCATCGCGCTTCCGGCGATCCGGCAACACCTCGCCACGTCGGGTCGCTACCGGTTCCTGCCGTCCACCGAGGCCCGGGACGTCTCCCGCACGCCGCACGGGACGGTCCGGGTACGCGACGATCACGGTGTCGTGCACGAGGTGGATCTCGTTCTCGCCTGCCCCGGCGCGACACTCGGTGGCCTGGCCCGCGATCTCGCCGGCGACCTGCCGCTGCGCCGGGTCCGGTTGCAGATGATGCAGACCGCACCACTGGACGAACCGCTCACCACCTCGATCGCCGACGGTGACAGCCTCCGCTACTACCCGGGATTCGCCGGTACCGCCCTCGACGATCTCACCGTCGCCGAACAGCAACGCCCCGTCGCAGAGCAACATCGCATGCAGCTGCTGTGCGTCCAACGGTTGCACGGCGGCCTGACCATCGGAGACACCCACGCCTACGACGAACCGTTCGACTTCGACGTCGACGAGGAACCCTACGACCATCTCACCGCCGTCACGGAAGAACTCCTCGGTCGCCGTCTGCCGCCCGTCGTCCGGCGCTGGGCAGGGGTCTACAGCCAGTGCACCGATCCCACCGCGCTCGTCCACCGCGCGAAGGCCGACGAGGACGTATGGGTCGTCGCCGGGCCGGGTGGCCGCGGTATGACACTCGGCCCCTATCTCGGCGAAGAGACCGCCGACCTGCTCGGACTCTGACCGCCTCCCGAAACCCTTGGAGCAGAAGATCATGACCACCATCCGACTGGCCGTGCTCGACATGGCCGGAACCACCGTCGCCGATGACGGACTCGTCGTCCGCGCCTTCGACGAAGCGGCCACCGCCGTCGGCCTTCCCGAGAGCGGCCCCGAGCGGGACGACGCGCGCCGATACGTCCTCGACACGATGGGGCAGTCGAAGATCGTCGTCTTCCGCGCCCTGTTCGGCAGCGACGAGCGCGCCCGGATCGCCAACGACGCCTTCGAACGCGCCTACGAACGGTTCGTCGACGCCGGGGACGTCGCCCCGATTCCGGGCGCGGAGAAGACGATCACGCAACTACGCGAGGCAGGCGTGAAAGTCGCACTCACCACCGGATTCAGCCGCTCCACCCAGGACCGGCTGCTCGACGCACTCGGCTGGCGCGACCTCGCCGACATCGCCCTCACGCCCGCCGACGCCGGTCGCGGTCGTCCCTACCCCGACATGATCCTCACCGCGCTGCTGCGCACCGGCACCGACGACGTCCGCGAGATCGCCGTGGTCGGTGACACCGCCGGCGACATGCTCTCGGGTCTGCGGTCCGGAGCGTCCGTCGTCGCCGGCACGCGCACAGGAGCCCACGACGAGGCGACCCTCCGCGAAGCCGGTGCCACCCACGTTCTCGACTCGATCGTCGCTCTGCCCGCCCTGATCGTCTCCTGACCTGCCGACTCGAAGGACCCTTCCCATGCGTTCCCTGTCGTCTCGCCGAGCCGCCGTCTCCGCCGGTCTCGCCGCCGGTCTCACCCTCGCTCTGACCGCCTGCGGCGGTTCGGATCCCGACACGCTCAACGAACAAGGCTTTCCCGAAACCATCACGCTCGGTGCGATTCCCGCCGAGAACTCGTCCGATCTGAAGTCGAGTTACGAGCCGCTGCTGACGATGCTCGAGGACGAGACCGGATCCACCGTCGAGTTCGTCCAGGCCTCCGATTACGCGGGCGTGGTCGAGGGCATGATCGCCGACAACGTCGACCTCGCCTTCTTCGGTCCCTTCGCGTACGTCGTGGCGCAACTCAACGGCGCCGACACCACTCCGCTCGGTGCCGTCGTCCAGGACCCGGACGCCGAACCCGGCTACCGCTCCTACGGTCTGACGCAGTCCGGCAACTCCGGGATCGACAGCATCGAGGACTTCGCGGGCAAGGACGTGTGCTTCGTCGATCCCGGTTCGACGTCCGGATTCCTGTACCCCTCGGCAGGACTCATCGAAGCGGGAGTCGTCGAGTCGGGAACCGAGCAGGATCTCGTCGCCGGTCTGACCCCCGTCTACGCCGGTGGGCACGACGCTTCCGCCCTGGCGATCGCAGCGGGCGACTGCGACGCCGGTTTCGCGTTCGACACCATGGTCGACCGGACGATGATCGAGAGCGGCGACCTCCGGGAAGGCGAACTGAAGAAGGTCTGGGAATCCGAGACGATCGCCGGATCCCTGTTCGTCGCCGACAACTCCCTCGGCACCGAGGTCACCGAACGACTCGCCACCATCCTCACCGAGAAGGGCAACGCCGACTACCTGCTCGCCCAGGGATACTGCGACGGCGAATGCCGAATCACCGACGAGCGTGCCTGGGGTGTCGTGGCTGCGACCGACGCCGACTACGACGGGGTCCGACACGTCTGCGAGATCACCGAATCCGAGAAGTGCAAGGGCTGACGATGAGCATCGATCCCACCCACCAGGTCGCCGGCGACGACCTCGTCGTCTCGGCCCGCGGCGTCACCAAGGAATTCGGCACCACCACCGCGCTGTCCGGCGTCGATCTCGACGTGCACCGCAGCGAACTGGTCGTCCTGCTGGGTCTGTCGGGCTCGGGGAAGTCGACCTTCCTCCGGTGCTTGAACGGTCTGCACCCCGTCACCGAGGGCAGGATCGACGTCTCCGGTACACGGGTCGATCTCGCGTCCCGCCGCGAGCTGCGGTCGCTGCGCAAGGACGTCGGATTCGTCTTCCAGCAGTTCAATCTCGTCGGACGGCTCAGTTGCCTCGAGAACGTGCTCATCGGCGGGCTCGGCAGATTGTCGCTGCCCCGCTACGGGGCGCTCACCTACCCGAAGACCATGCGCGTCGAGGCGCGGGAGCATCTCGACCGGGTCGGTCTCGCCGACCTCGCGGACCGGCGTGCCGACACCCTGTCGGGAGGCCAGCAGCAGCGCGTCGCGATCGCACGGACCCTCATGCAGCGGCCCACGGTGCTGCTCGCCGACGAACCCGTCGCCTCCCTCGATCCGGAGAACGCCGGCGTGGTCATGGATCTGCTGTTCCGAGTGTGCATGGAAGACAAGCTCACCGTCGTGTGCACGCTGCACCAGGTGGACCTCGCACTCGGCTGGGCACACCGCATCGTCGGCCTGCGAGACGGTCGCAAGGTGCTCGATCGCCCGGCGGTCGGGCTCTCCCGCGACGAGGCCATGGAGATCTACCAGCGCGTCGAACCCGCCTCCGGCTCTCTCGGAGCACGGTCGGCATGAGCATCCTCACCCCGACCCGCACGGAGACGAGGCCCCACGGCGCCGGTCGTGACCGTCGGCGGACGATCACCGCCGGTTGGGCCGTCGTCGCGGTCGTGGTCGTCGCGTCGGCCACGTACATCGATTTCGCTCCCACAACCTTGCTGGACGGGCTCGACTCGACGGCCGGCCTGATCGAACGCATGCTGCCGCCGCGGCTCGACGACCCCGGCCGCATCGGTGTGCTCGCGATCGAGACGCTGCTCATGGCGGTGCTCGGCACCGTCCTCGCGGCGGTCGCATCGGTACCGCTCGCGTTCCTGGCTGCGCGCAACACGACACCGCACCCGGCGCTGCACCGCATCGCCCGCGCCGTCATCACGTTCTGCCGCGCCATGCCCGACCTGCTGTTTGCGGTCCTGTTCGTCCGCGCACTCGGAATCGGCGTCCTGCCCGGTGTTCTGGCATTGGCTCTCCACTCGATAGGCATGCTCGGCAAGTTGTTCGCCGACGCGATCGAACAGACCGACGCAGGTCCACGGGAGGCGGTGCGCAGCACCGGCGTCGGATACGTCCGGGAGATGATCAACGCGGTTCTGCCGCAGGTCGTCCCGTCCTGGACCGCCGCCTTCGTCTACCGGATCGACATCAACCTCCGAACCTCCGTCGTCCTCGGTTTCGTCGGAGCCGGCGGAATCGGATTCGCGTTGCAGGACGCACTGCGCGGACTCGTCTATCCACGTGCACTCGGAATCGTCTGCGTGATCCTGATGATCATCGCGGCGATGGAGGTCGTCGCCATCGTCGTCCGGCGCGCTCTGCTCACTCCGTCCGCGAACGGTCCTGGACGAGAACGTCTCTCGCGTATCATCTTCTCCTCCACCGTCATCGCGGCCACGGCGGCCGCTCTGTTCGCTCTCCGTATCGATCCGCGTGATCTGTTCACCTGGATCGGACCGTCCCTCGAGGTCTTCACACGGCTCGTTCCACCGGACTTCACCGCGGTGGGTTCGGATCTCGTCGACGCGGTGCTGCAGACCCTCGCGATCGGCGCGGTCGCCACCGCCGTCGGTGCCGTGCTGTCGCTTCCGTTCGGAATCCTGGCGGCGAACAACGTGTCTCCGCATCCCACCGTCTATGCCACCGCTCGCGCCGTGATCCTCGTGGTGCGGGCGATCCCCGAACTCGTACTCGCGGTGATCTTCGTGGCCGCCATCGGACTCGGTCCGGTCGCCGGTGCGTGTGCGCTCGCCGTCGGTTCCGTCGGATTCCTCGGCAAACTCGTCGCCGACGCGGTCGAGGAGATCGACCCCGGGCCGCTCGACGCGGTCCGCGCCGTCGGCGGCGGATGGTGGAAGACCCTCTTCGCCGCGGTGATCCCCCAGGTGGTTCCGTCGGTCGTCGGGTCGACGCTGTACCTGCTCGACGTCAACATCCGCACCTCGACCGTTCTCGGTGTCGTCGGTGCGGGCGGCGTGGGATTCCTTCTCTTCGAAGCGGTCCGGACGCTGAACTTCGAGTTCGCCGGCGCGATCGTCGTCATCGTGTTCGCCGTCGTGTACGTCATCGAAAGGATGTCGGGATGGATCCGCTCGAAGGTCGTGTGAGCCGTACGGCGGTGTGGACCGGGACGGGCATCGAGCTGCGGCAGGTACCGATACCGGCCCTCGGTTACCGCGAACTGCTCGTGCGTGTCCGCCTCGCCACGGTGTGCGGGAGCGACCTGCACACCGTGTCCGGGCGCCGCCCCGGACCGGCGCCCTCGGTGCTCGGACACGAAGGGGTAGGGGAGATCGTCGCTGCCGGTCCGCACGCCTCCGCGGCGGTGGGGGAGCGGATCGTGTGGAGCGTGACGTGCGCGTGCCACGACTGCGACCGGTGCCGATCCGGGCGCACGGCCAAGTGCAGGTCGGTGACGAAGGTCGGCCACGAACCGTTCACCGGGCCGTGGCCACTGTCGGGCACCTACTCCGAGTACATCGTGCTGCCCGCGGGCGCGACGACCGTGCCCGTCCCGGCCGCGGTGCCCGACGTCGTCGCAGCTCCGGCCTCGTGTGCGACCGCGACGGCTGTCGCGGTGGTCGAGGCGGCCGGCGATCTCGACGGCCGCAGGGTCGTGGTGTGCGGTGCCGGGATGCTCGGTGTCACGGCGGTCGCCATGTGTGCCGAAGCCGGTGCCGACGTCACGATCGTGGACATCGACCCGCAGCGCGCGGCACGCGCCGAACGGTTCGGCGCGGTTCTCGACGACGGTGGTCCTGCCGATATCGCTCTCGACTTCTCGGGTTCGGCGGATGCGATCGCGTCGCTCGTGTCGCGCCTCGATGTGGGCGGGCGCCTCGTGCTCGCGGGCTCGGTGGCGCCCGGTCCCGCCGTTCCCGTGGATCCGGAGGCGATCGTGCGCCGGTGGCTCACCATCGGCGGGGTGCACAACTACGAACCCGCGCACCTGCGCGAGGCCGTGGCGTTCCTGTCCCGCACGGTCGCCGTCTACCCGTGGGACGAGCTCGTCGGCACCCCCGTCCCCCTCGATGCGCTGCGAGAAGTCCTGCACGCGGGGCCGCGCCTGCGGGCGGCGGTGGTCCCGTAAGGGGTTTGCGGACGTTCGGTTCGGTCACGGACACCGATCGCTTCGGTCCTTACGGCCGAGGGGTACCCGCTTCTACCGTGGGGGAGGTTGGGCACGGCGGCCCTCTGCAGGGCCGTGGGTGCCGTCGCTCCGCAAGCACGGGAAGGAACCTGCGCACTGTGACCACCGAGGCATTCATCTATGAAGCCATCCGAACACCACGCGGCCGAGGCAAGAAGACGGGCTCGCTGCACTCCGTCAAGCCGATCTCCCTGGTTACGGGCCTGATCGACGAGCTGCGTGTTCGATTCCCCGATCTCGACGAGAACCGCATCTCCGACCTGATCCTCGGTGTCGTCAGCCCCGTCGGCGATCAGGGTGCCGACATCGCCCGCACCGCTGTCACCATCGCGAACCTGCCGGCCACCACGGGCGGCGTGCAGATCAACCGGTTCTGCGCGTCGGGCCTCGAGGCCGTCAACATGGCTGCGCAGAAGGTCCGCTCCGGCTGGGACGAGCTCGTTCTCGCCGGCGGCGTCGAGTCCATGTCGCGTGTCTCCATGGGCTCCGACGGTGGCGCGTGGATGCTCGATCCCGCCACCAACTACGACAGCTACCTGGTTCCCCAGGGCATCTCCGCCGATCTCATCGCGACCATCGAGGGCTTCACCCGCGAGGACGTCGACGCCTACGCACTGCGCTCGCAGCAACTCGCCGCGGCAGCCTGGTCGGGCGGCTACTTCTCCAAGTCGGTCGTGCCGGTCAAGGACCAGAACGGTCTGACGATCCTCGATCACGACGAGCACATGCGTCCCGACACCACCCTCGAAGGCCTCGCCAAGCTGCAGCCGTCGTTCGCGACCATCGGTGAGATGGGCGGCTTCGACGCCGTGGCGCAGCAGAAGTTCCACTTCGTCGAGAAGATCGATCACGTCCACCACGGCGGCAACAGCTCGGGCATCGTCGACGGCGCGGCACTCGTGCTCGTCGGTTCCGAGCAGGCCGGCAAGGACCTCGGTCTGACCCCGCGTGCCCGCGTCGTCGCCACGGCCACCTCCGGTGCCGACTCGACGATCATGCTCACCGGCCCCACGCCGGCCGCGCACAAGGTTCTCGCCTCGGCGGGCCTGACGGTCGACGACATCGACCTGTTCGAGATCAACGAGGCGTTCGCCTCCGTCGTCCTGAAGTTCCAGAAGGACCTGAACATCCCGGACGAGAAGCTCAACGTCAACGGCGGCGCCATCGCGATGGGCCACCCGCTCGGCGCCACCGGCGCCATGATCACCGGCACCATGATCGACGAGCTCGAGCGCCGCGGAGCCAAGCGCGCCCTCGTCACCCTGTGCATCGGTGGCGGCATGGGTGTGGCCACCATCATCGAGCGCGTCTGACACCGGAAGGAATTCGAAAAACAGTGAGCGACAACATGATTTCCTGGGACAAGGACGCCGACGGCATCGTCGTGCTGACACTCGACGATCCCAACCAGGGCGCCAACACGATGAACGAGCTGTACAAGGCGTCGATGAAGGCCACCGTCGACCGTCTGTACGAGGAGCAGGACTCCATCACCGGTGTGGTGATCACCTCCGCGAAGAAGACCTTCTTCGCCGGCGGCGACCTGCGCAACATCATCGCGATCGGCCCCGACGACGCGCAGGCCGCGTTCGACGAGGTCCAGGGCATCAAGGCCGACCTGCGTCGTCTCGAGACCCTCGGTAAGCCCGTCGTCGCCGCCATCAACGGCGCGGCTCTCGGTGGCGGCCTCGAAATCGCCCTCGCGACGCATCACCGCATCGCTGCCGATGTCAAGGGCGTGCAGATCGGTCTGCCCGAGGCCAGCCTGGGCCTGCTCCCCGGTGGCGGTGGCGTCACCCGCACCGTGCGCCTGCTCGGCATCCAGACGGCGCTGCTCTCGGTTCTGCTGCAGGGCAACAAGTACAACGCGGTCAAGGCCAAGGAGATCGGCCTCGTCCACGACGTCGTGGGCAGCGTCGAGGAGCTCGTTCCGGCCGCCAAGGAATGGATCAAGGCCAACCCCGAGGGCGGCGTCCAGCCGTGGGATGTCAAGGGCTACAAGATCCCCGGCGGCACCCCCTCCAGCCCGGCCTTCGCCGCGAACCTCCCGGCCTTCCCCGCGAACCTGCGCAAGCAGATCAAGGGCGCTCCGATGCCGGCTCCGCGCGCCATCATGGCCGCCGCCGTCGAGGGCTCGCAGGTGGACTTCGACAACGCGTCGACCATCGAGTCGCGGTACTTCGTCGAACTCGCCACCGGCCAGGTCGCGAAGAACATGATCCAGGCGTTCTTCTTCGACATGCAGTCCATCAACTCGGGCGCTTCGCGTCCGAAGGACGTGCCGAAGCGCGAGATCAAGAAGATCGGCGTTCTCGGTGCGGGCATGATGGGCGCCGGCATCGCCTACGTCTCCGCCAAGGCCGGTTACGAGGTCGTCCTCAAGGACGTCACCCTCGAGGCCGCCGAGCGTGGCAAGAACTACTCGGAGAAGATCGAGACCAAGGCTCTCTCGCGTGGCAAGACCACCGAGGAGAAGTCGAAGGCTCTGCTCGACCGCATCACGCCGACGGCCGACCCCGCCGACTTCGCGGGCGTCGACTTCGTCATCGAGGCGGTGTTCGAGAACACCGAGCTCAAGCACAAGGTGTTCCAGGAGATCGAAGACATCGTCGATCCCGACGCGCTGCTCGGTTCGAACACCTCGACGCTGCCCATCACCGGTCTCGCGACCGGCGTCAAGCGTCCCGAGGACTTCATCGGTATCCACTTCTTCTCGCCGGTCGACAAGATGCCGCTGGTCGAGATCATCAAGGGTGAGAAGACCTCCGACGAGGCCCTGGCCCGCGTGTTCGACTACACGCTCGCGATCCGCAAGACCCCGATCGTCGTCAACGACAGTCGCGGCTTCTTCACCTCGCGTGTGATCGGCACCTTCGTCAACGAGGCCATCGCCATGCTCGGCGAGGGCATCGAGCCCGCGACCATCGAGCAGGCCGGTTCGCAGGCGGGTTACCCGGCTCCGCCGCTGCAGCTGACCGACGAGCTGAACATGAAGCTCATGCAGAAGATCGCGAAGGAAACCGAGGAGGCCGCCAAGCAGGGCGACACCAAGCTCGGCACCACGCGTCATCCCGCACTCGACGTGGTCGACTGGATGGTCGAGCAGGGCCGTCCGGGTCGTCTCGAGAAGGCCGGCTTCTACGAGTACGACGAGAACGGCAAGCGTCAGGGCATCTGGCAGGGTGTGCGCGATCACTTCAAGACCGAGGCGACCCTCGATGTGCCGCTGCAGGATCTGATCGACCGCATGCTCTTCGCCGAGGCGATCGAGACCCAGAAGTGCTTCGACGAGGGTGTTCTCGAGACCACCGCCGACGCCAACATCGGCTCGATCTTCGGCATCGGTTTCCCGGCCTGGACCGGTGGTGTCGCTCAGTACATCGTCGGTTACCCGGGTGGCAAGGAAGGCTTCGTCGCGCGGGCCGAGGAGCTCGCCGCCAAGTACGGCGAACGCTTCACCCCGCCGGCGTCGCTGCGCAGCTGACGCACACGACGGTTACACGGAAGGGCTCCCGACGCCACGGCGTCGGGAGCCCTTTCTCAGCGCAGTGCGCGGTAGACGCGCGATTCGAACTCCAGGAATCCACCGACGGAGGCGCGGTCGGCGAACGGGAGCACCTGTGCCGCCCAGATTCCGGCAACATCGGCACGACGGTCGATCCAGTAGTACAGATTTGCCAGTCCCGCCCAGCTCAGGGACCCTGCGCTGCGGCCGGTGGGCGCTTGTTCCTCGTTGACCATGAAGGAGTACGACCACGTCTTCCGCTGGCCCGGAAAGAACTCCGCGTCATTCGAGAGCTCGGGCTCGACTCCTGGGAGCATCGTCACCTGAAGGTCGCCGAGACCGCTGATCGCAGCTTTCGCCACAGTCTCCGGCTGCAACACTCGACCGTACTCACCCTCACCGTCGTTCAACCACATCTGTAGGAATCGGGTGTAATCACCGATGGTCGAGTACAGGCCGTGACCGCCCATATCCACTTCGGGCTCCTGCGGCAGCACCAGACCGGTCGGCACGAGCGTCCCGTCCTCCCTGCGTTGGTGGATCTCTGCTCGTCGTTCCTGCATCGAGGGGGTCATGGTGAATGCGGTGTCACTCATCCCCAGTGGACGGAAGACACGTTCCGTCATGACGTCGCCGAGTCGCTTCCCGCGAACGGCTTCGACCACGAGCCCCGCCCAGTCGATGTTGGATCCGTAGTTCCACCGGGTACCGGGCTCGAACAGCAGAGGCGTCTGCAGCGCCGCACGAGTTGCTGTGATCACGCTCGGGTGGACGCCCGCGACCGAGAGACGGTGATAGGTGTCGTCGAAGAACGAGTACCCGAGTCCGGCAGTATGCAGCAACAGCATTCGGGTGGTGATCGGCGTGCGGGGAGCGCGCAGCGTCAGGACCCCGGACTCGTCGAAACCCTCTGCGACGGAGAGATCTGCGATGTCCGGCACGTATTCCGATGCCGGAGCATCGAGGTCGATCAGTCCTTCTTCGACGCACTGGAGCACGACTGTTCCGGTGATCGCCTTGGTGGTGGAGAACAGTGCGAGTACCGAATCCGTGGTCATCGGAGTGGCATCGCTCAACGAGCGGACGCCGGACGCCCCCTCGTACACGGACCCGGTCGAGCGCGTGACCGCGGCTGCAACGCCGGGAACCAGAGCCGGTCCGTCGGGAAAAGCGGTGACGTGGTCCAGAGCGTCGTCGAGACTCGTTGTCAAAGCAGAGAGATCCAGTGTGTGCATATCCGTCCTTCCGGTGTGATGCGTGACACGCATGGAAGGTAGGACATGTGATCGGCTCTGTACGTCTGTGATCGGTAGGGGATATCTGCAATCGGCAAGAATGACGCGTCTAGCCTGTGCGCGCTCGACGCAAGGTCTCCGACGGGTTCTCTCCGAACCGGCGCCGATAGGCCGCGGCGAAGACACCCATGTTGACGTACCCCCATTCGTGGGCCGCGGACGACACCGAAGGAGACCCCGCGCTCAAAGAGCGACGAACGCCGCGCAGTCGCTGCTCGACCAGATACGCCCGCGGGGAGGTCCCCACATATTTCTTGAACGCACCGTTGAGGGCACGGACACTGACGCCCACTGCTGATGCCGTCTCGGTGACGGTGGGCAGATCCTTCGCATGCTCGTCGATGTACTGCACAGCAAGCCGCACATATCCAGGAGCGGCAACCGGCGCGGGCCCGGTGAGGTCGATGCCCGCCGAGCGAGCCCACTCGTCGAGCAGGTGAGCGGCGAGCATCTCCTGGAGATTGTGGCCTATTCTTCCGGCGGCAACAGCGTCCGGGGCGGTCGAAGCCGTCGTTGTGGCGTAGTCGAGCAGGGCGAGCCACGCACTGTCCGGCCCTCCGACCGCACACTGGTGACTCCACAGTCGTTCGTCGGGAACGTAGCCCCACCACTGCAGGGCGAGATCGGACAGGAAGCGGTGCGGAATCGTCAGGTTGAGCTGGAGATGGTCGGGATCTGCGTCGAGCCGATAGTCCACCCGACTGCAGTCGGCGACGAACGTCTGGCCCGCACCCAATTCGGTCTCGTCGTATGTTCCTGTCGCATGACGTGTCCTGCCTCGAATCGTGGTCAACACCAGGATGTTTCCTGCGTCGGAATCGAAGTTCCGAAGATCGACTTCTACGCCGTAGCGGAACCGCGTCATGGTGATGTCGTGGATCGGTACCGAGAACATCGACGATGCGGGGACGGCTGTGCGGTCCGTCGGCCGTACATCGAACCGCATGTACTTGTCGTCCGTCCAGGCACGAATGGCATCCCAATCCGATTCCCGAGCCGACCGACGGCGGCTCGGGAGCGGTCTCGGGTCCAGATCCGGCAACACGCGTCCAAGATATGCGATGAAACCGGGTGAGGTCAGGCGACCCACCAGGGCCGTAGCGGCGTCTGCGGCTTCTTGTCGTCGCCCAGCTTGACCGCCAGCACCTGGTGCAGCTGCACCACATTGCGTTCGAAGCCGAGACGGGAGCCGGCCATGTACAGGCCCCACAGACGGGCCGTGCCCTCACCGACCTCGGCGACGCACGCCTCCCAGTGCTTCTCGAGGTACTCGCACCAGCCCTTCAGCGTCAGGGCGTAATGCTCGCGCAGATTCTCCTCGTGCATCACCTCGAAGCCGATGTTCTGCGCCTCGGTGATGATGCGCCCCGAGCCGGTGAGTTCCCCGTCGGGGAAGACGTACCGGTCGATGAAACCGCCCGCCTTGACCCGGCTGTTGTTGGTCGGCCGGGTGATGCAGTGGTTGAGCAGCAGACCACCGGCACGCAGCTTGTCGTGGAGGAACCGGAAATACGCCGGATAGTTGGCGACGCCGATGTGCTCGGTCAGGCCGATCGACGAGATGGCGTCGAACCCGCCCTCGGTCACGTCGCGGTAGTCGGAGTGCCGGACCTCGGCCAGGTCGCTCAGACCTTCCTCGACGATGGCCTTCTGCGCCCACTCGGCCTGCTCCCCGGAGAGCGTCACGCCGAGGGCCTTCACGCCGCGCCGAGCTGCATACCGCACCATTCCGCCCCAGCCGCAACCGATGTCGAGCAGACGGTCGCCCGGCTTCAATCGCAGCTTCTCGAAGACCAGACGGTACTTGTTCTCCTGGGCGTCCTCGAGGCTCTGATTCCGGGATTCGAAGACGGCGCAGGTGTACGTCATCGACGGTCCGAGCACGTACTCGTAGAACTCGTTGGACACGTCGTAGTGGTGGTGGATGACCTCGGCGTCGCGCGACTTCGAGTGCCGCAGACCCTCGGCGATCCGGCGCCAGCGCGGCAGGTGTTCCTGCGGCGGCGGCGCGATCGGCTTGAGCAGTTCGGTGCCGAGCGACCGGGCGATCTGCGCGAGGACGCGGGCCGGAGGACGCTCGAAGTGCAGGTCGCCGAGCGAAGCGAGCAACTCGTAGGGGTTGCCGGGATGCACGCCCTGCGCCTCGAGATCACCCGAGATGTAGGCCCGGGCCATGCCCAGATCGCCGGGAGCCGTGGCGATGTACGTCGCGCCCTTGGGCGATGCGAGGTGCAGGCCGTAGGGGGAGTTCGCCGGGCCCGCTGCGGAGCCGTCGTAGGCCGTGAAGCGCAGCGGCATGTCGCCGCCGGTCACGATCTCGACGATCTGGGCGAGGGCGAGCTTGTCCTCGGTGGATCGATCGTTCTCGGCCTTGAAAATGGTCACTTTCGTTGCACCGCCTTCGAGAAGAGGTCCAGTAGACGGGACCGAGGGTCGTATTTCTGTTTGAGGGTGGGGTACTCGCCACCGCCGTAATAGAGTTTCTCGAACTCGTCCTTCGAGTAGTAGGAATCCGAGTAGAGAGATTTGTGCCCGTCGAGTTCGGCGACCTTCTTCTCGATCAACCGGTTGGCGGCGCCTTCCTCGGCGCCGGGCACGATGGGAACGGACGACCAGAACCCGACGTTCACATAGGCGCGCTTCGGCTCGAGCGGGTACAGCGGCCACGGCCGCTGGGCGTCCGAGGCGCTCGGCCGCCGGCCCTCCGGGGACGACTCGGTGTCGCGCAATTTCAAGGGGCACAACCAGATCGGTTCGATGGGAATCTCGTCGAGGAACCATTCGACGAACTCCCGGGTGCGCTCGAGCGGAACCTCGATGTCCTGCACGACACGCTCGCGGGGCGGATTGCCCTTGCGTGCCTCGATCCGGTCGGCCACCGAGTACTTGTGATCGAGGGCGATGAGCTTCCAGTAGAAGCTGCTGCGCAGCAACCGCTTCGGCCACAGTCGACGGATCTTCGGATTCTGGGCGCCGAACGCGCGTGAGCACCAGAACCAGTCGGTGTCCCACCGCCACAGATAGTCGCGGATCGTGAGTCGATCCACCTTGGGGCGGTTGACGGAGACGTGCTGGATCGACCGGTAGTAGATGTCCTGCCCGGTGTAATCGCTGACGGGTCCCGGCTCGTCGGTTTGTGTGCCGAGCGTCAGGTAGCTCTCGGCTGCCGAGAAGACGACCCCGTCGAGATAATCGACCGATGTACCGTCCCAGGTGCGCTCGTCGACGATCCGTGCGAGGACGGACTGTAGGTCGGCGATCGTGTCGAACCGCAGGTGCCGCAGCGCGACGTACCGCTTCACCGGTTCGAGTTCGATGCGCAGGCGCGTCGCGTACCCGAGGGAACCGTAGGAGTTGGGGAAGCCGTGGAACAGATCGGCGGTCTCGCCCTCGGGGCGGGCGGTGACGATCTCGCCGGACCCGGTGAGGATGTCCATCTCGAGTACCGACTCGTGGGGGAGACCGTTCCGGAAGGACGTCGACTCGATGCCGAGTCCGGTGACGGCGCCGCCGAGCGTGATGGTCTTCAATTGCGGGACGACCAGCGGAGCGAGACCGTAGGGCAGGGTCGCGTCGACGAGATCCTCGTAGGTGCACATCCCGGCGACGTCGGCGGTGCGGGCCTGCGGATCGACGGAGACGACCCCGCCGAGACCGGAGACGTCGAGTCCGGGCGCGTTCACCGCGGCGCGCGCTCGGAAGAGGTTCGACGTCTTCTTGGCGAGTCGCACGGGCGCGTCGGCAGGAATCGCGCGGTACGAACGCAGCAGACGGTCGACACCGTGCCGGTGTACCGCCTCTCCGTACGGGACCTTCACACCTGACGATCTCGGCATCTGCATTCGACTCCTCGGAGCGGCGCATCGGTAGCACGTCCACAATAGACCCGGCGGTCGCATCCGTCCCGAAAGGCGGAAGGCAGGATGGATGCAGTCGTCACAGGCACATTCGAGCACGCACGAAGAAGAAGGAGTCGTTCATGGCACAGGTCAGCGCAAGCAGTTCGATCCAGGTGGCGGCCGCCCCCGAGGCGGTACTCACCGCACTCGCCGATTACGAGACGGTCCGTCCGCGCATCCTCACCGAGCACTACCGCGACTACCGAGTGATCTCCGGCGGTCGCGGCGACGGCACGGTCGCGCACTGGATCCTCCAGGCCACGGAGAAGCGTCAGCGCGACGTGCAGGCCACCGTGTCGGTCAAGGGCAGTACCGTCACGGAGACCGACGCGAACTCCACGCTCGTGACGACCTACAGCGTCGTGCCGAACGGGACGGGTTCGACGGTCGTCGTGCTCACGCAGTGGAAGGGTGCCGGAGGCGTCAAGGGCTTCTTCGAGAAGACCTTCGCGCCGCTCGGCCTGCGGAAGATCCAGCAGCAGGTGCTCGAGAACCTGAAGAAGGAAGTCGACTGACCCCGGTTTCGTCGATCTCGGCGTCCGTGCCGACCGCGATGCGCCGGGACTAGGCTGGCGTACACACTTCAGAAAGGACGTGCCGTGCAACCCGGTGGTGGAATGCCCGACATGCAGCAACTCCTCGCCCAGGCCCAGCAGATGCAGCAGCAGCTCGTCGCTGCGCAGAACGAGATGGCGCAGGCGGAGGTCACCGGCCAGGCCGGCGGTGGTCTCGTCACGGCGACGGTGAAGGGCACGGGCGAGGTCGTGTCCGTGAAGATCGATCCGAAGGTCGTCGATCCCGACGACGTCGAGACCCTGCAGGATCTCGTGGTCGGTGCGATCGCCGATGCCTCGGCGAAGGCCCAGGACATCGCGGCCGAGAAGCTCGGTCCGCTCGCGGGTGGGCTCGGCGGCGGAATCCCCGGCCTGCCCGGCTTCTAGAGGTCGGCGTTGTACGAAGGACCGGTACAGGACCTCATCGACGAGCTGGGCAAACTTCCGGGCGTCGGTCCGAAGAGTGCCCAGCGCATCGCGTTCCACCTGCTTTCGGTCGAGCCGCCCGAGATCGACCGCCTGCAGGCGGCGCTCCAGCGGATCCGCGACGGTGTCCAGTTCTGCGAGGTCTGCGGCACCGTCTCGGACCAGCAGCGTTGCCGCATCTGCTCCGATCCTCGCCGCGACCGCACGGTGATCTGCGTGGTCGAGGAACCCAAGGACGTGCAGGCGATCGAACGCACCCGTGAGTTCCGGGGGCGCTATCACGTCCTCGGTGGTGCACTCGACCCGCTCAACGGCGTCGGCCCCGACCAGCTGCACATCCGCGAACTGCTCACCCGGATCGGCAATCAGGAAGACGGCGTCGACGTCTCCGAGGTGATCATCGCGACCGACCCCAACACGGAGGGTGAGGCGACGGCCACCTATCTGGTGCGGATGCTGCGTGACTTCCCGGGGCTGAGCGTCACACGCCTCGCGTCGGGTCTGCCGATGGGTGGCGACCTCGAGTTCGCCGACGAGCTGACGCTGGGACGAGCGCTGTCGGGGAGGCGGGCGATGTGACCGTGCGCGGCACGGAGGCATCGCGTCGGGGAGAGCCCGAGAAGCGCCGCCGGACTTCCGACGAGACCAGGCAGTTGATCATCGATGCCGCGGGGAAGGCGTTCGCGACGCGCCCCTATCGCGACATCACGCTCAAGGACATCGCGGAGGACGCGGGGGTCAGTGCACCGCTGATCATCAAGTACTTCGGCTCGAAGGAGCAACTGTACGAGGAACTCGTCGACTTCCAGTACGGCGCGCAGGTGCTGTTCGACGGCCCGCTCGAGAGCCTGGGGGAGAGGATGGTCGCGATGCTCGCCCGCCCGCTCGAGCCCTACAAGCCGTTGTCGATGAACATCCTCTTCATGAGCGGGGGCAGCAGCGAGGAAAGCAACCGCATGCTCCGCGACAACTACTCCACGCAGATGATCGATGCCCTCGCCGCGCGGCTTCCGGGCCAGGACGCCCGCCTCCGGGCCGAGCTGGCGATGTCGGCGGTGATGGGTTTGGCGATCATGCGGCGCCGCATGATGCAGGAACGCGCGACCGGCACGGTCGAGGAGGTGGTGGCGCTGTACGCGCCGCTGGTGCAGCGACTGCTCGACGGAGACGGTTCTTAGCGGCTGAAATGATTTTGGTCACCTCCCTTGAGGGTAAATAGCCGTTCACCTAATGTGGTGAATGGCTATTTACCTATTCGGTGAGGAGGGACGTCATGTCGGTTTCGCTCCCTCTGCGCCTGCACGTACCGGGCAGGGCCACCTCCGCCCCGAGGCGCCCGGCCTCGGGAGCTGCGGAGAAGCGACGCGACCTGGGGCACCTCGTCTTCCCGGTCCTCGCGGTGGGAGCCGTCTTCCAGGCCATCATGCAGACCGTCATGGTGCCCCTCCTGCCGAGCATGCCGGGCTTCACCGGCGCCGGACCCACCGCGGTGTCGTGGCTGGTGACGAGCACACTGCTGGTCGGTGCGGTGATGACGCCCATCTTCGGGCGCCTCGCCGACATGATCGGCAAGAAGCGCATGCTGCTCGTCGCGTTCTCGCTCATGACCATCGGCTCGCTGATCTGCGCGCTGACCTCGGACATCGGACTGCTCATCCTCGCCCGCGGCCTGCAGGGTGCCGGCGCAGCCGTACTGCCCATCGGCATGGCGATCCTCCGGGAAGTCATGCCCCGCGATCGGGTGGAGCGCTCCATCGCGATCCTCAGCTCCACTCTCGGCATCGGCACCGCGGTCGGCATCCCGTTCGCGGCCGCCATCGTCCAGTTCGCCGACTGGCACCTGCTCTTCTGGATCACCGCCGCCATCGGGGCCGGTGTGGCCCTCGCGGCGTGGATCGTCATCCCGGAGTCGAGCAGCCGCACCGGAGGCCGTTTCGACGCAGTGGGCGCCGCCGGCCTGTCCGCCGCCCTCGTGTGCCTGCTCGTGCCCATCACCCAAGGCAGCACATGGGGCTGGACGAGTCCTGCCGTGCTGCTCTCGTTCGCCGCGGCGGTACTGCTGTTCGTGCTGTGGGGCGCGCAGCAGTTACGCAACCGCAACCCGCTCGTCGACCTCCGCGTCTCGGCCCGCCGCTCCGTCCTCGCGCCGCACCTGTCGGCGCTGCTCGTCGGGTTCGCCTTCTACGGCAACACCCTCATCACCACCCAGCTGCTGCAGGCGTCGTCCGCGCACGGAGCCGGATACGACCTGACCATCCTCCAGGCGGCGGCATGCCAGCTCGCCGCAAGCTTCGCGATGATGATCTTCGCGATCGTGGCCTCCCGGATCACCGAGCGTTTCGGGCCCAAGATCACGATCATGACGGGAGCGGTCTTCCTGCTCGCCGGCTACAGCGTCCACGCGGTGCCCGGAAAACCGCTGTGGGTCGTGGTGGCCGCGATCTTCGTCGCGGCCATCGGCACATCGCTCGTGTACTGCACGCTTCCGGTGCTCCTGCTCGGTGCGGTGCCCCTGTCGCAGAACGCGGCGGCGAACGGCGTCAACGTCCTGCTCCGCACCGTGGGCAGCACCGTGTGCAGCGCGGTGGTCGCGTCGGTGCTCGCGGCCCACACCGTCGGCGGTGGGCTCGGCATCGGCACCGCGGGCTTCGTGATCGCTTATCTCGTGTGCGCCGGCTGCGCCGTGGTGGTCTTCGTCTCGGGTTTCGCGCTCCCCTCGAAGCAGTCCCTGCGTTCCGTCACGACTTGAGTCGCTCCGGCTTCCTCCGCGACGGTTACGGCCCCGTACCCCGGTCGCGAAACCGGAATGCGGGGCCGACCCTCCTGTCCCCAGGTCTCGGTATCCGACCGGATCGAGTGTTCGACCGGATTCAGTGCTCGACGCCGAGGTCGCTCGGGCGGTAGCCGAGGGGGTAGCCCGGATACGTCCGGTTCGCGGCATTACCTGCCGACAGCGACACACGTCGCTTCGGCAGTCGCCGTACGAATGCCGACCGTGCCCGCAGTGCGCCCTCGGCGATCTCCGTCAGCTGTGGCGAGCTCTGGGGGAAACCGAAAGCCGACGCCATGCGGTCGTCGATCAGCGCGAAGACGACCTTCTCGATGCCCTTGTTCAGCACCTTCGGGTACCACGACTGGAACAGGCGCAGCGTGTACGTGCCGATGGCGTGATTGTCGTCGCTGTAGGTGAACTTCTCGCGTTCGTACTCGAGCTTGAACCGGTGGAACTCCTGGAACGACTCCGGGATGTCCTTGATGCCCATCCGGATGCCCACCTGGCGGTAGAAGTAGAACGACGCCAGCCGCTCCTTCGGATGGAGACGACGCCACCCGTAACGGTCGATCCAGTCGAGCGGGTCGTACACGAAGGTCGACAGCACGTACAACATGTCGTCGTTGTCGATCGAGTACTTGCCGTGCATCCGGTTGATGTTGCGCAGCGACTCGCGTCCCCGCTCGGCGTCGTAACCGTGCTCGACCAGCTCGGCCATGAGCAGCGCCGTGTCGTCGTACCGCTTCTGCGGCCGTTTCTCGAACTCGCCGGTGCGGGCGAGCAGCTCCGAGATGCTCGGCACGCAGTACGTGCGGAACAGGGCGAACTCCAGCGACCGCTGGTAGTCCCACGGGAACTCGTAGCCGGCGGTGATCCGCACGATGTCCTGGTGGTGGGTGACCGGATCGAGTCCGTCGATCACCTCGACCCAGCCCCTCCGTCCACGTTTGGGGCGCGGATCCCTGTTCGGAGGCGGGAACGTACCGGCCTTCTCGACGCGTGCCTCGGGATGTGCGACGACGGCGGCCTTCCGGCTTCGAGTGCGCGGGGGAGTGGTCGTCATCGGCTCACCTTCCGTGCATGTACTCGAGCATGATCTTCGCGATCTTCAGGTGGCGCTCCGGGCGTTCGAGGCTCATGAGCTCGAGCGGCGAGCCGAACCTCGCCACCGTGACGGACTTGGGACGGCTGAACTCACGCAGGCCGTCGGCGCCGTGGATGCGGCCGAAGCCGGACTCGCCGATGCCGCCGAAGGGCAGCGACGCGATGGCGGCGAAACCGAGAACCGAGTTGACCGACACCATGCCGTTGCGCAGGCGCTCGGCGAGCCGGCGGCCCTTCTTCTTGTCGCGCGTGAAGATCGACGCTCCGAGACCGTAGTTCGTGCCGTTGGCGCGTTCGACGGCCTCGTCGAGATCGCGGACCCTGTTGACGACGACCGTCGGACCGAAGGTTTCCTCGCGTACCGCGGCCGAGGTCTCGGGCACGTCGGTGAGGATGACGGGTTCGACGATGCGCTCCTGCACCGACTCGAGTCCGCCGAGGACGGCCTTGCCGCCGGACGACAGAGCGTCCTGGATGTGGCTGCGGACGATGTCGACCTGGCGGGGAAGCGTCATGGGGCCGTAGGTCGAGTTCTCGTCGCCGCCCGGCTTCGCGCGTTCGACGGTGGCAGTGAGCTTGTCGAGGAACTCGCGGTAGACGGGCTCCTCGACGTAGATGCGCTCGACACCCGCACAGGTCTGGCCGGCATTGCCGAAGGCACCGAACGCCGCGAACTCGACGGCCTCGTCGATGTTCGCATCGGCTGCGACGATCATCGCGTCCTTGCCGCCGCACTCGGCGACGAGCGGGGTGAGCGATTCGGCGCACACCGCCATGACCTTGCGGGCGGTGGGGCCGGAACCGGTGAACGCGACCTTGTCGACACCCGAACGCACGAGCGCCGAACCCGTCTCACCGAGACCGGTGATCACCTGGAAGACGGGCTGAGTGGGAGCGATCGAGTTCCACTTGTCCTCGAGCCACTTCGCGACGCCGGGGGTGAGCTCGCTCGGCTTGAACACGACGGCGTTACCGGCGGCCAGCGAGTAGGCGATCGAACCCATGGGCGTGTACACCGGGTAGTTCCACGGACCGATCACGCCGATGACACCGAGCGGCTTGTACTCGAGGGTCGCGGCCTGATTGAAGGCGGCGAGCCCCGAGGGCACCTTGCGCGGCTTCAGAACCTTCTTCGCGTTCCTGGCCGCCCAGTCGAGGTGCTCGACCGCGAGCATCACTTCGAGGAAGGCATCGCCGAAGGGCTTGCCGGTCTCCTTCGACACCGTCGATGCGAGCGAGGATGCATCGGATGCGACGGCCTTCTTGAACTCGAGGAGCCAGTCGCGACGGCCGCGGAAGTCCTGCGCCTCCCACCAGCGGGCGGCGACACGGGCGCGTTCGACGGCCGCACCCACGGCGGCTTCGTCGGCGATCGGGTACTCGGCGATCACCTCGCCGTTCCGGGGATCGAGGCTCGCGAAGGTGTCGGTGCTCGCCGTCGTGGATGCCGAGTCCGAGGTGGCCACGGCCCTCTTCGGATCGGTGAGGTTCTGGGTCATATTCGACACTTCCTGGTGGACCACATCACATATATTTGATGTGATAACTGTAGTGGACATCACACTAAGCGTTCGCGGGCCGATTGGACAACCCCCGTGCGCAGTTGTCCGGATTGCTACAGGAGACACGATGGCGGCACCGACACGCAGCCCCGGGATCGAGACGGATCACGCTGCGGCATCCCGACGTTCGGAGGGGCGCGTGCGGCGCCGTCCGCAACTTTCCGACGAGGTGGCCGGCCACCTCCGCGGATCGATCATGTCGGGCGTCCTGCGCCCGGGCGACTTCATCCGGCTCGACGAGACCGCCGTCGAACTGGGCGTCAGCGTCACTCCCGTGCGGGAGGCGTTGCTGACGCTGCGAGGTGAGGGGATGGTCGAGTCCGCCCCGAATCGCGGATACCGGGTCTCGCCGCTCACCCGCGGCGACATCGACGACATCTTCTGGCTGCAGGGGCAGATCGCCGTCGAGCTCGCCCTCCGCGCGGTCGACCGCGCCACGCCGGCCGATCTCGAACGTCTGACCGAGCTGAACGAGCGCCTGCGCATGCTCGTCGTCCTTCCGGACGGGGTGACACCCGACATCGAACGGATCGCCGACGCGGAGTTCGACTTCCATCGGGAACTCAACCGCATCGCCGACAGCCCGAAGCTCGCGTGGTTCCTCAACGCCGCTGCTCGCACGATTCCGTACCGCCTCTACGCACGTGACGCCGAGTGGGGGAGGCTCGCCGTCCGATCGCACATCACGTTGATCGAGGCGCTCACCGCGCAGGACCACAGCGAGGTGATCACGCAGACGCTCGTGCAGTTCGAGGATGCGGCCGCGCGTCTGGTCGCGCACCGCGAGCGAGCAGGGGTCGATTCGCCTTCCGGATAGGCATCCGCCCATCCGGGTACGGATGGGCGCAATCGTATGACGGTGCCGCACTGGTACTTTCACCATCAGGAGACCTCCGATGACGACCCACGCCGACGAGCGCGTCCCCGCCGGGAAATCCGTGACGGCCCCTGCGCCGCTCCCGGCCGCCACCGTCGATCTGGCCGACTTCGTCGGTGAGTCGATGCTCCTGCTCGGGGCCGGCGCGACGGTCCTGCTGCAGTTGGCATCGCGCGGAGTCGGGCACGGCGTCGCCGACCACAGCAGCACCCTGCAGCGGCCTCTCGACCGGCTGCGCACCACGATGACCTACGTCTACGCGGTCACCCTCGGGACTCCCGAGGAGAAGAAGCAGATCGTGCGGATGGTCGACAAGGCGCACGTCCCGGTGCGTTCGGAGACCTACAACGCCTTCGATCCCGAACTCCAGTTGTGGGTCGCCGCAACGCTGTACCGCAACGGCATCGATATGTACCAGCGGATGTTCGGCCCTCTCGCCGAGGCCGACATCGAACGCATCTACCGCCAGTCCGCGGTCTACGGCACTGCCCTGCAGGTCGAGGACGACATGTGGCCGAAGACGCGGAAGGAGTTCGACAAGTACTGGGACGAGATGATCGCGACCTTCGAGGTCGACGCGGAGGTGCGTTCGTTCACCCGCAATCTGCTCACCGGTGGTGACGCCCCGCTTCCCGTCCGCGCGCTCATGCCGCTGCAGCGCTTCATGACGATCGGGCTGCTCCCGCAACGTATGCGTGACGAGTTCGCGCTGCCGTGGAGTCCGCGCGACCAGCGTCGGTTCGATCTGTTCTGGAAGGTGGTCCCGCCCATCTATCGTGCGGTGCCCGAGCCGATCCGTCAGCTCTCGGCCACCTGTTACCTGCACGACATGCGCCGCCGGATGAAGGCGCACGGACAGGTCATCCGACAGGCTCCCACAGCGCATCGAGTTCGCGAGGACCGATACGGTGCGGATGCCGGGCGGCTCAGGTCTCGGGCGGGCGGGTGCCGCCGGGTGCGGCAGCGAGCGTCTTCGATGCGGTCCCGTTCGTGCCCGCATCGGCCTTCCGCGGAATGGTGAAGGTCGCAGCGACACAAGCGATTGCGACGACGAAGCACGCCGCGGTGTACCACAGGCTGCCGATCGGGTCGCCCGCCTCGGTGACCCCGTCGACGGCCGAGAACCAGTCGGGCAGCGCGCCGATCCACAGCACGGCCATCACGGCGAGATACGCGACGGCGTACCAGCGGACGAGGTCGTTCGAACAGGGGCGATCGGCGGGTGTGCTCCGTAGCCGGGACCATTGGCGCGAGAGCACGTAGATCGCCACGATCGACAGGATCACGAGTTCGGCGGCGTAGATCGCCGCCCGCACCGTCGTGCTGCCCATGCCGATCACGGTCGCCGGCGCCGGGAGGATCACGACGCCCACGGACGCGACAAGTCCGACAGTGATCGTGCGCCAGGTCAGTTCGAGTCCACCGAAGGTGCGACCGGCGTCGATGTGCCGGCCGACGAAGAACTGCGCGCAGAACGCGAGGGACATCGGCCACAGGGCGGCGAAGACCACCACACTGGGAAGCGGCACCGAGTCGAAGAAGGGCTGGTTGATCGGATTGTCGAGCGACCACTCCCACCACCGCAGCTGCGGACCGAGATGGTCGAAGATCTCGTAGAAGGCGTGGTGGACGAAACCTGCACAAACCGCCCCGACGAGGGTGCCGTACTGCCGGAACACCCCGAGCATGCGGACGATCTCGAACGCGATCGTCGCCATCATCGGATAGATGGCGATGATGTAGAGCGGCAGGCGCCCCCACAGGAACTCGACGGTGAACACGTTGTGCGCGAACATCGTATCGAGGTACTCCTCGACGCCGAATACGTCGGGGAAGTACAGCAGTGGTTCGATGATGAACAGGAACGCGAGCGTGCCGAGCCAGACGACGAGGTTCGTGGCGTCACCGGTGCGCCGCAGCCGGACGATCGCGTACACCAGCATCAGCACGGCGCCGAGCACGATGGTCGCCTCGAGGACGGGCAGCGTCCAGTTCTCCGACGCGAACGGACTGCGCAGTTCGAAGATCCCACCGGCTTCGTCGCACGAGAATCCGAGGCGGGCCGAAAGGTCCTCGAAGGTGGGCGAGCACAGGTCGGACATCAATCGTTCCTTCCGCCGGCGGTGTCCGCCGTGTACCAGTGCGAGACGTCGTAACCTTCGTCGAATCGCCGGAACCACACGTCGGCGAGGGCCGGCAGCTTCTCGTGGTCGGGATTGTGTTTGGGCATCTGGCTGCGGATGATGCCCATCAGCGAGACGAGTTGTTCGCCGAGCGGCAGGACGTCGAACGCGCGCGGCATGGGGCCGTGATCCTCGTACTGCAGGAACGGCAACCTCCGTCGCAGGTTCTGCTTACGGCGGTACGAGGCGAACATCGACATCGCGTCGATCTTCCGTTCCTGCAGGGGCACGTGCTTGTTGAAACCCTCGCACGCGATGGCGATGACGTCGAGCACGTGCTTGAACACCGACGGTGCCTGCCGCATGCGGTACAGATCGCTGCCGACCACCGCGTCGAAGATGACGAGCGCCGAGCTGCGGTGCTCGATCTCCTCGACGAAATGCCAGATGAACAACGAGGCGACCCGGTCGTCGCCGGGGCGGAAGAGCGCTGCGTCGTTGTCGAGCATGAGCTTGAAGACGGGCGTGAAGGTCGCCTCGAGGTCGGCGGTGTACGCGAGCCGGTATTCGGCGGAGGTCTCGGCGGTGAGCGTGTCGAAGGCACCGATGACGTCGTCGAGGGTCTCCTGCAGGCCGTGATAACTCTTGATCAGGCCCTTCACGTGCTGCCGGTGAGCGGTCGAATGCTGGCCCTCCTGGTACATGAAGGCATCGGCCTCTTCGCGGACGCCGGGATCGGTGATGCGCGGAGTGATCTCGCGGATCATGTTCACGATCATCTTCTCGAAGCCGATCGCGAGGAACGAGACCGCGTTGGCCATGCTCGAGAAAGCGGGATTCTCCTCGTTCCACAGGAACGGCACGTCGTAATCCGCGAATGCGAAACGCATCTTGCGGACCTGCAGGTTCGTCATGGGGCGGTACCTCGTCTCGTCGACACCGGACTGGTGGGGGACACCGTTGGGAAGGATCCCGGAAGAGCCGGGAGACCCCGGTCGGCGTGAACATACACGACTGGCGCAATCTGTATGATAGGTGTCCCATTCGCTCGAGGGGGAGCGTTTCGGACCACCTCCGCAGAGGACGAGCGTGTTACCGTCGGGCCTTCTCCAGGCGACGGTTCGAGGAAGCGCGAAGTGGCACGCAGACGTGGGTGGGGTGGGAGTCCTCCCGCCGACGACGACGAGGCGTCGCAGCGGATCGTCGCTGCTGCCGTCGACCTGATCGACCGGACCGGCGCGGAGATCAGCATCGCCGACGTGGCCCAGTCCCTCGGGGTGATCCGCCAGACGGTCTACCGCTACTTCCCGAGCGCCGACGCGCTGATGCGCGCGGCCGCCATCGCTTCGGTCGAAGGATTTCTGGACCGACTCACCCGGCAGGTCGCGGGACTCGACGATCCGGTCGAGGCCATGACCGAGGGTGTGGTCTACACACTCGCGGAGGTGCGTCGCACCCCGCATCTCGGCATCCTGTTGTCGAGCACCTATTCGAACCCGCACCCCGAGGCGCTGGCCTCGGAGGAGGCGTGGATGTTCGGCATGGCGATGATCACGCGATTCGATGTGGACTGGAAGAGCTACGGCTACGACGACGACTCCCTCGCCGAACTGGTCGAGTACGTGCTGCGCACCATGCAGTCGTTCTTCGTCTCGCCGGGAACCCCGCCGCGCTCCGACGACGACCTGCGTCGCTATCTGCGCCGCTGGATGGGAACGGCGATCCTCGCCCAGCGGGAGTGGGGACCGAAGGATCCGACGCCGGGGGCCGCGAGGAGCGACCACTCTCCCGTAGAGTCCGGTTCGTGACGAACGAGGAGCAGATCAGGCGCGCCGATCGTACGCGCGACGGCGACCCGCAGAACGTTCCCCGTCCGGCGGACGGTGAAGCCGACCGCATGGTGGTGGAGACGACCTGGGGCGAGGTGCAGCCACTGCAGGTGGCGACGGGCGTGACGACCGTGGGGGAGCTCGAGGTGATCGAGTTGCTCGGCCGGGGTGCCGTACTCGTCGACACGCGTGTGCCCGATTCCCGGAGCGGGGTGACTCTCCCCGGCGCCGTGAACATGCCGCACGACGACATCGTCGCGCGGAAGGGAGAGCTCGATACCGCCCGGACGACGATCGTCTTCTGCAACGGTCCCCAGTGTCCTCAGTCGCCCGATGCGATCCGGAAGCTGATCGAGGCGGGATATCCCGCGTCCGCGCTCGCCTACTACCGCGGGGGCCTGCACGATTGGGCGACGCTGGGATACCCCCTCGCTCCGGTCTGACCGGCAGCACGAAAAAGCTTGCATTCGAGCTGTGACGTAGCTAACATCGAAGGTGCGAATCGAGCTTATGAGACGTCCGCGGACGACAGAGAGAAGCTCGTGAAGCAGAGATCCGGCCCGGAGAACGCGTCAAGCGAATCACCGGGCCGAACCCCTGTCCGGGGGTGGATTCGCAGACACATGTCGGTCGGTGCCGATCGCCACGACTGCAAGGGGGCCCGGATGGAGGAGCGCATCACCACCGTCGAGAGGGACGGACTCCGGTTCGACATCCGCGACGACGGACCGCTCGACGGGGAACCCATCGTTCTCCTCCACGGATTCCCGCAGGACTCCCGCTCCTGGGACGCGGTCGCGCCTCACCTGCATGTCGCGGGATATCGCACCTTCGCACCCGACCAGCGTGGCTACTCGCCCGGCGCGCGACCACCCCGGCGTCGCGACTACCTGCTCGAACTGCTTGTCGACGACGTCGTGGCGCTCGTCGAAGCGGTGCCGGGCGGTCGTGCGCACGTCGTCGGGCACGACTGGGGAGCCGCCGTCGCCTGGGTGCTCGCCGCGCACCGCCCCGAACTCGTCCGCACCGTGACGGCGGTGTCCGTTCCGCATCCGGCAGCCTTCCTGCGCTCGTTCGTCACCGGTCCGCAGCTGCTCCGCTCGTGGTACATGCTGGTCTTCCAGCTGCCCTGGATCCCCGAGATCCTGTTGGGCGAGGAAACGGTCGCGCGCCGGATGCTCAGCGGTACCGGCCAGCCGTCCGCCGCGACCGACCGCGATGTCGCGCGTCTGAAGGACCGGGCTGCGGTGCGGGCCGGCGTGAACTGGTATCGGGCTGTGCCACTGTCGAATCCGAAATGGTCTTTCGCGAAGGTCACCGTGCCCACGCTCATGGTATGGAGCGACAAGGACTCGGCGATCGGACCCGGCGGGGTCGAGGCGACGGCCCGCTACGTGACCGGACCGTATCGACGGGAAACCCTTGTCGGCACGAGTCACTGGATCCCGGACGAGGAACCGGAGAAACTCGCACGGCTGGTCCTCGAACACGTCGCCGCGCACGGCTGAGCGCTCAGGAGCGCAACCGTTCCTGCCGCAGCAGATCGACCTCGGGGAGGTCCAGCGGCGGCAGGGAGTCCACGCCCAGAGCGCGCATGAGGAGGTGATCGGCGAGCTCGGGGTTGCGGGCGAGTACGGGACCGTGCAGATACGTGCCGATCACCGAGCCCTGCACGGCACCTTCGAGTCCGTCGCCCACGCCGTTGCCGACACCGCGGTCGACGCGGCCGAGCCCGATGGCATCGGAGCCGAGAGTCGTTCCACCGCGGTGGTTCTCGAATCCTGTCAGCGGCTGGGTGAGGCCGGCGAGGGCGGGCCGGATGACGATCTCGCCGATCGCGCGGGTCTGCTGCGGCGAGGTGGTCGCATCGAGGATGCCGACGCCGTCGACACGTTCGCCGGAGGACGTCTCGTACCAGTGGCCGAGCACCTGGATCGCGGCGCAGATCGCGAGCACCGGCGCTCCGCGCTCGGCTGCACGCTGCAGTCCCGGGTAGCGCTGCAGGTGCCGCGTGGCCAGCCGCTGTGCCGCGTCCTCCGCGCCGCCGAGGGTGTAGAGGTCGAGGGACTCGGGGACGGGATCGTTCAATCCGATCTCGACGACCTCGGCGTCGTGACCGCGCATCCGCAGTCGCTGGCGCAGCACCAGGGCGTTGCCGCCGTCGCCGTAGGTGCCCATCACGTCGGGCAGGACGAGTCCGATGCGGACGGTCGACTCAGACATGGGCAGCTCTCCTGGCAATGGCGGTGTTGAGATCGCGGAACGCGGTGTAGTTGGCGAGCACCTCCACACGGCCGGGAGGGCACGAGGCGATGGCCTTCAGCGGATCCGGCACCAGCGTGTGCTCGACCCCCGCATAGGTCAGACGGACCGCGAGATCGGTGCCGCGTTCACCTGCGGCGACGACCTGCACGCCCTCGAAGTGCTCGAACCGCACGTCCCACAACCACGACAGGTCCTCGCCGTCCGGCACCTGACCGTTGACGGCGATGACCAGACCGTCGACGGTCGGATCGATCATCGACAGGGCCTCCTGCCAGCCGGCGGGGTTCTTCGCGAGAAGCATGTGCACCGAATGCGGCCCGACCTGCACCGTCTTGTAGCGGCCGGCGACCTCCTCCACGACCGCTGCGGCCGCGACGGCCTTCTCCGGATCGGCGCCGAGGGCCACGGCGGCCGCAACCGCCTGGGCGGCGTTCCCGCGGTTCGCGCGGCCGGGGAGGGTGAGCTTCAGCGGGAGGACGAGACCGTCGGGTCCGTGGAGGTTCTCGTCGTCGACCCACCAGTCGGGTGTCGGGCGCGCGAAATCGGAGCCCGTGCTGTACCAGTGGTCGCCTTCACGGACGATCGGTTCGCCCGAGCGCGGGCAGCTCACCGAGTCGTTGGCCCAGCCGGCTCCGGCGGCGACCCACACGACGTTCGGGTTGTCGTAGGCGGCGGACGTGACGAGCACGTCGTCGCAGTTCGCGACGATCACGGCGTCGGGATGCCGCTTCAGGCCCTCGCGCAGCTTCCGCTCGATCATGTTGATCTCACCGACCCGGTCGAGCTGGTCGCGGCTGAGATTGAGCAGCACGATCGCTCTGGGTTCGAGGGAGTCGGCGACGTGCGGGGTGTGGAGCTCGTCGACCTCGATCGCGGCGAGCGGCGCCCGGAGGTCGGTGGCGAGAGCGGCGACGATCCCGGCGTCCATGTTCGCGCCGTCCGCCTGGGTGACGACCGAATCGATCGTCTCGAGAGCGGCGGCCGTCATGCGTGTCGTCGTGGACTTGCCGTTCGTCCCGGTGACGAGCACGGTCTGCCGGCCGTGGCCGAGCTGCTTCATCAGTGCCGGATCGATCTTCAGGGCGACGAGCCCTCCGATCATCGAGCCCTTACCGCGTCCGGCCTTCTGGGACGCCCACGCGGCGGCCCGGGCTGCGCGTAGTGCGAGCCGTCCACGTGCGGTGATTCCTGTGCTGGTTCCCACGTCGGCGAGTGTTCCACAGGCGCGGGAGCGTTGTGTCGCCGGAGGAGCGTCCTGCTCGTCACACTGACGCGGCCACCCTGGGCGGCGAGGGCTCCGACGACGACGATCACACCGCCGATCAGGGACGACGGCGCCGGTCGCTCACCGAGCGTGATCCATGCGACGGTGAAACCTACGACCGGCACCATGAGGGAGAGCGGCGCCACGGTCCCGGCGGGATAGCGCGACAGCAGCGAGGCGTAGATCCCGGTACCGGCGATCGTGCCCGCCAGCACGACGTAGGCGAGTCCGGCCAGTGCCAGGCCCCCGTCCACGGTGGTGACGGCGGTACCGAGGGTGGACCACGCCTGCGGGCCCTCGACGAACCAGGAGACCCCGAAGAACGGGAGCACGGGCACGACGCACATCCACAGCATCAGGCGCATGGGGTCACCGGCGCCGGCCTTGCGGGTCCCGATGTTGCCGACCGCCCACGACAGTCCGGCGAGCAACGCGAGGGTCATGGGTATCAGGCTCGCGTCCGCGGCGCCCTGTCCCACGGCGACGATCACCATGCCGGACACGGCGACCACGAGACCGGCGAGACGGATGCCGTCGAGCCGTTCGCGCAGGAACAGCGCGGCGAGCAGGACCGTGAAGGGCGCTGACGACTGCAGTACGAGGGACGCGAGGCCGGTGGGCAGACCGGCCTCCATCGCCCAGAAGAGGAACGCGAACTGGGCGAAACCGAATCCGGCGCCGTACAGCAGGAGCCAGCGCAGCGGAACAGCGGGTCGCGGCACGAACAGCACCACCGGGACGGCGATGACCGCGAAGCGCAGACCGGCGAAGAAGAACGGAGGGAAGTGGTCGAGACCCATCCTGATCGCGAGGAAGTTGCATCCCCAGGGCACCACAACAGTGAGAGCGAGCAGACGGTCCCGGAACGACATGCATCGATTCTTTGCTCAGGAAACAATCAGATCAAGCGAATGTTTCTGAAGAGATCGTGTAATTTTTCTACATGGATGTCGCGCGCATGCGGATTCTCCGCGAACTCGCCGACCGCGAGACGGTGGCCGCGACCGCTGCGGCCCTGTCGATGACGCCGTCGGCCGTGTCGCAGCAGCTCAAGGTGCTCGGGCGGGAGGCGGGAGTCCCGCTGCTCGAACCGGACGGTCGCCGGCTACGGTTCACCGACGCGGGTCGTGCGCTGGTGGTGCGCGCCGACGAGGTGCTCGACGCCCTCGACCGAGCGACCGACGAGATGGCCGCCTACGCGCGGTCGCCTCGCGGGCGGGTACGCGTGGCGTCGTTCCCCTCGGGGGCGGCGCTCCTGCTCCCGGCCGTGCTCGAAGCAGCCGAAGCGATCGGTGTCGAGCTGGACGTGAGCGACGAGGACGTCCCTGCCTCGGCCGCACCCGCTCTGCTCGCCGACTACGACGTGGTGCTCACCCACCGCGACGAGCGATCGGCGCCGCTGTCGGGACCCCGCCTCCAGGTCGAGACGCTGATGCGTGAACCGATCGATCTCGTCCTGCCGTCCGGGCACCGCCTCGCGTCGCAGGAACGCGTGCGGGTCGACGAACTCGCGGGGGAGAGCTGGATCAGTGTGCGGGGTGGTTTCCCCGTCGACGACGTGCTGCTCTCCGTCGCCGCGGTGACAGAAATACGGCCGCGAGTTGCGCACCGCATCAATGACTTCCGTGTCATCGAAGAGCTCGTGGCGGCGAGTCGCGGGGTGGCGCTGCTGCCCCGGTACTCGGTGCTGCACCCGGCGCTGGTGCGGCTGCCGTTGGCCGGGGTGCGCGCGGCGCGGATCTACGAACTCGTCACCCGTCCGGGCGCGGCGCGACGACCGGCCGTGGGCGCGGTGCTCGACAGCTTCCGTGCCGCCGCGGCGCGGAAGCTGTCGACGTGAGAAACGACGCGATCGTGCGGGTCGGGCGAGCACCCCGGCCTTCAGTGCATCGAACTCGTCCCGGTCGATGACACCGTCGTCGAGCAACTGTCGATGTCCGGATGAACTGCCGGGGTGAAATCCCGGACAACGACGAATGCGGTGACCCCCGAAGGGGCCACCGCATTCCTGTCGGAAGGGTCAGCGGTGCGAACGGTTCACCGCGGAGACCACCGCGCGCAGCGACGCCGTGGTGATCGACGGGGCGATACCCGCGCCCCACACCAGCGTGGTCGTGCCGTCGGGACGCGTGACGTCGGCCTCGACGTATGCGGCGGCGTTGGCGTCGTCGCCGGCGGACATGGCGTGCTCGGCGTAACCGCGGACGGCCACCCGGTAGCCCAACGACTCGAGGGCATCGACGAAGGCCGCCAACGGGCCGTTGCCGGTACCGGAGATCTCCTTCTCCACGCCGTCGACCACGAGCACAGCGGTGATGGTGTCCTCGCCGTCGTCGGTCTCGGCTGCGGTGACCTTCTGCCGGATGCGTTCGAGCGGCGTGACCGGAGCCAGGTACTCCTCGTGGAAGATGTCCCACATCTCCTTGGGACTGACCTCGCCACCTTCGCCGTCGGTGACCTTCTGCACGGCCTGCGAGAACTCGATCTGCAGACGTCGCGGCAGGTTCAGGCCGTGGTCCTGCTTCATGATGTACGCGATGCCGCCCTTGCCGGACTGCGAGTTCACGCGGATCACGGCCTCGTAGGTACGGCCGACATCCTTCGGGTCGATGGGCAGATACGGCACGGCCCAGGTGTGGTCGTCGACGTCGACGCCGGCGGCCTCCGCGTCGACCTTCATCGCGTCCATACCCTTGTTGATCGCGTCCTGATGGCTGCCGGAGAAGGCGGTGTAGACCAGGTCGCCGCCGTAGGGATGGCGCTCGGGGACGGGCAGCTGGTTGCAGTACTCGACGGTGCGGCGGATCTCGTCGATGTTCGAGAAATCGATCTGCGGGTCGATGCCGCGGCTGAACATGTTCATGCCCAGGGTCACCAGGCACACGTTGCCGGTGCGCTCACCGTTGCCGAACAGGCAGCCCTCGATACGGTCGGCGCCGGCCTGGTAACCCAGTTCGGCCGCCGCGACACCGGTGCCGCGGTCGTTGTGCGGGTGCAGCGACAGGATGATCGAATCGCGCTTCGCCAGGTTGCGGTGCATCCACTCGATCGAATCGGCATACACATCGGGCGTGGCCATCTCGACCGTTGCCGGCAGGTTGATGATGACCGGGTTCTCCGGGGTCGCGCCGAGGGTCTCGACGACCGCGTCGCAGACCTCCTTGGCGTACGACAGTTCGGTTCCCGTGTAGGACTCGGGGGAGTACTCCCAGCGCCAGTTCGTGTCGGGGTGGTTCTTCGCCTCCTCGAGCACCAGTTCGGCCGCGTCGGTGGCGATCTTCTTCACCGTCTCCTTGTCGGCCCGGAACACCACGCGCCGCTGCAGGATCGACGTCGAGTTGTAGAAGTGCACGATCACGTTCTGTGCCCCGGCGCAGGCCTCGAAGGTGCGCTTGATCAGTTCGGGACGGGACTGCGTCAGGACCTGGATGGTGACGTCGTCGGGAATCGCGCCGTCTTCGATGATCTCGCGGACGAAGTCGAAGTCGGTCTGGCTCGCGGACGGGAAACCGACCTCGATCTCCTTGTACCCCATGCGCACGAGCAGATCGAACATGCGCCGCTTGCGAGCGGGGCTCATCGGGTCGATCAGGGCCTGGTTGCCGTCGCGCAGGTCCACGGCACACCAGGCGGGAGCGCGATCGATGATCTTGTCGGGCCAGGTGCGGTCGGGCAGCGAGACCGGCTCGACCTCCTCGGCGAACGGCCGGTACCGGTAGGCCGGCATCGACGAGTTCTTCTGCTTGTTCCACGACGGCTGGTCGGCCGGGCCCGGCTTGCTCGGCGGCGTGATGGTGCGCGAGCCGGAGGTGAAAGCGTCGGCGGGTGACATGACGTAACTCCAAAGAGAAAAAGGGACCTGTAGGCCCAGATCGAATATCGACCGGCGCGTCGAAACCCCGCGACGGGAAGCCGGTCTGGTCAGATCCCGCCGCGGCGGCCGAGGAGAAGCACGCGCTGCATGTGGAGAAGTGTATCGCGACATCCCCCACAGCACCCAAGTGGCACCGCCCACACCCGACCGGATCGCCGGCTCGTGACCCGATCGATACACACTCGCCGGACATGACGGGTGATCGGCGAGTCGATGGGATCGTGCCCCGTTCATCCATCCCCGGCCCACGGAATCGGACCTGTACTTCGCCGCGTCCCTGTTGCACACGACACTTTCCTGAGACGCCCCGGGGCGACGAAAGGCACGGTCGGTAAGCTGGGCCACTGGACTTGTTCCCGAAACTCGGAGGTTGGCCAGCGTGGCACTCGTCGTCCAGAAGTACGGAGGATCCTCGGTCGCGACGGCCGAGCGGATCCGGCGCGTCGCTGAAAGGATCGTCGAGACCAAGAAGGCGGGCAACGACGTCGTGGTCGTCGTCTCGGCCATGGGAGACACGACCGACGAACTCCTCGATCTCGCGCAGCAGGTATGCCCGGTCCCGCCGGCCCGCGAGATGGACATGCTCCTCACCTCCGGTGAGCGCATCTCCAACGCCCTCGTCGCGATGGCGATCCACTCGCTCGGCGCCGAGGCCCGGTCGTTCACCGGTTCGCAGGCGGGCGTGATCACCACGGGCAGCCACGGCAAGGCGAAGATCATCGACGTCACCCCCGGCCGTGTGCGCACCGCCCTCGACGAGGGCAGCATCGTGCTCGTCGCCGGCTTCCAGGGTGTGAGCCAGGACAGCAAGGACATCACGACTCTCGGTCGTGGCGGTTCGGACACCACCGCCGTCGCACTCGCCGCCGCGTTGAAGGCCGACGTCTGCGAGATCTACACCGACGTCGACGGCGTGTTCACCGCGGACCCGCGCATCGTCAAGGACGCTCAGCGACTCGAGAAGGTCTCGTTCGAGGAGATGCTCGAGCTCGCCGCGTGCGGCGCGAAGGTTCTCATGCTGCGGTGCGTGGAGTACGCCCGCCGCTACAACGTGCCCGTGCACGTTCGTTCGTCGTACACCACCAAGCCCGGCACCATCGTGTCCGGATCGATGGAGGACATTCCTGTGGAAGAGGCCCTGATCACCGGCGTTGCGCACGATCGCAGCGAAGCCAAGATCACCGTCGTCGGAATCCCCGACACTCCCGGTTACGCCGCCAAGGTGTTCCGTGCCGTCGCCGACGCCGAGATCAACATCGACATGGTGCTGCAGAACATCTCGAAGGTGGAGACCGGCAAGACCGACATCACCTTCACCTGCCCGAAGAGCGACGGGCCGCGTGCGGTCGAACTGCTCACCAAGCAGCAGAGCGATATCGGCTTCACCCAGGTCCTCTTCGACGACCACATCGGTAAGGTCTCCCTCGTGGGTGCCGGTATGAAGAGCCATCCCGGTGTCACGGCCAAGTTCTGCGAGGCTCTCGCCGGCTCCGGTATCAACATCGACCTGATCTCGACCTCGGAGATCCGCATCTCCGTGCTGGTCGACGACAACGAACTCGACGACGCCGTGCGCGCGCTGCACGCGGCATTCGAGCTCGGCGGCGACGAAGAAGCCGTCGTGCACGCAGGAACGGGGCGGTAACGATGACCACCGATCACGCGAGCCGGGCGACGGGGACGACCGTCGCAGTCGTAGGTGCCACCGGTCAGGTCGGCATCGTCATGCGCACTCTGCTCGAGGAGCGCAACTTCCCCGCCGACACGGTGCGGTTCTTCGCGTCGGCCCGCTCGGCCGGCAAGAAGCTGCCGTTCCGCGGTGAGGAGATCGTCGTCGAGGACGTCGCCGCGACCTCCGACGAGGATCTGAAGGGCATCGACATCGCGCTGTTCTCGGCCGGTGGCACCCTTTCCAAGGAACAGGCGCCGCGGTTCGCGGCGGCCGGTGCGATCGTCGTCGACAACTCGTCGGCGTGGCGCAAGGATCCCGAGGTCCCGCTCGTGGTGAGCGAGGTCAACCCGGAGCAGGTGAAGAACCCCCCGAAGGGCATCATCGCCAACCCGAACTGCACCACCATGGCTGCGATGCCGGTGCTCAAGGCGCTGCACGACGAGGCCGGGCTCCAGCGCCTGATCGTGTCGAGCTACCAGGCCGTCTCCGGTAGCGGCCTGGCAGGCGTCGAGGAACTCGTCGGCCAGGTGCGTGCCGTCGCCGACGAGGCCGACAAGCTCGTCCATGCGGGCGACGCGGTCGACTTCCCGGCCCCGAAAAACTACGTCGCCCCCATCGCGTTCAACGTGGTGCCGCTCGCGGGTTCGATCGTCGACGACGGATCCGGTGAGACGGACGAGGACCAGAAGCTGCGCAACGAGTCGCGCAAGATCCTCGGTCTGCCCGACCTGCTCGTGTCGGGCACGTGCGTACGTGTTCCCGTCGTGACCGGTCACTCGCTGTCGATCAATGCCGAGTTCGAGCGGCCGCTGTCGGTCGAACGTGCGCAGGAACTGCTCGCGAACGCGCCGGGCGTCCGACTCGTGGACGTGCCCACCCCGCTCGCGGCAGCGGGTGACGACGTCTCGCTCGTGGGTCGTATCCGCCAGGACCCGGGTGTTCCGGAGGGGCGCGGTCTCGCGCTCTTCGTCTCGGGCGACAATCTGCGCAAGGGTGCTGCTCTGAACACGATCCAGATCGCGGAGCTGCTCGTCTAGCGATCTTCCGAGCTTCTCGGCGGAGCGGGCGGACCTCTTCCGGGTCCGCCCGCTCCGTCGTTTTTCGGGTGACCTGCACTCCGGACGTTATTTACAAGCAGTCTGGACTGTTTGTTGTTTTCCCATTACGCTTCGGAGCGTGATCGAGGACACTGCGCCGAACGGTAGTCGGACCCAGGCGGAACGCACAGCCGCGACGCGAGGCAAGCTGCTCGACGCTGCGGTCGACTCGCTCGTCGAACACGGTTACTCGGGCACCAGCACCCAGGGCATCGCCAAACGTGCCGGAGTCTCGCGAGGCGCCCAGCTCCACCACTTCCCGACGAAGGAGAGTCTCGTCGTCGCGGCGGTCGGACACCTCGTCGACAAGCGACTGCGGGAGATCCTCGAGACGCGGCCCGACCCGGAGCACGGCTTCGAGGCCCTCATGGATGCCTTCTCCGGGCCGCTCTTCGCCGCGGCGCTCGAACTGTGGGTCGCGGCACGGACCGATCCCTCCCTGCACGAGGCCATGATCCCGCTCGAGCGCAAGGTCTCCGACGCTCTTCGCACCGGATGCCTCCAGATCATGGGCGACCGGGTCTCGCCCGACCACATCGACCTCAGCATCGAAATCGCCCGAGGCTTCGCCGTCTCGGCCCTGATGCGTACCCCCGAATCCGATCGAGAATTCCGGGAGCGCCTGCTCCCGGTCTGGAAGGCGCTGGTGATGAAATGAGTCTCGCACTGCTTCCCGATCACGTGCACACGCTCGTCGTCGGCGCGGGCTTCGGCGGTATCGGTATGGCCGCAACGCTGTTGCGCGAGAACCTCGATGCCGACGTCCTCGTCCTCGAGCGCGGTGACGATGTCGGTGGAACCTGGCGTGTGAACACCTATCCCGGTGCCGCATGCGATGTTCCGAGTGCGCTGTACTCGTTCTCCTTCGCGCCCGAACCCGACTGGTCGCGAGCGCACGGCACCCAGGAGGAGATCTACGCGTACCTCCGCCGCGTCGCCCGTGAGCAGGGTGTGACCGACCGGACGATGTTCGGATGCGAACTGCGTGAGGCGCAGTGGGATGCCGAGCGTGCCGTGTGGCGGATCTCCACCTCCCGCGGCGATCTGACCGCCGACGTGCTCGTCGCCGCGACCGGCACTCTCTCCACGCCCGTCCACCCGAAGGTGCCCGGACTGGACTTGTTCCGCGGCAAGAAGTTCCATTCGGCCGAGTGGGATCACGACCACGACCTCACCGGCGAGCGTGTCGCCGTCATCGGTACGGGAGCCTCGGCCGTCCAGTTCGTGCCGGCCATCGTCGATCGCGTCGAGCACCTCACGCTGTTCCAGCGCACCGCCTCCTGGGTGATGCCCAAGCACGACCACGTCATCGCGCGGGCGGTCCGCACGCTCTACCGGCGTCTCCCCGTCACCCAGAAGATCGTGCGCGCAGGGGTCTACGGGCAGAAGGAGATCTACGTCGTCGGAATGACGAAGCCTTTCGCCCGTAAGTGCTTCCTGCCGCTGTTCGAGGTTCGGGCCCGGCAGGTACTGCGCAGGAGCGTGCGCGATCCCGAACTGCGCAGGCGTCTGACACCGGACTTCGTGATCACCTGCAAGCGGATCCTCCTGTCCAACGACTGGTTCCCCGCCATCACCCGGCCGAATGTGGACGTCGTGTCCTCGGGTCTGGCGGCGGTCACCGAGAACGGTGTCGTCGACGACGACGGCACCGAATACCCCGTCGACACGATCATCTTCGGCACCGGTTTCACGCCGACGGAACCACCTGTCGCGCACCATATCCGTGGGAGCGACGGCCGCACTCTCGCCGAGACGTGGGACGGCAGTCCGTCGGCCTATCTCGGGATCACCGTGCCCGGCTTCCCGAACCTGTTCCTCATGTACGGACCCAACACCAACCTCGGTCACAGCTCGATCGTGTACATGCTCGAATCGCAGGCCGATTACATCTCCGACGCGCTGCGCACGATGGAGCGCCGGGGAATTGCAGCCGTGGAGGTGCGCGACGACGCGGTGCGCCGTTACACCGCCGACCTCGATCCGGCACTGGACGACACGGTCTGGAACCAGGGTGGCTGCAGCAGCTGGTACATCGACGAGAAGGGCCGCAACTCCGTGATGTGGCCGACCTTCACGTGGCAGTACCGGGCGCGGACCAAGCAGTTCGACCCGGAGAGCTACACCGAGCACCGAGCGACGGGAGGGGCGAGCGCATGACCCACTACGACGTCCTCGTCATCGGATCCGGATTCGGCGGCAGCGTTGCAGCACTGCGCGCCACCGAGAAGGGTTACACGGTGGGAGTTCTCGAAGCCGGACGGCGCTTCGAGGACGACGAGCTGCCCGAGACGAGCTGGCGGCTGCGCAAGTACCTGTGGGCGCCCCAGCTGGGGTGCTACGGGGTGCAACGTATGCACCTGCTGCCGAACGTGCTCGTCATGGCCGGTGCGGGTGTGGGCGGTGGGTCGCTGAACTACGCCAACACCCTGTACAAGCCCCCGACGCCCTTCTTCCGCGACCCGCAGTGGGGTCACATCACCGACTGGGAAGCGGAACTGACGCCCTACTACGACCAGGCGGCCCGGATGCTCGGGGTGCGCCCCAACCCCGGCACCACTCCCACCGACGAAGTGATGCGCCAGGTCGCCGAGGAGATGGGTGTGGGCCACACCTACACGACCACTCCGGTCGGTGTGTTCTTCGACGAGCCCGGCAAGACGGTTCCCGACCCGTTCTTCGGCGGAGCGGGCCCCGACCGCACGGGATGCACCGAATGCGGCAGCTGCATGACGGGTTGCCGTGTGGGAGCGAAGAACACGCTCGTCAAGAACTATCTCTACCTCGCCGAGAAGGCCGGTGCGCACATCCACGCACTCACCACGGTGACCCGTGTGGTGCCCCGTCCGGGCGGCGGATACGAGGTCCACACCCGCGGCACAGACGGGATCAGGAAGCAGCGCAAGGTCTTCACGGCCGACCAGGTGGTGGTCGCAGCCGGTACCTACGGTACGGCTCGCCTGCTGCTCGCGAGCCGGGAGACGGGTGATCTTCCGAACCTGTCGCCTGCTCTGGGCACCGTGGTGCGGACCAACTCCGAGGCGGTGCTCGCCGCGACCGCGCAGGATCGTGTCGTCGACTACACGCAGGGCGTGGCCATCACGTCGTCCTTCCATCCCGACGACCACACGCACATCGAGCCGGTGCGGTACGGCAAGGGCAGCAATCTGATCGGCCTGCTCCAGACGCTGCTCGTGGACGGTGGCACCCGTATGCCGCGACTGCTGAGGTTCTTCGGTGTCGCCGCGAAGAATCCCGGTGCCTTCCTCCGCTCGCTGTCGGTGCGGAACTGGTCGGAGCGCACGGTGATCGCCCTGGTCATGCAGACCGACGACAACTCGCTCGAGCTCGCGACGCGCCGCACACCGGTCGGCCGGGGACTGACCGGCAAACCGGGGCCGGGCACCCCGCCCCCCGAGTGGATCCCGGTGGGCCACGAGGCGGTTCGCCGCGTCGCCGACAAGATCGGCGGTGACGCCGGTGGTTCGATCGCCGACCTGTTCGACATCCCGATGACGGCGCATTTTCTCGGCGGCTGTGCGATCGGGGATTCACCGCGTAGCGGCACCGTCGATCCGTATCTGCGCGTCTACGGACACGAGGGGCTGCACGTCGTCGACGGGTCCGCGGTGAGCGCCAACCTCGGCGTGAACCCGTCGCTCACCATCACCGCGCAGGCCGAGCGTGCGATGGCGCTGTGGCCGAACAAGGGGCAGAAGGACAACCGGCCGCCGCTCGGTTCCGCGTACGAACCCGTGCAGCCCGTCCGGCCCGTGCGACCGGCCGTGCCCGTCGATGCTCCGGCGGCGCTGAGGCTCCCGATCACCCCCGTGCGAAAGGAGAGCACCCGTGCTCTGGACAGTGCCTGAGAGCAGGGACGACCGCACCGAGTACCCGGTCTCACCGCCGCCGCCCTGGCCGGCCGCCGTGCGGGCCACCCTGTGGTGGCATCGCAGCACGCCGGAGGCCGCCGAATACGGCCCGACCGGGCCGACACTGCCCGTCACGCTCGCGATGGCGGTCGATTATCTCGACTCGCCGGTCGGACCGTACCGCGAGGTGCTCGCCAGTCCGGTTCTGCGTCGCGGCCTGATCCCGGCGATGGCGGTGCCGTTCATCGCCGTCGATTCCGAGCCGTCGGTGCACGGAGGTCGCGAGCACTGGAAGCTGCCGAAGGTGCTTGCGAAGTTCGACGGAGACGTCCTCGGCGACTTCTCCGCGACCGGCGCGCGGTGGAGTGTCGCCACGTCGACCGTTCCGAAGGGGCCCGAACTGCCGATCGCGGGTGGGCTGACCTTCGCCCAGCCGATTCCCGGTGGTGCGGTCCGACGCGCCACGGCCCGGCTGCGGGGCAGGTTCCGCTATGCGCGGGTCACCGTCGCCGCGGAGGGGCCGACGCTGAGCCGCTGGCTGCGCCCGGGCACCCACCACGGCATCGTCATCACCTCCGGGCGGATGTCGACGGGCCGGTCACGGGTCGTGCACCGGGTGTAGGTCACCGGGTGTCGTGCGTGCGCTGATGGACCTGGTGTTCGGTCCACCGGCGGCCGCATCGATCCTTTTCTTGACTTATTCCAGAAAAGGGGCATACTTGGGGTCGTGCAACAAGGACGTGAGGATCACTTCGACCCCCAGGAGCAACTGCGCTCCGTGGGTCTGCGGGTGACCGCTCCCCGCGTTGCCGTACTGAGAACCGTTGCCGAGCATCCTCATTCGGATGCAGACCGGATCGCCGCACATGTGCGCGACGAACTCGGTTCGGTGTCGACGCAGGCTGTGTACGACGTACTCAAGGCATGCGTGGGGAACGGGCTGCTCCGCCGGATCGAACCGGCCGGTTCGCCCGCACGGTACGAGACCCGCATCGGCGACAACCATCACCACCTCGTGTGCCGCGCATGCGGCACGGTCGTCGACATCGACTGCGTCGTGGGGGCCGCGCCCTGTCTGACGCCGTCCGACGACCACGGCTTCGTCGTCGACGAAGCGGAGGTCACCTTCTGGGGCCTGTGCCCCTCCTGTCGCGAGAACTAGCTCCCGCTCACTTCGCCGGTGGCCCGGCCCGCCACGGGTCGAGCTGCCGGGTTCGTGTCCCGAGAACCCGAACCCACGTATTCGGAGGTCATCCATGACGAACACCCGTTTCACCACGAACAACGTCGGTATCCCCGTCGCGAGCGACGACGAGTCGCTGACCGCCGGCACCCAGGGCCCGATCCTGCTCCACGACCACTACCTGGTCGAGAAGCTCGCGCACTTCAACCGCGAACGCGTACCCGAGCGCGTCGTGCACGCCAAGGGCGCCGGTGCGTTCGGTGAGCTCGTCGTCACCGAGGACGTCTCCGCCTACACCAAGGCCGAGCTGTTCCAGCCCGGTGCGACAACCGAGATGCTGGCCCGCTTTTCGACCGTCGCCGGTGAGCAGGGCAGCCCCGACACCTGGCGCGACCCGCGTGGCTTCGCCCTGAAGTTCTACACCGAGGACGGGAACTACGATCTCGTCGGCAACAACACCCCGGTCTTCTTCATCAAGGACCCCATCAAGTTCCCCGACTTCATCCACTCGCAGAAGCGCCTGCCCGGCTCCGGCCTGCGCGACCACACGATGCAGTGGGACTTCTGGACTCTGCGTCCCGAGACGGCGCACCAGGTCACCTGGCTGATGGGCGACCGCGGCCTGCCGCGCACCTGGCGGCACATGGACGGCTTCGGCTCGCACACCTACCAGTGGATCAATGCCGCCGGTGAGCGCTTCTGGGTGAAATACCACTTCAAGACCGACCAGGGCATCGAGTTCCTCACCCAGGCCGAGGCCGACCGCCTGGCCGGTTCCGATCCCGACTACCACCGCGCCGACCTGTACACGGCGATCGAGCGCGGCGAGTTCCCGAGCTGGACGCTCCACGTGCAGATCATGCCGGTCGCGGAGGCGGAGAACTACCGGTTCAACCCGTTCGACCTGACCAAGGTGTGGTCGCAGAAGGACTACCCGTTGATCAAGGTCGGCACCATGACCCTGAACCGCAACCCGCGCAACTTCTTCGCGGAGATCGAGCAGGCCGCGTTCGCGCCGTCGAACATCGTGCCGGGCATCGGTTTCTCGCCCGACAAGATGCTGCTCGGCCGCGTGTTCTCCTACGCCGACGCCCATCGCTACCGCATCGGCGTCAACCACGCACAGCTGCCGGTGAACTCCGCGAAGGCCGCCCGTGTCGACTCCTACAGCAAGGAGGGCAGCATGGCCTACACCTTCGGCGACCCGCAGACGCCGGTCTACGCACCGAACAGCTTCGGCGGCCCGCACGCCGACCCCGGGCGGGCCGGTGACGAAGGCCTGTGGGACTTCGGAACCGAGGCCGTGCGTGCGGGATACGTGCAGCACCGCGAGGACGACGACTTCGCCCAGGCGGGCACTCTCGTCCGCGAGGTGATGGACGACGCGGCACGTGAGCGGCTCGTGAACAACATCGTCGGTCACGTCCTCGGCGGTACCTCGGAGGCGCTCTACGAGCGGATCTTCGAGTACTGGCGCAATGTCGACGAGGAACTCGGCAAGCGGGTCGAGGCGGGCGTGCGCGCCGGAGCCTGATCCGTCGCCGGGGGAGCCGGCGGGATCAGAGGAGCCCCCACCAGTAGATCAGCGCTGCCAGCGCCAGCACGATCAGCGTGGTATCCATGTCGCTCTCCCTCCGGACCTTCGGTCATGCGCCGTTCGCGGCGCCGACGGTACAACTCCATCTTCCTCGCGGACGAGGAATCCGGCACGGATGACAGGGCCGTCCACCGCTCCAGGGGGCGGCCCCGTCCGTATCCGGGCACCATATCGCTCGTTCGAACATGCGTGTGACAGCTGTGTCGGCTGTGGTTGTTAGGTTGGAGACCCGGACCGGCGGTGTCCCCGTCGGGGCGGGTCCGCGGCCGTTCTTCGAAAGGTGTTGCCCGACATGGTGATGGGTCCTACCCATGCAGTTTCCGGAGCGCTGGTGGGGCTCGTCGTCGCCGATCTGCTTCCTCCCGACTGGGGTGCGCCCGCGTCCACCGCGGAGACTTTCGCCTTCGCGGCGGTGTGCTCGGGGGCGGCCCTGCTGCCGGATCTCGACACGGCACAGTCGACGGTCGCGAGGTCGTTCGGGCCTGTGAGCCAGATCTGCGCCAAGGGCGTCGACGCGGTCTCGCTCGGTTACTACTCGCTCACCAAGGGAAGCCGCGACCGGAAGCGACGTGGCGGGCACCGCACCATGACGCACACCGCACTGTTCGCGGCGCTGCTCGGCGCCGGAGTCTCGGCACTCGTCGCGAGCTTCGGCAGGGAAGCGATCATCGGGGTCCTGTTCGTCACCCTCGGTCTCGCTCTGCGGGGACTGTTCGGGTCGTGGGCCAACAAGCGCGGGTGGGTGATCGTCACCCTGAGCGCTGCGGTGCTGTCGATCCTGTCGTGGACGTGGTTCCCTCAGGAGGTCGCATCGACGGGCCTGGGTGTGGCGGTGGCCCTCGGGTGCGCCACGCACTGTCTCGGGGATGCCATCACCAAGGAAGGCATCCCCTTCCTCGCGCCGTTCGTGCCGTGGCGCGGGTCGCGCTGGTGGGAGATCAAGCTGCCCTCGGTCTTGTCCATCCGTGCGGGCGGCCCGTTCGAGCTCGGCATCCTCGGTCCCGCTCTGACCGTGGCGGCGGTCGCGATGGGGATCTGGTCGGTCGACGGCGCTCCCGAACACATCCTCGGCACGCTGGAGGCGTCGGGACTGTCGTTCTGGAGCGAGGGCGGCGCAAACCGGTAGCAGTACTGGAACGAAAAGAGAACTTGTTCTATTTTTGCGGAGTCCGTGCCCGCAGAACAGAACGGAACCTGCCCCGTGAGCGATCGAGCCTCAGGCCCCACACTCAGCCGTCGCGGTCTTCTCGGAGCGGCCGCCGGAGCCGCTGTCCTCGCAGGCACGGGATGGACTCTCGCAGGTGCGGTGCCACTCGGCGACCCGGCCGCGACCATCCCGGCGCCACCGGATTTCCCGGCCGACATCCCGCTCTCGCAGCAACAGTTCGTCAACTGGGCGAAGACCATCCGGTTCGACGCGGTGTGGACCGCGACCGCGCGCACCGCCGACGACGTCGTCCGCCTCGCCAACTGGGCACACGTCCACGGCTTCCGCATCCGCCCTCGTGGATCGATGCACAGTTGGAGCCCGCTCACCCTCGAAGCCGGCCAGGACATCGGCAACGTCGTGCTGGTCGACACCATGTCGCAACTGAATCAGGTCGTCGTCGACTCCGCCGCCGCACCTCCGCGCGTGACGGCAGGCGGCGGGGCGAGCATCGAAGCGATCCTCACCGCGCTCGAAGCGCACGGACTGGGCTGGGCCAATTCGCCCGCCATCGGCGACATCTCCATCGCGGGCGCACTGTCGATCGGAGCCCACGGCGCCACCTATCCCGCAGCGGGGGAGACGGTGATCCCGGGCCAGTCGTTCGGATCCCTCTCCAATCTCGTCCTGGCCCTGACCGCCGTGGTGTGGAACCCGTCGGCCGGTGCCTACGAACTGCGCGAATTCCGGCGTGCCGAACCGGAGATCGGACCACTGCTCGCCCATCTCGGACGCACCTTCGTCACCTCGGTGACCCTGCAGGCCGGGGCGAACTACCGGGTGCGCTGCCAGAGCTTCACCGACATCCCGTGGCGCGAACTGTTCGCGCCGCCCGGCTCGCCGGGACGCACCTTCGAGCGCTACGTCGAGGAACACGGGCGGGTCGAGGCGATCTGGTTCCCCTTCACCGAGACGCCGTGGCTCAAGATCTGGTCGATGTCGCCGGAGAAGCCCGCCGCCTCCCGCGAGGTGCGGGGCCCGTACAACTACTTCTTCTCCGACAGCCTCCCCGAAGAGCTCACCGACCTGCTGGGGCAGGTCGTGCGCGGCGCCCAGGGCGTCACACCGGCCTTCGGCGCATCACAGTTCGGTGCGGTGGCGGCGGGGCTCGCCGCGACCGGCACGAGCGACCTGTGGGGATGGTCCAAGGACCTGCTGTTCTACCTCCGCGCGACGACCCTGCGGGTCGTCGCGGGCGGGGGCGTCGTCGTGACCCGGCGCGACAACATCGCCCGCGTCATCAACGAATTCACGACGTGGCTGCACGAACGGATGACGCACTACGCCTCGCAGGGGCAGTACCCCGTCAACATGCCCTTCGAGGTGCGGCTGTGCAAGATCGACGACGTCGACGAAGTGCTCGTCGACGCCGCCGGAGTGCCCGACCTGTCGCCGGTGCGCCCTCGTCCCGACCGGCCCGACTGGGACACCGCGATCTGGCTCAACGTGGTCTCCATCCCCGGAACCGTCGGAATGCCGGCCTTCTTCCGGGAGATGGAACAGTGGATGGCCGCCCACTACTCGGGCGACTACGCGACGTTCCGGTCGGAATGGTCGAAGGGGTGGGCTTTCGACGAACAAGGCGGCTACCGCGATCCCGGTTTCCTCGGGAGCACGGTGCCGGCCATGTACCGCACCGGGTTGCCGTCCGGGCAGGGCTGGGACGCCGCGCTCGCGGCCTTCGAACGGCACGACCCGCATCGAGTGTTCAGCAACCGGTTCCTCGACCGCTTGCTGCCCTGATCGACGGCCGAGAACTGAATCAATCCTCGTCGGACTCCGTCCGTAGCGGCGCTGAATGCTCCGTCTGCTGTGGAGCGGCGGGAACCCATACCCGTAGCGGCTGAACGACCTCGCCGTAGAAGACGTCGGCCGAAGCGGTCACGCTCGTGATGAATCCCGTCGCCGTTCCGGACGAGCGGCGACTGCCCAGCGGGAACGTCTGCTCGAGGGTGAAGGACACGATGTCGCCTGCACGTCCCTCGGTAAGCACTCGTGGATCCGCGCGCACGGTGTCGAGATGTTCGCACGCTTCGTTACCGCGTACCGAGAACGCAGCTTCGAGCTGCACGTTTCCGGGTGCGGTCTTCAGTTGCTTGACCAACCACGACACTCTCTTGCGTGAAGTCCCCTCATCGGGCGCATCGACGGTTGTGCGACAGCGGACCTTGTTGGTGCGCAGATCCGCCGAGACCACGAGATCGCCTGCGGTATCCGGGATTCGTAACACCGCTTCGAAAACCCCGTCGGTCGCGAGCCGGTCCGCGATAGAGGCGTTCCGTGCGTCCGGATCGGTCGTGAAACGACGCGGCAGAACATGCGTCACCGGGACGCCGAGTTCTGCGGTGAACCGGAGCGCCAGGTGACGGGCCAACGCGACCCAGGTGCTCGCAACCGTGAGCGCTTTGGAATCACTGGCGCGAAGCGTGCCGGCAGTGACCGCGTCGCGAACAGCGACCCAGTGCCGTCCCATATCGACGAATTCCGAAACCCCACTGCGGGGGTGATCGATGTAGCGGAGGAACTCACGCAGGATCCAGTCCTGGAGATCGCTCTCCAACTCTCCATGGGACAACACCATGCGTGCTTCGTGAGCGATTTCTGCCCATGCGAGGTGCCGAAGCGTGACCTTGGTGAGTTTGCGCCGGTCCACGGCGACGGGGAGTTCCCCCGCAGCGGCGGGAATGTCGTTGGAAATGCTGACGACGACGTCGTACTTCTTGCGGCGCGCGACATCGAGATAGTTCTCGAGCTGTTCGCGCTTGAGTTTGCCGTTGCCCGTCTTCACCTCGACCAGGCCCGTCCACCGGCGGCTTCCGCGTGCGACCTTGAGTACCGCATCGGGCACCACCCGCGATTCGCCTCGCTCGTAAGGCACCTCCAGGTAACCCTCGAAAGCGCCGGCGGGCGCGCCGAGACGAAGGCACACGGCACGCGCGAACGGGGGAACTGCCTGCATGGTGGCGACGAGCGCGGAAGTCGCTCGACGCTCCTGCTCGTCTCCCGCGCCGATTCCGGCCACGGAGAAGAGACGGGCGGGTTGCCAGCTCTCCTGCTCGGCCTGGGAGAAGGTGATCGGCTTCGGCTTCCGGGCAACTCGCTTGGTCGTGCGAACGCCGGATTTCTGCCGCGCGGTAGGGGCGGTCGTCGCGACAGGGGCGGGCTCGGGAATCTGCGCAGAAACCGGATTCTCCGCGTCGGTAGGGGAGGGATCGACCGGGGACGGTTCCTGAACCTCGCCGCCGTCATCCACCTCCACGCCGTAGTCCTGTGCGAGTCCTGCCAGACCGGACGCCCATCCCTGTCCGACCGCACGGACCTTCCAGGCGCCGTCCCGGCGGTAGACTTCGCCGAACACGAATGCGGACTCGGTGTCCGCATCCGCAGTGACGTACTCGGCCACGGGACGCCCGGTCGGATCCACGACCCGCAGAGTGAGCTTGCCGAGGTCGCCGAACGTGCCGTCGTAGAGGCTGCCTGCCAGCGCGATCGTGTGTACGTCGTCGGGCACTGTCGCGAGATCGATGCTGATGCGAGCCTGCGCGCCTTCCTCCGTCGCGCCGTTCCCGAGAAAGCGGACGGACCCGTCGGCCGATTCCGGCTGGTTGTAGAAGACGAAATCCGAGTCCGACCTGACCTTGCCCGAACCCGCGAGGAGCAACGCCGAGGCATCGACCTCTGTGTCCGCTTCCGTCCAGCCCAAGACGATGTCGACTTGCGAGACATCTGTAGGAAGCGGCATGTTCTGCCCCTTGACGAGAACCGGGAAATCCATCAGGAGCACCTTCGTTCCAGTGTCGGTCGTGCGCGCGATATCGAGTGCTACGGAGACATCGGAAGGAACGGCTCCGATGTTTCACGGTGTACCGGAGGAGCTCGTTCGGAACCGGATGCACGTCACCGAAGATTCGTTCAGCACCCCGTGTGCGAGAAGGCCCGCAGGTAACCCGCGGTCTGATAGGCGTACGCCCACGCCCAGTACGACACGGCGATGTCGCCGGGGCTGGCGGCCATGATGAGTTCGCCGTCGAAGCAGCGCTCGAGGATGAAACGCGCCCGGGAGACGTGTGGCACGAACGTCACGACGATGACGCTCTTCCAGTCGTGCTGCTGGGCGAGACGGCTCAGTTCCATCGCCTCACCGCGCGTGGTGGGTGGGTCCGGTTCGAAGCACGTGACGGAAAATTCGTAGCGCGGGTGGTTGCAGAGGTCCGTCAGCCAGACATCTTTCGCTCCATTGGGATTCGACACGACGACCTGGGGCGCGAAGCCGTCGAGCGCGAGTTCGAGCGCATAGGGGTAGCGCTCGTATATCGCTCCGCCGAGGACGAAGATCGCATCCGCTCGGCGGTACGGACTCAGGTTCTCGATTTCGATCTGCGGGGCCACGTAGACGGGCACGCCCGCGGCGACGAAGGCACACACGGTGAGCAGGAGGACGGCGAGCCACCGTCGTCGGGAGCGGCGCCTGGTCGTCAGCGTGGAACCACCGGAGTTCTCCGGCGTGTTCTCCCGGGAGGCCCTGTGTCGTCGCGTCATCCGCCGATTTCCGTTCCCCCCGACCGGAGCCGGGACGTCTCGCGGGTGCACTGGCGCGTTTCAGTCTAAGTGAGGCAAGTCTGTTTTTACCTCTGAAACAAACTCGAAGAACTTTTACGAGGGTGCGACGTCCGTTTTTCCCGTGGAGAGGCATCGATCCGGGAGCGAGCGGCATATTCTGCTCATACACCCTGCGACAGGGCGGCCGGCCACTTCGGTTCGTGCCCGAAGCGGTGGGTTCCTTCCGGGAGAGGATCGCGATGACTCGGATCGGTAGGCCCCCCAGGACCGGACTGCTTCGCGCCAAGTCGGTGGAGCAATCCATCCGCGACACCGACGAACCCGATTCGAGGCTGCGCAAGGATCTGACCGCCTGGGACCTCATCGTGTTCGGAGTCGCAGTCGTCATCGGCGCCGGCATCTTCACGCTCACCGCCCGGACCGCGGGCAACGTCGCCGGCCCGTCGGTGTCACTGGCCTTCGTCTTCGCGGCGATCGCGTGCGCTCTCGCCGCCCTCTGCTATGCCGAATTCGCCTCGACCGTGCCTGTCGCCGGCAGCGCCTACACCTACTCGTTCGCGACCTTCGGGGAATTCGTCGCGTGGATCATCGGATGGGACCTCATCCTCGAATTCGCCCTCGCGGCGGCGGTGGTCGCGAAGGGGTGGTCGCTCTACCTCCACGAGGTCATGACCGTGTCCTCGAGCTTCACGATCGGGCCGGTGAAAGTCGACTGGGGTGCGATCCTGATCGTCGCCGTGATCGGCGTGCTGCTCGCCACGGGTACCAAACTCTCGTCCCGGGTCTCGTTGGTCATCACGTCGATCAAGATCGCGGTGGTGCTGTTCGTGGTGGCTCTCGGCGCCTTCTACATCAAGGCCGAGAACTATTCGCCGTTCATCCCACCCTCGGAAGCCGGCGACACCGGTGACGGACTGCATCAGTCCCTGTTCTCGTTCGCCACCGGCGCAGGAGGCAGTACCTTCGGCTGGTACGGGCTGCTGGCCGCAGCCAGTCTGGTGTTCTTCGCGTTCATCGGATTCGACGTCGTCGCCACCACGGCCGAGGAAACGCGTCATCCGCAGAAGGCGGTGCCGATCGGCATCCTCGGCTCGCTCGCGATCGTGACGGTGCTGTACGTGGCCGTCAGCCTCGTCCTCACCGGCATGGTCGACTACACCGCCCTCGAAGGGGACGAGTCGACGCTGGCGACAGCGTTCGCGCTCAACGGGATGGACTGGGCCAAGAACCTGATCTCGATCGGTGCCCTCGCGGGTCTGACGACGGTCGTGATGGTGCTGATGCTGGGTCAGACGAGGGTGTTGTTCGCCATGGCGCGGGACGGACTCGTGCCACGCGGGCTCTCCCACACGGGCAGTCGAGGAACCCCGGTGCGCACGACGGTACTCGTGACGGTGGTCGTCGCGCTGCTCGCGGGTCTCGTGCCGCTGGGCACGCTCGAGGAGATGGTCAACATCGGCACGCTCTTCGCGTTCGTACTCGTGTCGATCGGTGTGATCGTGCTGCGGCGGACACGACCGGATCTCGAACGCGGGTTCCGGGTGCCGCTGGTGCCGCTGGTCCCGATTCTCGCGGTGATCGCGTGCGTGTGGCTGATGGTGAATCTGTCCGTCGAGACATGGCTGCGTTTCGTGCTGTGGATGCTCCTCGGCCTGATCATCTACTTCGTCTACAGCCGGAACCACTCCGTCCTCGCGACCCCGTCTCGGGTTCGCACCGACCCGCAAACGTAGTCAGGGCACCTTCTCCGTGAGGAGAAAGTGCCCTGACGAGTTCTTCCACGAGTCGGGGTGGCGGGATTCGAACCCACGACCTCTTCGTCCCGAACGAAGCGCGCTACCAAGCTGCGCCACACCCCGTATTGAACCTCGGTCAGCTTACAACACGAGCCCGCAGAAGATTAAATCGGCTGGTCAGCGACGTAACCCTGCGCGCTCTGCCGCGTCGCCACTGGTGTGCTGCGTGGTGTCGCGCGAGGCCGGAACGAGGGTCAGCAGGGTGGCCTCCGGACGACAGAAGAACCGCGCGGGAGCGAACGGCGACGTGCCGATGCCCGCGGAGACGTGCAGTCGCATGTGAGCGCCCCACCGCGACGCGCCCTTCACCCGCGACCGGTCGATTCCGCAATTGGTCACCAACGCGCCGTAGAACGGCAGGCACAGCTGACCACCGTGGGTATGGCCCGCGAGAACGAGGTCGTAGCCGTCCTCGGCGAAACGGTCGAGCACCCGCGGCTCGGGGGAGTGCGTCATGCCCAGCCGCAGATCGGCCGACGGATCGGCCGCACCGGCAATCGTCTCGTACCGGTCGCGGTCGAGGTGCGGGTCGTCGACACCGCCGACAGCGATGCGCACACCCCCCACCTCGATGTCGCGGCGCACATGTGTCATGTCCTGCCAGCCCCGCTCGGTGAACGCCGCGCGCAGGTCGCCCCACGGCAACGGAGGACCGTAGACCCGGTCGTGGTTCTTGTCGAAGTAGGCGAGCGGGTTCTTCAGCACGGGAGCGAAATAGTCGTTGCTCCCGAAGACGAACAGACCCGGGCGGGCGAGAAGCCCGCCGAGGGCCTGGACGACGGCCGGAACGGCCTTCGGGTGCGAGAGGTTGTCGCCCGTGTTCACCACGAGATCGGGCTCGAGGCTGTCGAGCTCACGCAACCAGTTCTGTTTGAGCTTCTGGTCGGGAGTCATGTGCAGGTCGCTGATGTGCAGCACCCGCAGTGTCGACGCGCCGGGTGCGAGCACCGGCACCGTGACCTCGCGAAGGGTGAACGCATTCCGTTCGATCAGCGTGGCGTAACCGAGGCCGAGAGCGGCGGCGCCGGCAGCACCGAGGGTTACACGGCGAATTGCAGACAGGTCAGGCACTTCTCCAGCGTACCGCCGTGTGTGGTCACTGCACGCGGTTCGCTTGCCCCGCGTAGCGTTTCCGGCATGAGCAACACCACATCCTCCCTCGAATCCAGACTGCGGACAGACCTGACGGCTGCGATGAAGGACAAGGACAAGCTGCGGACCGAGACGCTCCGGATGCTGCTGGCGGCGGTCCGGAACAAGGCGGTGGCAGGCAAGGAGGCACGTGAGCTCTCCGACGACGACGTGCTCGAGGTTCTCGCGAAGGAGTCGAAGAAGCGCGGCGAGGCTGCCGAGATCTACACCGAGAACGGACGCGGCGAGCTCGCGGCCAAGGAGCACGCCGAGGCGCGGATCATCGACGAATACCTGCCCACGCCGCTGACCGATGCCGAACTCGTCGACGTCGTCGACACCGCACTCGCGCGCGTCGCCGAGGAACTCGGAACGCGTCCGGGCCCGAAGAACATGGGCCAGGTGATGAAGGCCGCCACCGAGATCGCGGCAGGAAAAGCCGACGGCATGCGCTTGTCCGCAGCCGTTCGTTCACGCCTGTAGCCGGACGGCCGTGCAGTTCTCGCGGGCCTTCACCAGGAAGGGGCGACGAGAACTGCACGGCCGTGGACGCCCTGCGGCTCAGTTGTCGGGGCGACTCGGTGTCGTCGTGGGAGTGGAGTCCTCGTCCGTGGGAGGACTCGACTCGCTCTGCTCCAGCTCACGTTCCGGAACAGGCGCGCGGGTCGACGGGCGGGTCGTGTCGGGAACCTCGCGATCGCGCGGACGCGCCGGGGTGGCGCTGGTGGTGGGAGCCACGCGGACCGATCCGTCGCTGATGAACAAGGTCACCGTCGAACCCGGCACCGCCGAGCCGCTCGGGGACGTGCCCGTCACGGTTCCGGCGCGTTCCTCACCGGCGATCGTCGCCTCCGACACCGAGAAACCGGCGTCGCGCAGGCGCTGCACTGCGCGGTCCTTCGACAGGCCTGTGACGTCGGGGACCTGGGCGTTACCGGCACCGCGGACGTACCGCGGGTCGGGGGCAGGGAGCTCGACGGGACCGAACTTGTTCGCGACCGGCAGCATCGCCGAGAACCACGTCCGAGCCGGCTCCGTGCCACCGAAGAGGTTGCCGTCGTAGCAGGGGCGAACCGGACCCGAGCAGATCTGCCCCGGGGTGGGGGAGTCGCCGTAGGTGTAGACGACCCCGGCGAACCGGTTGGTGAAGCCGAGGAACGCCGACGACATGTGCGACTCCGTGGTACCGGTCTTCGCCGCGACCGGCAGGTTCCAGCCCACCGAACCCGCGGCACCCGAAGCGGTGCCGCCGCCGGCGGTGTCCTTGCTCATCGCCGTCGCGAGAGTGTCGGCGAGTCCGGGCTCGACGGCCTGCTCGCAGGCCTGCTGGGTGATCGGGACGGGCTTGCCCTCGCGGTCGAACACTCCCTCGATCGGGCTGGGCGGGCACCACTTGCCGTGCGAGGCGAGGGTCGCCGCGACGTTCGACAGTTCGAGCGCGTTGATCCACGTCGGGCCGAGCGTGTACGAGCCGAGGTGCTGGTCCTTCTGCATCTCGGCCATCGACTGGTCGCCGAAACCGGAGGTGCGGGGCTGCAGGTACGACCGCAGGCCCAGCCGCACCGACATGTCGACGACCGCGTCGACGCCGGTGGCCTCGATGAGCTTGACGAACGCCGTGTTCGGGGACTGCGCCAGCGCGTCGGTCACCGACAGTTGCGACGGATACGGCGCGGCGTTCTCGACGCAGTAGTAGTTGGCCGGGCAGCCACGGGCACCGCCGTCGCCCAGACCACGGGCGTTGTAGCGGGACGGGACGTCGAGCACGGCGGACGTGCCCAGACCCTGTTCCATAGCGGCCGCGACGGTGAAGATCTTGAAGATCGACCCGGCGCCGTGACCCGCCAGCGAGTAGGGCTGCGGCTGGACCGTCTCCTTGGCCTCGGCGTCGAGCCCGAACTTGCGGCTCGACCCCATGGCAAGGACCTTGTGCGAATCCTGTCCCGGTTCGATCACGTTCATCACGGAGGCCACATCGTCGACGGTGGGGCTGGTGAACCGGTCGAGCGATGCCTTGACGGAGTCCTGGACCTCGGGATCGAGGGTCGTGCGGATGAGATATCCGCCCCGGTCGATCTGCTCACGGGACAGGCCGGAGTTCTCGAGGTACTGCAGCGCGTACTCGCAGAAGTAGCCGCGGTCGTCGGCCGCGATGCAGCCGCGCGGGAGCGTGTTCGGTTCGGGCAGCACGCCGAGCGGCAGTTCTTTCGCGGCGCGGATCTCGTCGGCGCGCTCCGGGATGTTGTCGATCATGGTGTCGAGCACGATGTTGCGCCGGGCGAGCACGCCGTCGGGATTCGTGTACGGGTTCAGCGCCGAGCTGGACTGCACCATGCCCGCGAGCATCGCGGCCTGCGGGATGTTCAGGTCCTTCGCGTCGATGCCGAAGTAGGTCCGGGCGGCGTCCTGGATGCCGAACGATCCGTTGCCGAAGGGGACGAGGTTCAGATAGCGGGTGAGGATTTCGTCCTTGGTGAGCTGATCGTCGAGCGTCAACGCCATGCGGATCTCACGGATCTTGCGGGCCGGGGTCGTCTCGATCGCCGCGCGGCGTTCGGCGTCGGTCTTCGCGATCACGTGCAGGAGGTAGTTCTTGACGTACTGCTGGTCGATCGTGGAAGCGCCCTGCTCGACCTGACCGCTCGTCGTGTTGGTGAGGAATGCGCGGATGGTGCCCTGCCAGTCGACGCCCTGGTGCTCGGGGAACCGCTTGTCCTCGATCGAGACGATCGCGAGCTTCATCTCGTTGGAGATCTGCTCGCTCGGCACCTCGAATCGGCGTTGGTCGTAGAGCCACGCGATGGGCTCACCCGCCTTGTCGACCATGGTCGTCACGGCAGGGACGACACCTTCGACGAGCTCTGCGGAACTGTTGTCGACGGTGTCCGCGGCGCGGTTCGAGAGGTACCCGAATCCACCCGCTGCCGGGAAGAGCATCCCTGCTACGAGAACGCCGCCGAGGGCCGTGCAACCGGCGAGCTTCGCCACCGTTCTTCGGATCGACACGCCTACACAGTACGTGGCGGGGGACCGGGCGGCGGTTCCGAGGGAGCGGGCGTGGCTCGACAGACCCGGCGAAAACGCCTCCGACGTGCAACTATGTACGTACGTACCAGAAAAGGTTTCGTTCGCCTTGCGCGTGGGCATCAGTTTACCTAGATTGAGACATCAGTGTGACGCAGATAACACCTTGACGGGCAGGTTTCGCGCCGTCGCGGCACACGGGCGGCGCAGACCTCGAACTCCGCGAACCGGCGTTCGGAATGTAAAGGGGCAACTGAATGCACATGACCACCCCGACGACCCGACTCGACGTCGATCAGGCCGAAGCGCGCATCGCTTGGGTCTCCAAGGCTCGCTGCCGCGAAGTCGATCCCGATGAACTGTTCGTGCGTGGCGCAGCGCAGCGCAAGGCCGCGGTGATCTGCCGGCACTGCCCGGTGATGCTCGAGTGCGGGGCGGACGCCCTCGACAACCGTGTCGAGTTCGGTGTGTGGGGAGGCATGACGGAACGGCAGCGTCGTGCACTCCTCAAGCAGCACCCCGAGGTCGAGTCCTGGGCCGATTTCTTCCAGGCGCAGCGGCAGCACCAGAGCGCGGTCTAGTCACCACCTCCCGGTACGAACCGCCGAGATCATGACCCGCGAGACATCACGCCTCGCGGGTCAATTGCTCGCCCACGGCCCGTAGGGCCTCGAGATCGGAGACCTCGAAGGGCAGCGAGGGCACCCCGACGACGGGAACGGTGGGATGCGCCGCGGTGAAGTTGCGTAGCAACCGCAGTTCCCGCTTGGCGATCACGGCCCGATGAGCGTGGATGCGGAGAACGGCCTCCGCGGCGTGCGCGTCCACCCCCTCCTCCTCGGCGAGTTGATCCGCCGCGGTGAGCGCGTGATCGGACGGAAGTGCCGACAGTGTCGGATGGGTGCGGTTGAGCACCAGGCCCGACAGCGGCATGCGGTCGCCCGAGAGTCGCTCCACGAAGAAAGACGCCTCGCGCAGAGCGTCGGGTTCGGGCGCCGCGACCACCATGAAGTGTGTTCCCGGCTGCTGGAGCAAACGGTAGGTGCGGTTGGCGCGTTCCCGGAACCCACCGAACATCGAGTCCAGCGACTGCACGAAGGCCGACGCGTCCGACAGCATCTGGCTCCCGACGATCGTCGAGACCGCCTTGAGCGCGAGCCCCATCGCACCCGTCACCAAGCGGCCGAAGCCTCGCCCGGGAGCCGTGAAGAGCCGGATCATCCGGCCGTCGAGGAACGCGCCGAGCCGCTGGGGAGCGTCGAGGAAGTCGAGCGCGTTACGGGACGGCGGAGTGTCGACGATGATGAGGTCCCACTCGTCGCTCTGCGAGAGCTGACCGAGCTTCTCCATCGCCATGTACTCCTGCGTGCCGGAGAACGACGATGCCACGGTCTGGTAGAAGGGGTTGTCGAGGATCTGCTGGGCCTTCTCCGGTGTCGAGTGCTCGAGCACCATGTCGTCGAAGGTGCGACGCATGTTGAGCATCATCGCGTGCAGCTCGCCCTTCGCTTCCGGCCCGAGCTCCACCTTCTGCGGTGAATTGTCGAGCGACGCGACCCCGAGAGCCTGTGCCAGTCGCCGCGCCGGGTCGATCGTGAGCACCACGACGCTGCGGCCCCGTTCGGCGGCCCGCAGCGCGAGTGCCGCAGCGGTGGTCGTCTTGCCGACACCCCCCGACCCGCAGCACACGATCACCCGGGACGAGCGGTCGTCCAGGATGCGGCCGACGTCGAGGGCCTTCCGGATCGGTGCGCTCATCGGACACCCTGCTCGGCGAGGACGTCGGCGAGTTCGTAGAGGCCACCGAGATCGACACCGTCGGCGAGGGCCGGTAGGGACATGCGTGCCACCTTCACTTCGTCGAGTTGAGCGGCGCTCACCTGTTGCGCCTGGAGTACCGCGGCGTGCTCGATGGTCTGGGTCAGCAGGCCGGCGAAATCGTCGTCGGAGAGCTTGATGGACACCCGTTCGAGGGTCGACCGGATCGCGGGGCCCTCGATGCGTCCGGCGGCGACGTCGTCGACGAGTTCCTCGGGCAGGTGTTCGGGGGCGGTGCGGTTGACGATCACCGTTCCCATCCGGAGATCGGCGGCCTCGAGTTCGTCCACCGCGTCGGCCGTCTCCTGCACCGGCAGTGCCTCGAGCAGGGTCACCAGATGGACGACGGTCTGGTCGGAGTGCAGCAGCCGGACCACGCCCTCGCTCTGCGACCGGATCGGACCGGACTTCGCGAGATCGGCCATGGCCTTGGTGACGTCGAGGAAACTGCCGATGCGGCCGGTGGGCGGGGAATCGACCACCACCGCGTCGTAGACGGGTGTGCCCGACGCGTCGGTCCGCACCACGGTCTCCTTGATCTTGCCGGTGAGGATCACATCGCGCAGACCCGGCGCGAGCGTGGTCACGAACTCGATCGCCCCCATCCGGCGCATCGCGCGACCTGCGAATCCGAGGTTGTAGAACATGTCGAGGTATTCGAGGAAGGCCGCCTCGATGTCGATCGCGAGAGCCGACACCTCTCCGCCACCCGGCGCGGTGGCGATCTTCGTCTCGACCGGCGGGAGCGGCGGTACGTCGAACAACTGGGCGATGCCCTGGCGTCCCTCCGTCTCGACGAGCAGGACCTTGCGCCCCCCGGCGGCGAGCGCCAGCGCGAGCGCAGCGGCCACGGTGGACTTGCCGGTGCCGCCCTTGCCGGACACGAAGTGCAGTCGCGCCTGGGCGGCGCCTGTCGGCCACTCGCCGGAATGTGATGTCGGAGATGCCACGATCACGAGCCTATAAGTCGTGGACGGTGAACGGTGCCGGATAGGGTCAGGACATGAGTGAAACCACCACATGGGAATACGCAACCGTGCCGCTGCTCACGCACGCGACCAAGCAGATCCTCGACCAGTGGGGCGCCGACGGATGGGAGCTCGTCACCGTTCTGCCCGGACCCACCGGTGAACAGCACGTCGCCTACCTCAAGCGTCCGAAGGGCTGATCCGTGGCGCACCACACCTGGAGCGAACGCCTGACCGAACTCGGCATCACCCTGCCGCCGGTCGCCGCGCCGGTGGCGGCCTACGTGCCCGCCGTCCGCAACGGCGACGTCGTCTACACCTCCGGTCAGTTGCCGCTGGTCGACGGGAAGCTGACGCACACCGGCAAGGTGGGCGCGGAGGTGTCGGCGGAGGAGGCGAAGATCGCGGCCCGGACCGCCGCGCTCAACGCGCTCGCCGCCGTCGACGGTCTCGTCGGGCTCGACAACATCGCGAGCATCGTGAAGGTCGTCGGCTTCGTCGCGTCCGCGGAGGGCTTCACCGGGCAACCCGGCGTCATCAACGGCGCGTCCGAGATCCTCGGCGAGATCTTCGGCGAGGTCGGGGCGCATGCCCGCTCGGCGGTCGGTGTCGCGGAGCTGCCCCTCGGCGCTCCCGTCGAGGTCGAGCTGATGGTGGAAGTACGCTGACGCCACCTCCTCCGGCTGCGGCATCGGCGGGCAGGCGGCGAGGGCGGCTTCCGACGGACTCGACACGAGAGGCACAAGTGATGGCGCTGGTCCACCCCGCCTACGCGCAGCTGCGGCAGGTCACCGAGAACGCCGCGGTGATCCTGGCCGAGAATCCCTCGATCATGTCTCTCGAGGGAACGAACACCTGGATCCTCCGGGCTCCCGGCAGCGACGAGTGTGTCGTGGTCGATCCGGGTCCCCTCGACGAAGGACATCTCGAGCGGATCGCGCGGGTACCGGTGGCGGCGACACTCATCAGTCACCGCCACTTCGACCACACCGAGGGTGCCGAGCGTTTCTCGCAGCTCGCGGACTGCCCGGTGCACGCGGTCCTGCCGGAACACCGCCACGGCGGTGGGCAGCAGTTGTCCGGCGGCGACGTCGTCGAGGCGGCGGGACTGCGCATCCGGGTGGTCGCGACGCCGGGGCACACCGCCGACTCGCTGTCGTTCGTGATCGAGGACGACCGGAGTGTGCTCACCGCCGACACCATCCTGGGACGCGGCACGACCGTGCTCGACGATTCGGACGGCGACCTCGGCGACTATCTGAGCTCGCTGAGGTCGCTCATCGGTCTGGGCGGCGGCTACACCGTGCTGCCGGGGCACGGTCCCGAGCTGCCCGACCTCGAGACGATCGCGCGGGAGTACCTCACGCACCGGGAGGGGCGGCTGGAACAGGTGCGAGGTGCGCTGCGCACCCTCGGCACCGACGCCTCGGCGCGGCAGGTCGTCGAGCACGTCTACGCCGATGTCGACCCGTCGCTGTGGGGCGCGGCGGAGAAGTCGGTCAACGTGCAGCTGGACTACCTGCGCAGCCACGGCTGAGACAGGACACACGAAAGGCCGGGACGCAGCGAGCGGCCCGGCCTTTCGGTGATCCGTGGGTCAGCGAGCGCGTCGCGCCAGACGCTCCGAGTCGGAGATCAGCACGCTCTTGCCTTCGAGGCGCAGCCAGCCGCGGTGCGCGAAGTCGGCCAGGGCCTTGTTCACGGTCTCGCGGGACGCGCCGACGAGCTGTGCGATCTCTTCCTGCGTCAGGTCGTGCGTGACACGCAGGGCGCCGGCCTCCTGGGTGCCGAAGCGCTGTGCGAGCTGCAGCAGCGCCTTGGCGACTCGACCGGGCACGTCGGTGAAGATCAGGTCGGCGAGGCTGTTGTTGGTGCGACGCAGACGTCGGGCGAGCACCCGGAGGAGCTGCTCGGCGATCTCGGGGCGCTGGTCGATCCACGCCTTGAGCGCCTCGCGGTCCATGCTCACAGCACGCACCTCGGTGACGGTGGTGGCGGTGGAGGTGCGCGGACCCGGGTCGAAGATCGACAGCTCGCCGAACATGTCGGACGGGCCCATGATCGTCAGGAGGTTCTCGCGACCGTCGGGCGAACGACGCCCGAGCTTCACCTTGCCGGAGACGATGATGTACAGCCGGTCGCCGGGTTCACCCTCGTTGAAGATGACATGGCCGCGCGGGAAATCTACAGGCTGAAGCTCTTTGATCAGCGCCGCAACCGCCGAGGGCTCGACTCCTTGGAAGATGCCTGCTCTGGCCAGGACCTCGTCCACGTGCGCTCCTTTTGGGAATGATTCGTCATCTACTGCCGGGTCTGCACGTCGACGGACTTCCCGGGCAGGTCACCTGTCAGGCGTACGAGCGCCCAGTCTATCGTGCGCGCTGCACGGACGAGTGACCGATACCACGGAAACGGTCGACGAACCCGATCATCGGTACCTCGAGGCTACCGGCAGGTAGTCGATCAGCTGGCGCGGCGGGTGCGGAGATGGCCGTCCGAATCATCCGATCCGTCGACGCTCGGTCCGCGGCGGCGGCGACGCTGGAAGCGGGCCAGGGCCCCGGGGAAACCTTCCCGGGCAAGTGCCGCGACATCGGCGTGGTCCGCTTTGTCGAGGAACTCCTCCACTTCCTGCTCACGGACGGACAACCGACTCAAGCGCGCTTCGACACGTTCCATGGACAGTGCGAACAACATGAGCAGCACCGGGAAGAGGACGACAGCAAGAGCTTGCATACCCGGAAGTAAACACCGGAAAGATCTCGGAAGAGACACGGGGCCGAATCCTGGGGGGGAGTGTTTACGTAGAGTGGATCAGGTGCATGCCACCCAGTCCGAGAGCCCCGAGACGGCCCCGCGCCGAGTGAACGGAAAGGCTCGCGGACCGGAGTCGCGCCTCGCCCTCGTCCGTCGCGCACGACGGATGAACCGGCGCCTCGCCGAGGCATTTCCGCACGTCTACTGCGAGCTGGACTTCACGACTCCGCTCGAACTCGCCGTCGCAACGATCCTGTCGGCGCAGTGCACGGATGTGCGGGTCAACCAGGTGACTCCGGCTCTGTTCGCCCGGTATCCGGACGCCCGCGCCTACGCGGAAGCCGACCGCACCGAGCTCGAGGAGTACATCCGCTCGACCGGCTTCTACCGCAACAAGGCCAACTCCCTGATCGGACTGGGGCAGGCGTTGCTCGAACGTCACGACGGCGAGGTGCCCGCCCGCCTGAAGGATCTCGTCGCGCTGCCCGGCATCGGCCGCAAGACCGCCAACGTCATCCTCGGCAACGCCTTCGATGTGCCGGGTATCACCGTCGACACCCACTTCCAGCGGCTCGTGCGCCGCTGGGAATGGACCGAGGAGACCGATCCCGTCAAGATCGAGCATGCGGTGGGTGCACTCATCGAACGCAAGGAGTGGACGCTGCTGTCCCATCGGGTGATCTTCCACGGCCGGCGGGTGTGCCATGCCCGCAAGCCCGCGTGCGGGGTGTGTGTGCTCGCGAAGGACTGCCCGTCCTACGGGACCGGGCCCACCGATCCGCAGACCGCGGCCGCGCTGGTGAAGGGACCGGAGACCGAGCACCTGCTCGAGCTGGCCGGGCGGTGACGGAGTGCGTCCTTCCACAGCAGGCCGTTGGAGCCTGGCAGCCCTCGTCGTCGTCATCGCGTTGATCGTGGCGATCTGGCCGCGCGACCGCGGCGACACTCCGTCCGCCGCCGGATCCGGACCGGCCACGCCGTCCGCCGCGTCCGTGGACCGGCGTCCCCAGGACGACGCGCAGGCCCTCGCACCGTTGCGGGAGGCCGCCGCACTGGAGTCGTGTCCGCAACCGGGCGTGCCCGGGCCTGCCGCCGGTCCGCTCGCCGGACTGGTCTTCGAATGTGTCGGTGACGGATCCTCCGTGGACCTCGCGGCCGCCCTGGCCGGCAGGCCTGCCGTGGTGAACCTGTGGGCCTGGTGGTGCGGCCCCTGCGCCGAGGAACTTCCCGTGCTCGAGGAGTACGCCGCCCGCGTGGGCGACGCGGTCACGGTCGTCACAGTCCACACCGATCCCAACGAGTCGAACGCGCTCTCCAAACTCGCCGACTACGCCGTGCGGTTGCCGGGTGTCCAGGACGGATCCGGACGGGTCCAGGCCGCCGTCGGCGCGCCTGCGGTCCTTCCCGTGACGGTGCTGCTCCGCGCGGACGGATCGGTCGCCGCGGTGCTGCCGATCCCGTTCCGGTCCGCCGACGAGGTCGCCTCGCTCGTCGAGGAGCATCTGGGGGTGGCCGCATGATCCCCGAATGGCTCCGGCGTGTCGCCTCGGTGTCCCCGGCCGACCCCCACGGTCTCAACCCGATCCTGAACCGTCGCGCACCCCGTGACGCGCGGGTGCGGCAGGCCTCGGTCCTGGTGTTGTTCGGCGGGTCGCCGGCGACCGACCCCATCGCCCGCGGCGGACTGCCCACCGACGCCGACGTCCTGCTCACCCAGCGGGCCGCGACGCTGCGGCAGCACAGCGGACAGGTGGCCTTTCCCGGGGGCGCTGCCGACCCGGAGGACTACGGAGCCATCCACACCGCGTTGCGGGAGGCACAGGAGGAAACAGGCCTGGACCCGTCCGGCATCCGGCCGCTCGCGGTGCTTCCCGAACTGTTCATCCCACCCTCCGGCTTCGAGGTGACACCTGTGGTCGCCTACTGGGAGACTCCGAGTCCCGTCGGTGTGGTCGACCCGCGGGAGGCCACCCGCGTGGTCCGGGTGTCGCTGCACGAACTGCTCGACCCCGACAACCGGTTCCAGGTCCGGCACCGGCTGGGTTATCAGGGTCCGGCCTTCCAGGTGGACGGGATGCTGGTCTGGGGTTTCACCGCGGGCGTGCTCGCGGGTCTGTTCGCGGTGTCGGGTTGGGAGATCGAGTGGGATCACGACGATGTCCGTGATCTGGACGTCGTGCTCACCGAAGTGGAGACGGGGGTGGTCGAATCATGACCGGATCGGGCTGGATCGATCTGATCATCGTGGTGATCGTCCTGATCGCCGCGTCCTCCGGGCTCCGGCAGGGAGCCGTCGCCTCGGCTCTGGCCTTCCTGGGCGTGCTGCTCGGTGCGGTCGCGGGCATCCTCATCGCCCCGCACGTGCTCGTGCACATCGACGATGCCCGCATGCGCATCCTGGCCGGGATCGCCCTGATCGTGGTGCTGGTCGTGATCGGCGAGGTGGCCGGCATGGTGCTCGGCCGTGCCGCGCGCAGCGGCATCCACAGTCCGGGTGCGCGGGCGGTGGACAGTGTCGTCGGCGCCGGTCTGCAGTCGGTCGCGGTGCTCGTCGCCGCGTGGCTGCTCGCCATCCCTCTGACCGCCGCGACCCAGCCCGCTGTCTCCGCGGCCGTCCGGGGTTCCGATGTGCTCGGGACGGTCGACGATGTCGCGCCCGACTGGATGCGTGCCATCCCCAACGAGTTCTCGGCGCTGCTCGACACATCGGGCCTGCCCGAGGTGATCGGACCGTTCGGGCGCACCCCGATCGCCGAGGTGGAAGTACCCGACGGCACTCTGCTCGAAGGATCGGTGCCGGCCCGGCTGCAGACGAGTGTGCTGCGTATCAACGGTGTCGCGCCCAGCTGCCAGAAGGCGCTCGAGGGATCCGGCTTCGTCGTGGCACCCGAACGGGTGATGACGAACGCGCACGTCGTCGCAGGAACCGCGGCGGTGACCGTCGATACGGAGAGCGGACCGCTCGACGCGACGGTCGTGCTGTTCGACCCGGAAGTGGATGTCGCGATCCTCGCGGTGCCGGGACTGACCGCGCAGCCGCTCCGTTTCGAGTCGGAGGCCGCGGAGTCGGGTGACGACGCGATCGTGCTCGGCTATCCGGGTGGCGGGCCGTACACGGCGAGTGCGGCGCGGATCCGCGAGACACTCGATCTGCAGGGCCCCGACATCTACCGCGGCGGCACCGTCGAACGTGAGGTGTACACGGTGCGCGGCACGATCCGTCAGGGCAATTCGGGTGGTCCGCTGGTCGATCCGTCCGGCAACGTCCTCGGGATGGTCTTCGGGGCGGCGGTCGACGACACCGATACCGGCTTCGTCCTCACCGGTGCAGAGGTGAGCCGGCAGCTGGCGATGGCCGGAAGGAATCAGCCGGTCGCGACCGGCGCCTGCATCGTCTGACGGCCCGCATCGTCCGGCCGCCCACCCGGGGCGGATTCAGTCGAGCGTGCGGATGAAGTCGGCGAGCAACGCCGTCACCGCGTCGGGCCTTTCCTGGTGGGCGTAGTGGCCGGCCCCGTCGACGAATTTCAGGATCCGACCGGGGGCGTGCCGCACGCAGCGGCGGAGTGTCGCCGCGAGGACGTAGGGATCCAGTGCGCCGTGGAGTTGCAGGATCGGCAGTGTGAGCTCGACGTCCATGGCCTTCATGAACCGGCGCCCGTCGGGACGCCACTGACTGCGGAACGCCCAGCGCTGGTATTCGAGGGTCAGGTGGGCCGTGCCCGGGATGCGGATCGCTGAACGAAGCCGGTCGACGACCTCGGCGAACTCGCCGGTGCGCCGCCAGTCGGGGCCGCAGCGCACGCGCATCAGCCGTTCGATCTCCCGGCCGTCGTCGCGGACCAGTTTCCGCTCGGGGCGCCACGGCAGCTGGTAGGCGAGGAAGGTCGGCAGCAGGGCTTTGCGTTGCGCGCGGTCGCGCAGCGTCGCATCGCGCAGCGAGATCGGGTGCGGGGAGTCGACGACCGCGATCGCCCGCACGAGAGTGGGATGGAGCACCGCGGTCGCCCAGCACACGAGGCCCCCGTCGGCGTGACCGACGAGGATCGCCTCGGTGTGGCCGAGCGCGCGGATCAGACCCGCGATGTCGTTCGAGAGCGTCCATCCGTCGTACCCGCGCGGCGGCTTGTCGGTGTCGCCGTAACCGCGCAGGTCCACGGTCACGGCCCGGTAGCCGAGCTCCGCGAAGGCGGTGAGCTGGTGGCGCCACGACCACCACAGGTCGGCGAAGCCGTGCACGAACACCACGAGCGGTGTGTCCGGGTCGTGCGGGCCGGCTTCGACGGCATGGAATCGGATGCCGTTGGCGTGGATGTCTCGATGCGTCCACGGTCCGGGATATCGGACCGTGGACGGGTCGGGGAAGGGCACTGACGATCCGGTGGTCAGCGGGTGGCGTGACGCGGCGCGGCGTGGCGGGGGCCGGCCGAGTCGTGTCCGTCCTGGCTGTTCGGGAGGATCGACGCGGTCTGTTTGAGCGAGTCGATGGTCTTGTTGGGTGCGCGCACCTTGCGCACCCGCATATAGCCGATCAAGGCCAGCAGGGCGGTCACCACCACCATGATCAGGAAGACGATGAGGAAGGCGAGCCAGCGCGCCACCCAGATGTCGAGCAGTTCGGCGAGGAAGAAGAAGAAGAAGAACGAGCTGAAGGTCAGCACGGCGAGCGCGAGGATGAAGAACAGGCTGCCCTGCACGCCCTTCTTGACCTCACCGGTCACCTCGGCCTTGGCGAGCTGGACCTCGGCGCGGAACAGGGTGGACAGCTGTGTCGCCGCATCGCGCACCAGTTCGCCCACACTGGCGTCGCGGGGCGTCGGAGCGTCCACCTTCGTCAACGGGATGCCCGAGATGCTCGACGGGACTCCGTTCTCCGGACGATTCGCGTTCGTCACGCTCACTACTCGACCCCTTCGGTTGGTTCGTTCCGTTGGCGGTGGGCGCGCCCACGCCGTAACAGTAGCGCCGACCCGATGACGGAGGCGATCAAAGACGTCACCAGCACGGCGGCCTTGGCGATCTCGGCGGGCTCGCCGCCGTGGATGTCGCCGAGCGAGAGTTCGGCGATGAGCAGGCTCACCGTGAATCCGATGCCGCCGATCACGGCGAGCGCGAACACGTCGCCCCACATCAGCCCGGTCGGGCGGGTCGCGAGACCGAACCGGATCGCGAGCCAGGTCGCGCCGAAGATTCCGACGGTCTTTCCGACGAGTAGCCCCAGGACGACGGACTGGCCGACAGGATCGGTGAACACCTCGCCGAGCATCTGCGCACCGATGGGCACGCCCGAAGCGAACAGGGCGAACAGCGGAACGCACAGGCCGGCGGACCACGGCTGGATGCGATGGACCAGCCGCTCGGCGGGTGCGTAGTCCTCGCCGGGATCGTTGCGTACACGTGTGAGCAGGCCGAGGAGGACCCCGGCGACGGTCGCGTGGATACCGGCGCTGTGCATGGCGTACCAGGTGAACAGTGCGAGCGGTACGTACAACCACGGGGTGGTGACGCGCTTCTGCTGCGCGAACCGGTACGCGGCCGCTGCGGCCACCGTGGCGAGCAACCACGCGACGGCGAGGCCCGAGGTGAACAGGATCGCGATGAGCGCGATGCCGATGAGGTCGTCGACCACGGCCAGGCTCAACAGGAACACTCGGGCGCTGGTGGGGATGCGGGAACCGGTGAGAGCGAGCACGCCGAGCGCGAAGGCGATGTCGGTGGCGACCGGGATCGCCCAGCCCCGGTCCATTCCCGGTGCACCCCAGCCGACGAAGGCCGCGATGAGGGCCGGCAGGATCACGCCGCCGGCTGCGGCGATCACGGGCAGGATCGCCTTCTTGCGGTCGGCGAGTTCACCCGTGACGAGTTCGCGTTTGAGCTCGAGGCCCGCGACGAAGAAGAAGACGGCGAGCAGGCCGTCCTTGGCCCAGTCGCCCACCGAGAGGTGCAGGTGCAGGGATTCCGGGCCGAAGGTGAAGTCCCGCAGCGCGATGTAGGAGTCCCCGAACGGGGAGTTGATCCAGATCAGAGCTATCGCTGCGGCGATGAGCAGCAGCGAACCACCCACCGTCTCGGTGCGGAGGAAGCGACCCAGAGGTGCGGTCCAGGTGGGCGAAGAGGTGTCGGACACGAGTGTCTTTCGGTCGGGGGAATGCGGGCACGGCCGAGCCGTCGCCGACCAGACTTCCCGGCACACCCCGTCAGGAGTCTAACGGGGTACGGGTCGGGCAGACCCAGTGTGTCCGATTTGCGGGAGACGGAAACCGGGGTGTTCACTTTTCCTAGTAGTTGGGATTTTTTCTCACCATTTGGTTACAAGTTCTGGAGTTGGTTCAGTGAGCACATCGGTCGGAGTGGAGGACGGCGGTTCCTCGATCGTCGCGGGTGTCCCGCGCCGGCGGATCGTCGTCGCCAGCATGGTCGGCACGTCCATCGAGTTCTACGACTTCTACATCTATGCGACAGCCGCCGTCTCGGTGTTCCCGCACCTGTTCTTCCCGCAGGGCAACAGCACGACTGCGCTGCTCGCCTCCTTGGCGACCTTCGGTATCGCCTTCGTCGCCCGCCCGGTCGGATCCGTCGTCTTCGGGCACTTCGGCGACCGCATCGGCCGCAAGGTCACGCTCGTCGGCTCGCTCCTGACGATGGGGATTGCGACCTTCCTCATCGGTCTGCTGCCGACCTACCATCAGGCCGGGCTCATCGCGCCGGCCCTGCTGGCCCTCATGCGCTTCTGCCAGGGACTGGGCCTGGGCGGGGAATGGTCCGGCGCGGCCCTGCTCGCCACCGAGACGGCCGAGCCCGGCAAACGTGCCTGGGCGGCGATGTGGCCGCAGCTCGGCGCACCCATCGGCTTCATCGGAGCCAACGGCCTGTTCCTGATCATCACGCTGCTGCTCGGGCACGACAACGGCGACCCCGACCTGTCGAGCGCCTTCCTCGAATGGGGCTGGCGCATTCCGTTCCTGCTCAGCGCGATCATGGTGATCATCGGGCTGTACGTGCGGCTCAAGCTCGAGGAGACGCCGGTCTTCGCCAAGGCCGTCGCCGAGGGCAAGAAGGTCAAGACGCCGCTCGCCGAGGTGTTCAAGAACAGCTGGCGTGAGCTGATCATCGGCACCTTCGTCATGCTCGCGACGTACACGCTCTTCTACATCATGACCACCTGGGTTCTGAGCTTCGGAACGGGCAAGACCCCCGAGGAAGGTGGCCACGGTGCCGGTTTCCGGTACGCGGACTTCCTCGTGCTGCAGCTGGTCGCGGTGCTGTTCTTCGCCGCGGCGGTTCCCGCCGCCGGGTGGCTCGCCGACCGCTACGGTCGCCGCTCGACCCTGCTGGTCGTCACGGGCGCGATCATGGTGTTCGGCCTGTGCTTCCAGTTCCTGCTGTCGAGCGGCGGCATGAGCTCCGGCCGCATGCTGTTCTTCCTCATCGTCGGCATGCTGCTGATGGGTCTGACCTTCGGACCGCAGAGCGCGATCCTGCCCGAGCTGTTCCCGACCAACGTCCGCTACACGGGTTCCGGAATCTCGTACAACGTGTCGAGCATCCTCGGTGCCGCGGTGGCCCCCTTCATCGCGACGTGGCTGGCCACGAGCTACGGCGTCGGGTGGGTGGGCATCTACCTGCTGATCGCCGCGGCGACGACCTTCGTCGCGCTGCTCGTCGTCAAGGAGACCCGCGACCGGTCGCTCGACGAGGTGTAGTCGCACAGACCGCGAAAGGCCCCTTCCGGATCCGATCCGGAAGGGGCCTTTCTCGTCGTTCGGGACTACTTGCCGCGGATCGCGTCGAAGACGGCCGGGTCGACGAGCGTCGAGGTGTCGCCGAGCTCGCGGCCTTCGGCGACGTCGCGCAGCAGGCGGCGCATGATCTTGCCCGAGCGGGTCTTCGGCAGCTCCGGCACCACGGTGATCTGGCGCGGCTTGGCGATCGGGGAGATCTCCACCGCGACATGATCGCGCAGTTCCTTGATGAGCGTGTCGCCGGTGTTCTCGACATGCTCGCGCAGGATCACGAACGCGACGATGCCCTGACCGGTGGTCTCGTCGGCGGCGCCGACGACCGCGGCCTCGGCGACGGACGGGTGCGACACGAGCGCCGACTCGACCTCCGAGGTGGAGATGCGGTGGCCGGAGACGTTCATGACGTCGTCGACGCGACCGAGCACCCACAGCGCTCCGTCCTCGTCGTAACGCGCACCGTCGCCGGCGAAGTACCAGCCCTGCTCGGCGTAGCGCGACCAGTAGGTCTCGCGGTAACGCTGATCGTCGCCCCAGATGCCGCGCAGCATCGCCGGCCACGGCTCGTCGAGGACCAGATAACCGTTACCGCCCGGACCGAGAGGCTCGGCCTCGTCGTCGACGATCTTCGCCGAGATGCCGGGTAGCGGAGCCATAGCCGAGCCGGGCTTGGTGGCGGTGATGCCGGGCAGCGGCGAGATCATGATCGCGCCCGTCTCGGTCTGCCACCAGGTGTCGACGATCGGGGCCGAATCCGCGCCGATGACCTCGCGGTACCAGCGCCACGCTTCCGGGTTGATCGGCTCGCCGACGCTGCCGAGCAGACGGATCGACGACAGATCGTGGGCGTCGGGGATCTCGCGACCCCACTTCATGAAGGTGCGGATGAGCGTCGGGGCGGTGTAGTAGATCGACACCCCGTACTTCTCGATGATCTCGAAGTGCCGGTGCTCGTTCGGCGAGTTGGGGGTGCCCTCGTAGACGACCTGCGTGACACCGTTGCTCAGCGGGCCGTAGACGATGTAGCTGTGGCCGGTGACCCAGCCGATGTCGGCGGTGCACCAGTAGACGTCCTTGCCGGGCTTGTGGTCGAAGACGTAGTGGTGGGTGTACGAAGCCTGGGTCAGATAGCCACCGGAGGTATGGATGATGCCCTTCGGCTTACCCGTGGTGCCCGAGGTGTACAGGATGAACAGCGGGTGCTCGGAGTCGAACGGCTGCGCCTCGTGCTCCGGGGACGCCTTCTCGACGGTCTCGTGCCACCACAGGTCACGACCCTCGGTCCACTCGACGTCGATACCGGTGCGCGCGACGACCAGCACGTGCTCGATCGACTTCGCGTCGGCGACGGCCTCGTCGGCGGCGTTCTTGAGCGGCGCTGCCTGACCGCGGCGCCACTGGCCGTCGACCGTGACGAGCAGCTTCGCTTCGGCGTCGTCGATGCGCGAGCGCAGGGCATGGGACGAGAATCCTCCGAACACCACGGAATGAGTCAGACCGAGGCGCGCGCACGCGAGCATCGTGACGATCGCCTCGGGGATCATCGGCATGTAGATCGCGACGCGGTCGCCGGCGACCAGGCCGAGCTCGGTGAAGGTGTTCGCGGCGCGGGAGACCTCGGCGAGCAGATCGTTGTAGGTCAGCGACCGGGAATCGCCCGGCTCGCCCTCGAAGTGGATGGCGACCCGATCGCCGTTACCGGCCTCGACGTGCCGGTCGACGCAGTTGTAGGCGACATTCAGCGTGCCGCCGACGAACCACTTCGCGAACGGTGCGTCCGACCAGTCGAGCACCTGAGTCCAGGGCTGCGCCCAGTCGAGTCGTTTCGCCTGCTCGTCCCAGAATCCGAGCCGATCGGCGTCGGCCGCGGCCTGCAGTTCCGGACCGGCGTTGGCGGTGGCGGTGAACTCCGGGCTCGGCGGGTACGCCTTCGATTCGTGCTCCTGGGCTGCGCTCGTCATGATGCGGGGCCTCTTTCCGGGTGGTTCCATTCGGGCTCTTGTGAGCGTAATCATCTGTGACCGGCGCCGCACCGTTGCATCGATATGCAACCCTGTCACTTTCGCTCATCGGTCGAATTCGCGCGACGAACGGTATTCCGGCACGACCGGTGAACCTCTCGGCCGCCCGACGCGTGGGCGCCGGTACCGTCGTCGACGTGACCGACCCTCTTCAGCCTCTCGTCGACCTTCCGGGCGTGCGCGACGCCGCAGACCGTGCCCGCGACGCGCTCGCCGAGGTGCACCGGCATCGGACCAACCGGCGGGGGTGGGCGAACACCGCTGCGGAGGCATCGGTGCGGGCTGCACGTGCCTCGGCGTCGATCGACGGCGGGTCGACGGAACTTCCCCGACCGGGCGAGAGCGGAGACCCGGTCCTGGCCGGAGCGCTGCGGGTCGCGCAGGCGCTCGACGGTGATGCGCTCGGCACCATGGTCGCGACCTGGCGTCGCGCTCCGTTGCAGGCGCTCGCCCGTCTCCACCTGCTCGCCGCGGCCGATCTGGTGGAGGACGCGGAGGACCTGGGTCGTCCGCGCACGGAACCGGGGGTCGCCGAGCGTCTCGACGGGCTCGCGCAACTCGTCACGGGCGGGACGAATGCGCCGGCGCCGGTTCTCGCGGCGGTCGTGCACGGCGAACTGTCCGTCCTGAAGCCGTTCGGTGTCGCCGACGGTGTCGTAGCGCGGGCGGCGTCCCGGTTGGTGTGCGTGGCGTCCGGACTCGACACGCACAATCTCGGCGTGCCCGAGGTGCACTGGATGCGCCGCCTGCAGGCCTACCGCGACGGTGTCACCGGATTCGGGGCGGGAACCGTGGAGGGTGTCGGCGGCTGGGTGCTGTTCTGCTGCGGGTCGCTCGAGGCCGGTGCCCGTGAGGCCACGTCGATCGCGGAGGCTTTTGCCGGGTGAGTGGGGAGGTGTCCCCACACGCGAAAGCGGGTGGCATATCGATCGAGATCGATTCCGCCACCCGCTAGCACGGGCGGTCCGAGTTACCATGCGTGCTGAAATGGGTTGTGATTCAACGGCCTCGGCGATGATCCGGGTATCGTCGATTCGTCCTCGCAACGGGTGCGGGGTACTTGTCTTCGAAAATCCGGAACTCGCAGGCCCACAACACTTGTGCCCTTATAGTGGCATCGGCTTCGCGTGGGTACTCGGTGTCCGTGCTGGGAAGAACAGTCGGGAGATCGAATCTTCTCTTCCGATTCGGTCTTGGCCTTCCGCCCTTCCGTAACTCCTTTCTACCCCGTCCGGGAGATGTGGGCAAGCCCCCGAGGTCATCACTTCGCTCTGCTCTCACGGCGAGTGACCCTGAGTGTCAACACATCCGGTGTTTGACCAGGCGACGCGTGGCACCCAGTATCAGTGCGGTCGCGCCGAGGGTGACGGCGAGCGTCGCCAGGGCACGCGGCGAGGGGCGGGCGCGCCGTCCGAGCGGCACAGGACGGGCGAAAATCAGAACGGGCCAACCATTTTCGGTGGCCGCCCGACGCAACGGACGATCCGGGTTGACCGCACGTGGATGGCCGACCTCCAGCAACATCGGCAGGTCGGTGGCCGAATCGGAGTACGCGTAACTGCGGGAGAGGTCGTAGCCGTATCGATCGGCGAGTTCGCGGATCGCGACCGCCTTCGCCTCTCCGAAACAGTAGAACTCGAGCTCGCCGGCATATCGTCCGTCGACGATGCGCATCCGGCTCCCCGTGCTGTGGGAGGCACCGAGTGTCCGCGCGATCGGAGTGACCACTTCCTGACCCGACGCCGACACGATGATCACGTCGTGACCACGGGCCCGGTGGTCGGCGATCAGATCCTTCGCCTCCGCGTAGACGAGCGGCGTCACGACGTCCTGCAGGGTCTTCTCGACGATGGATCCGACCTGCTCGACGTCCCAGCCCTTGCACATGTGTGCGATGTGTTCGCGCATCCGGTCCACCCGGGTCTGATCGGCCGCCGAGAGCAGGTAGAGGAGCTGGGCGTAGGTGCTCTGCAGCACGGCCCGACGACTGAGGAGACCCTCTTCGAAGAACGGGCGGGTGAAGGCCAGCACACTCGACCTGGCGATGACGGTCTTGTCGAGATCGAAGAACGCTGCGATGCGAGCCGCGTCCGGTGAGCCCCCCGTCGACGGGGCCGGTCGGGACGGATTCACGGACGTGTCGGTCACGATCACCACAATAGGTGTGCGCGGACTTCGAAGTGCCCGGCGCGCCGGTGTTTGAAGTTGCAAGTAGTCGCGCCTAACGGTGTACTATCGCGAATGCCCGGGTCGATACTCGGGTTGTGGTCAGCCCGACCCCCCGGGGCTGAACGCAGACGGCCCTCGCCTCCTCCCCCCTGGCGAGGGCTGTCGCTTTGTCGGAGGTCGTTACCTGCCGATCCCCGTACCGTCCTTACACCCCGGATCCTGCGCATCGACCTGCGAATGTCGCGGATGCGCCGGTTGTCCACAGGCCCCCGATTCATCCACAGGTAGGGCTTCCGGCGCCGTTCTCGCGGCGTCCCGGACTCCGCGGCGCGGCAGCCTGTCGGGCATGAACGACATCCTCGGACTGGTCGACGATCCCGCGCTGATCGCCGACCTCCGTCGCGTGGTCGCGGCGGCCGACCGCACGTTGCACGAGATGTCCGTGCCGGTGCCACGCAGAGCGTGGACCGACGCGCCCATCGTCGTCCTCGACGCCGCTGCTGCCGTGTCGTGCGCGGGTGGGTATCCGCGCCGCCCCGGCGTGATCCTCGTGTGCAGCGGAACCGCCGACCTGACGGAATGGCAGGCCGCCGCGACCGTCGGCGCCGAACACGTCCTCGCGCTCCCGTCCGAGGAGGTGGAACTGCTCTCGATCATCGCGGCCGCCGGCGAACCCTCGTCCGGTGCAGGTGTCGTCCTCGCGATCGTCGGAGGGTGTGGCGGAGCGGGGGCGTCGACCTTCGCAGCCGCGCTGGCCTGGGCCGCGGGGCACGACGAGCGACGCGACACCCTGCTCGTCGACGCCGACCCGTTCGGCGCGGGACTCGATGTCCTGACCGGACTCGAGGAGCACCCCGGTGTGCGGTGGTCCGGTCTCACGGTCGACGGAGGACGGATCTCGGCGCGTGCCCTGCGCGACGCCGTGCCCGTCTGGTCGTCCGGCGTGGGAGTCCTGTCCACCGACCGCGAGAACAACGAACGACTCACCGCCGGGGCCACCGGGTCGGTCGTCGAGGCGGCGCGAGGAGCAGGAACGACCGTCGTGTGCGATGTGGGACGTAGCTTCGACCCCGTCGCCGATGCGGTGATCACACTGGCCGACCTCACCGTTCTCGTGGTGCCGGCCCGTATCGGCGCGGTGCTCTCGGCTGCTCGGGTCGCCCGCACGCTCGCGGCCCGTGGCGAACCGGCAGGGGTCGTCGTCCGCGGACCTGCACCCGGTGGCCTGCGAGCCGTCGACGTGGCCGACGCGGTGGGCCTGGACGTGCTCACCTCGATGCGTCCCGAGCCCGGCCTGACGGAAAGGCTCGAACGCGGCGGCCTGCGGTTGCGGCCACGGTCGCCGCTGCTCGGTGCGGCGCACGACGTGCTGGCGGCCGTCGGTGTCGACCACGCCGGTCGGAGGCGGGCGGCATGAGCGGGATCCTCGGGGACGAGCTCCTCGGCCGGGTCCGCGACCGGCTGGCCGACGAGACGGGAGACCTCACCCCCGCCCGCGTCGCCGCCGCCCTGCGCGCCGAATCCGGTGGGGTGCTCGGGGACTCCGATCTCCTTGCGGCCCTGCGACATCTGCAGACCGAACTGACCGGCGCGGGTCCGCTCGAGGATCTCCTGGCGGACCCGGCGACCACCGACGTGCTCGTCACCGCACCCGACCGCGTCTGGGTGGATCACGGCAACGGGCTGCGCCTGACCGATGTCACCTTTCCCGACGAAGCGGCGGTCAGACGACTCGCACAGCGACTGGCGCTGTTCGCCGGGCGCCGCCTCGACGACGCCCAGATGTGGGTCGACGGCAGGCTGCCCGGACACGGTGAGTTCGGCGTCCGGCTGCACGCGGTGCTCTCGCCGGTCGCGCAGGGTGGGACGTGCCTGTCGCTGCGGGTCCTGCGACCCGCGACCCAGGGGCTCGACGCGCTGCGCGACCGCGGAGCGGTCTCCGAGGCCGCCTATCAGTTGTTGCTCCGCATCGTGCGTGCCCGGTTGGCCTTCCTCGTCGTCGGGGGCACCGGCGCAGGGAAGACGACCATGCTCGCGGCGCTCCTCGGTGCGGTCGCCCCGGCGGAACGCATCGTCTGCGTCGAGGACGCCGCCGAGCTGGTTCCGGCCCACCCGCACGTGGTGCGGCTCGTCGCGCGGGCACCGAATGTCGAGGGCGTCGGCGAGGTCACCGTCCGCGATCTCGTGCGGCAGGCCCTGCGGATGCGACCGGATCGCATCGTCATCGGGGAGGTGCGAGGTGCAGAGGTCGTCGATCTTCTGACCGCTTTGAACACGGGTCACGACGGCGGCGCCGGGACGGTGCACGCCAATTCGCCCGACGAGGTGCCTGCCCGGCTCGAGGCCCTCGCTGCGCTGGGTGGCCTCGACCGGCCCGCATTGCACAGTCAGCTCGTCGCCGCGGTGCAGGTGGTCCTGCACGTGCACCGCGGTACCGACGGAGTGCGGCGTCTCGTGGAGATCGGCGTGGTCGAACGCGACGCGGTCGCGGGTGTGATCGTCACCCCCGCATGGACACACGATCGCGGCAGCGAGCACGGCATGGACGCCCTCGAACGAACACTGCGTCGACGGGACGCGCCGTGAACGCGGCGATTCTGTGCCTTGCGGCAGCGATGGTCGTCCTGCCGTCGTTCTCGGTCCGTCGCCGGCTGCGACGCGGAATACCCGAGGCGATGCCGCGTCCGGTGCCGCGCGCTCTCGTCCTCGGGGCGGTGGTCGCGGTGGGCGCGACGATCGTGATGTGGGCGGGGATCACGCCGGCCGCGGCCGCTGCGACGGTCGTCGCGACCGTGATGTGGCGTGGCCGAGCCCGGAACCGCGCGGCCGAACTCGATCATCATCGGCGAATGCTGTTGTCCGGCTTGGACACCGTGATCGCCGACCTGCGGGTGGGCACGCATCCCGCCGACGCGTGCGAAACGGCTGCCCGGGAGACGGCCGGTCCCGTCGCCGGGGCGTTCCGGGTCGCTGCGGCACGGGCGCGGCTCGGCGGATCGGCCGCACACGGATTGCGTTCGGCCGCAGCATCGTCGGATGGTAGCGGTGTCGCCGACAGCCTGGTTCGCGTGGCCGACGCGTGGTCGGTCTCCGACCGTCACGGTCTGGCTCTCGCCGAGCTGCTCGGCGCTGCACGAGTCGATCTGGCCGCACGCATGCGGATCCGCGCCCGCACGGAGGCCGGGCTCGCCGGTGCAAGGGCAACGGCGTCGGTCCTGGCGGGACTACCGGTGCTCGGGGTCGGTCTCGGGCAGCTCATGGGTGCATCTCCGCTCACCATCCTTCTCGCCGGTGGTCTCGGAGGAATCATGCTCGTCGTCGGCACGGTGCTGGTCTGTGCGGGTCTGTTGTGGACGGACCGGATCGCGGCACGGGTGGGGACATGAGCGCGACGTGGGCGGTGTTGCTGGGAGCGGCCTCGCTCGTCGTCGCACCGACGCCTCGCGGAGCGACCCGCTTGTTCTCCACGAGAACCATTGCCGATCAGACTGACACAACTCCACCCGACATCGACCCGCACGCGCTTCCCGCCGCCTTCGATCTCTTCGCGGCGTGCCTGCGCGCAGGGATGCCCGCCGGTTCTGCGGCGCGGGTTGTCGCGGAGTCCGCTCCACCCGACCTCGCGGCGGCGTTGCGGAGAGGTGCCGACCGGTTGGCGTTGGGAGCCGATCCGGCCGGGGCATGGGAGGGATCCGGAACTACCGATGCGCTGGACGACTTCGCGCGCGCGGCACGACGATCCGCGAAATCCGGTGCGCCCTTGTCGGATACCGTCGCCGAACTCGCGGTCCGGCATCGCGCCGAGACGGAGGACCGGGTGGCCGCCGAGATCGACCGTGCCGGGGTGCTCGTGAGCGGTCCCCTCGGATTGTGTTTTCTGCCCGCCTTCGTATGTCTGGGCATCGTGCCGGTCGTCGTCGGCCTGGCGCGGGACGTCCTGGGTGCGGGGCTGATGTGAACGTCGGCGCGGACGGTCCGCGCCGCACGGATGGGAGGGACGGAAGATGGGGAAACGAACACCGGACGCAGGGCTCTCACGTGGCTTGCGTGGTCGTCTCTGCGGGCTCGTCGTACAGGACGACGGCATGTCGACGGCGGAATATGCGATCGGGACCATCGCGGCGGCGGCTTTCGGAGCGGTGCTGTACACCGTGGTGACCGGCGATTCGATCGTGTCCGCGTTGACGGGCATTGTCGAGCGTGCCCTGAACACGGCGGTGTGACACCGACGCATGCGAAAGATGCTCGGACGACGCTGGTTACGCGCCTTCGTTCGTGAGGACGAAGGCGGGGTCACCGTCGAAGCGGCTCTCGCCGTCGCAAGCCTGGTCACGGTGCTCGTGCTGTGCCTCGGCGCGGTGCTGGGCATCGCGTACCAGGTGCGGTGCCATGACGCCGCCCGTGAAGCCGCACGCCTCGCCGCGCGGGGAGATCAGGCGAGGGCGGTCGATGTGGCCACGCGAGTCGCGCCTCCGGACGCACGCGTGGCGGTACGCGAGGAGGGAGATCTGATCGTGGCGGTCGTGACCGCGGAGAGCCCGCTGCTCCCGTTGCTGACCCTCACGGCCGAGGCGGTGGCGGTGCGCGAGCCGGAAGGAACGCGATGAGGTCGGGCCCGTCCCTCCTCGGCGACGACGGGAGCGCGAGTGTGATCGGCTGCGCCGTGATGGCCGGCCTTATCGCGATCACGGCCACGTTGCTGCACGTCGGGTCGGTCGTCGTCGCACGTCATCGTGCGCAGGCGGCGGCCGACCTGGCGGCGGTGGCGGTCGCCTCGGCGCTGGACCGCGGGGTCGTGGGGGCCTGCGAGGCGAGCGAGGTGATCACCATACGGATGCGAGTGCGATTGCGGCGCTGCGAGATCGACGAGTGGGACGCCCTCGTCGAAGTTACCGCTGTGGTGTCGGCCCTCTTCGGCGGGAAGGAGGCGACGGCCGTCGCGCGAGCCGGTCCTGCCCGATGATGCCCGCCGGCGGGTCGCTCGCGGCCGTATCCAGCGGATTCGCGCTCGTTGCTTACCTGTGCTTATTATGTGTGACGGTCGTCATAGGCGATTGTGGACACAGTGGTGGTGGACGAAGCAATTCCGGTTCCCGGTCGGGCAGCGGTAAGGGGTGCGGGAGCGGATGTAGTGCGGGGATGAGGGTCGGTTCCGTGGTCGGAACTCTTTCGCATCGACGTATCCGGCAGGCGACGCGTGTTCCTGTCTGATTACGAAGGTATTTCGTTCGTTCTTTTCCGGTCCCCCGATCGGGGACGCCGCGTGACGGACTCTCGAAGTGTGTCTAGAGTCCTCCGACATTCCGGGCTGCACATCGTTCGCACTGTGGCCCACACCGACACCGCGGACCATCGCGGCCTGCGCGGACGGCGACCTCGTCCCGCGGGAACTGAGGAAGGATCGATCTTGAGGGTCAAGCGCGTAATCGCGGCCGTGTCGGCAGGCTTCGTGGCTGCCGGCCTGCTCGCGGCATGTGGGGGCGGCAGCGCTTCCGGTGCCGAGGGCGTCTACAGCCTGCACATCATGCAGCCCGAGAACCCGCTGGTTCCGGGCAACACCACCGAGAGCGAGGGCAATCAGGTCCTCAAGTCGCTGTTCACGCCGTTGGTGCGCTACAACGACGAGACCAGCGAGGTGGAGTACACCGGCGTCGCGAAATCGGTCGAGTCCGAGGACCAGATGACCTGGACCATCGAACTGAACGAGGGCTGGACGTTCCACGACGGAACTCCCGTCACCGCGAAGTCGTATGTCGACGCGTGGAACTACACCGCTCTGAGCACCAACGCGTACGGCGCCTCGTACTTCTTCGAGAACGTCAAGGGATACGACGAGCTGCAGGCCGCCGACGGTGCCGAGCCCGCCGCGACCACCATGTCGGGCCTCGAGGCCGTGAACGACACGACGATCTCCGTCGAGCTGAAGGAACCGTTCGCAATCTTCCCGGTCACCCTCGGGTACACCGCGTTCTACCCTCTGCCCGAGGTGTTCTTCGACGACCCCGAGGCGTTCGGTCGCCGTCCGATCGGCAACGGCCCGTTCAAGGCCGACGAGGACTTCGTCGACGGTCAGGGCTTCACCGTGACCAAGTACGAGGACTACGCCGGTGACAACCCGGCGCAGGCCGAGGGCGTACAGTTCAAGGTCTACACCGAACTGACCACCGCCTTCACCGACGTCCAGGCCGGCGGCCTCGACGTGCTGCTGGATCTGCCGCCGGACGCCTGGGCCACCGCCCGCGACCAGTTCGGTGATCGTTACGTCGAGCGCGCCCGCCCCGACATCACCGCGCTCTCGTTCCCGACCTACGACGAGCGTTTCGCCGATCCCCGTGTCCGCGAAGCATTCTCGATGGCGATCGATCGTCAGGCCATCACCACGGCCATCTTCACCGACACCCGCACGCCGGCGGCCTCCTTCGGATCGCCCGTCGTCGAGGGGTACCGCGAGGACGCCTGCGGCGCCAAGTGCGAGCTGAACGTCGAGCAGGCCAACAAACTTCTCGACGAGGCGGGCTTCGATCGCAGTCGACCGGTCGATCTGTGGTTCAACGCCGGAGCCGGGCACGACCAGTGGATGACCGCGATCGGCAACCAGTTCCGCAGCAACCTCGGTGTCGAGTACGTGCTTCGCGGTGACCTGCAGTTCGCGCAGTACCTGCCGCTGCAGGACGACAAGGGCATGACCGGTCCGTTCCGGATGGGCTGGATCATGGACTACCCGTCGCTGTACAACTTCCTGGCGCCCGTCTACAGCACGGCCGCGATGCCGCCGGCCGGTTCGAACATGTCCTTCTACAGCAACCCCGAGTTCGACGGGGCCCTGTCGGCCGGTAACAACGCCGACACCCTCGACGAAGCCACGGTGGAATACCAGCGTGCCGAGGACATCCTGTTCCGCGACATGCCCGCCACGCCGCTCTTCTACGGACTGAACCAGGCCGTGACGAGCGACCGGGTCGACAACGTGAAGATCGACGCGTTCGGCGACATCGTGACCGAAGAGGTCACGGTCGGCTGAGTGACGAGTGGTGGGGGGGGGGGGGGGGGGGGGGGCCCCCCCCCCCCCCCCCCCCCCCACCACCCGCGTAGGACGTTCTGTTCCGTATAGGAGAACCCAGTGGGTCGCTTCATCACGCGCCGATTGCTGCTGACCGTTCCGGTCCTGATCGGCGCCTCGTTCCTCATCTTCGCGATGGTCTACGCCCTTCCGGGCGATCCCATTCGCGCGCTGGCGGGCGATCGCCCGCTCGCTCCCGCGGTCGTGGCGCAGCTCCGCGCCCAGTACAACCTCGACGATCCGTTCTTCGTCCAGTACATCAAGTACGTCGGCGGACTGTTCCAGGGCGACTTCGGATCCGACTTCTCCGGTAGGCCGGTGCTGGACACCATCTCGCAACGGTTGCCGGTCACCATCCAGCTGACCGCCGTGGCCGTGGTCTTCGAGATCCTCATCGGCGTCACGGCCGGTGTGCTCGCAGCGCTGCGCCGCAACTCCTTCTTCGACAATCTCGTGCTCGTCTCGTCGACGCTGCTCGTCTCGATCCCGGTGTTCGTCCTCGGCTTCGTCTCGCAGTACGTCCTGGGATACAGGCTGGGTCTGTTCCCGATCGCCGGTATCAACGACGGCTGGTACAGCTACCTGTTGCCCGGCCTGGTGCTCGCATCCCTGTCGATGGCCTACGTGGCGCGGCTGACGCGTACCGCGGTCTCGGAGTCGATGGCGGCCGACTACATCCGCACCGCCCGTTCCAAGGGCGTCGGATACAGCCGCATCGTGACCCGGCATGCCTTGCGCAACAGCCTCATCCCGGTCGTGACGTTCATCGGTGCCGACATCGGCGCGTTGCTCGGCGGCGCGATCATCACCGAGTCGGTGTTCAACATTCCCGGGCTCGGCCGCGCCATCTTCGACGCTGTGCAGAACCAGGAAGGTGCAGTGGTCGTCGGCATCGTCACGCTGATGGTCTTCTTCTACATCTTCTTCAATCTCGTCGTGGACGTGCTGTACGCCTTCCTCGACCCACGGATCAGATACGAGTAGTGGTGATGGATTCCAATAACGCCGAGGCCGCCCGCCAGCACGCCGTGCAGGAAGGCGAGCCGGGAAATGTCGTGACCGGTGAGGCCGTCGAACTCGTCGGCCAGGCGAGTCTGTGGGGCAACGCGTGGAAGAAGCTGCGCCGCAGCGCGTTCTTCTGGTTCGGAGCCGTCATCACCATCGTCCTCGTCGCGATGGCGGTGGTGCCGCAGGTGTTCGCCCGCGGGATCGATCCGCGGGCCTGCGACCTGTCGGACACCCGCCTCCCGCCGAGCGCACAGCACTGGTTCGGAACCGATCTGCAGGGTTGTGACTACTACGCCAACGTCGTCTACGGCGCCCGCGTGTCGCTGTCCATCGGTCTGCTGGCAGTCATCGGCGTGCTGGTCATCGGCATCCTGATCGGTTCGCTGGCAGGATATTTCGGAGGAATCCTCGACAGTGTGCTGGCGCGGTTCACCGATGTCTTCTTCGGCATCCCGCTCCTGCTCGGCGCGCTCGTGCTGCTGACCGTGACCAGCGAGAGGACGGCCCTGACGGTCGCGATGGCGCTGATCGCCTTCGGCTGGATGACCGCGATGCGTCTGGTGCGGTCGTCGGTCATCGCCGTCAAGGGCAGCGAGTACGTCCAGGCGGCGCAGGTGCTCGGCGCGTCGACCTTCCGCATCCTCGTCCGGCACATCCTCCCGAACGCCCTGACCCCGGTACTGGTCTACGCCACCGTGGCCGTCGGTACGTTCATCGCGGCCGAGGCAGCGCTGTCGTATCTTGGTATCGGCCTGCAGATGCCGGCCATGTCCTGGGGTCTGCAGATCAATCTGGGCCAGAACTATCTCTCCACCTCGCCGCATCTGGTGCTGTTCCCGGCAGGCTTCCTGTCGGTCACGGTGCTGGCCTTCATTCTCATGGGTGATGCGTTGCGCGATGCGCTCGACCCGAAACGGAGCTGACGCAATGAGTCTCGATATGCGTGAGAAGACCACCCCCGGTGCGCCGATCCTGCAGGTCTCCGGTCTGACCATCGATTTCGAGGTGGACCGGACCTGGCGGACCGCCGTGCGCGACGTCTCGTTCGAGGTGGCACGCGGAGAGATCGTGGCGATCGTCGGCGAATCCGGTTCGGGCAAGTCCACGACCGCCATGGCAGTACCGGGTCTGCTCGCCGACAACAGCAGGGTCGACGGCAGCATCGCCCTCGGTGGACGCGAGCTCGCCGGCCTGACGGAACGCGAGCTGAACTCGGTGCGCGGCAAGGACATCGCCGTGATCTTCCAGGAGCCGATGACGGCTCTCAATCCCGTCTACACGATCGGGTGGCAGATCACCGAGGCCATCCGCGCGCACGCCGACGTGACGAAGACCGAGGCGAAGGAGCGCGTGATCGAGCTGCTGCGTCTCGTCGACATGCCCGAGCCCGAGAAGCGCGTCGGCTACTACCCGCACCAGCTCTCCGGCGGTCAGCGTCAGCGCGCGATGATCGCGCAGGCGCTGGCCTCGGAGCCGTCGGTGCTCATCGCCGACGAACCCACCACGGCCCTCGACGTGACGGTGCAGGCGGAGATCCTGCAGCTCATGCGCGACCTGCGCGAGCGGGTGGACGCGGCGATCGTGCTCATCACGCACGACATGGGTGTCGTCGCCGACATGGCCGACCGCATCATCGTCATGCGCAACGGCGCGATCGTCGAGCAGGGGACGTCGGAGCGGATCTTCGGCACGCCGGAGCACGCCTACACCCGCGAACTGCTCGCCTCGGTGCCTCACCTCGGCTCGCGCGCCGGTGAGACGGGTGCCGACGACACTCCGGACGTGCAGCACGCGCTCCGGCTCGTCGACGCGGTGATCGAGTACCCCGGCGCCCGACGCAACAGCGGTTTCCGCGCCGTGGACGGGGTCAGTCTCGACATCGAACCGGGTGAGGTCGTCGGACTCGTCGGTGAATCGGGCTCGGGTAAGTCGACCATGGGCAAGGCCGCGGTCGGCCTGGTCGGATTGCACTCGGGTTCGTTGTCCGTCGGCGGTGTCGACATCACGAAGATGTCGGCGCGCGACCTGCGTCCGGTGCGCCGCAACATCGGCATCGTCTTCCAGGATCCGGGTTCGTCGCTCAATCCGCGGTGGCCGATCGGGCAGTCCATCGCCGAGCCGATGCTGCTGCACACCGAGATGGACCGCACGCAGCGAAACAAGAAGGTCGAAGAACTCCTCGACCAGGTACATCTGCCCCGCGACATGCGCAACCGCTATCCGCACCAGCTCTCCGGCGGACAGCGTCAGCGGGTGGGTATCGCGCGGGCACTCGCTCTCGAACCGACACTGCTGATCGCGGACGAACCCACCTCCGCGCTGGACGTGTCGGTGCAGGCCAAGGTGCTCGAGCTGTTCCGGGAACTGCAGCGTGAGTACGGCTTCGCGTGTCTGTTCATCAGCCACGACCTGGCCGTCGTCGAGGTGCTGGCCCGTCGTATCGCCGTGATGCGCGCCGGCAAACTCGTCGAGTTCGACCGGACCGATCGCATCCTGCGTTCGCCGTCCGATCCGTACACCAAGCGGCTGCTGGCGGCCGTTCCCGTCCCGGATCCTGCCGAGCAGGCGCGGCGGCGCGAGGAGCGTGCCGCACTGGTGGCCGCCGAACGGGCCGAGGCCGGGGGCGCGCCGGTGGCCTGAGCCGGCGTCATCCCCCGATCGCAGCGAGGACGGCATCGAGGACGGCGACCGCCCCGGCCTTGTCGAGCGGATCGTTGCCGTTCCCGCATTTGGGGGAGTACACGCACGACGGGCATCCCGCGGCACATTCGCAGGCTGCAACCGCGTCGCGGGTGGCGCTGAGCCACTCGACGATCCGGTGGTAACCACGGTCGGCGAATCCGGCACCGCCCGGTTGCCCGTCGTAGACGAAGACGGTGGGCAGCCCGGTGTCGGGGTGCAGATCGGTGGAGACGCCCCCGATATCGCCGCGATCGCACGTCGCGAGCAGGGGGAGCAGGCCGATCGCGGCGTGCTCGGCGGCGTGGAGCGCGCCCGGAACGCGATCGGGCGTCACCCCGATCCTGCCGAACAGGTCGGGTTCGATCGTGTACATCACCGCGCGGGTGTCGAGCGTGTGTTCGGGCATGTCGAGGGGAATCTGATCGAGCACCTCTCCCGACGGCAGGCGGCGTAGATAGCCGACCACCCGGTGCGTCACCTCGACCCCCACGGACGCAACCGTGACGGGTCCGTACTCGCGTCGTTCGTCGACGGAGATGCAGCAGATGTCGGTGATCTCCCGAGCGCTCGTCGACCATTCCGGATCGTCGGCGTGCACGAAGGCGATGCCGTCCTCGAGATACAACTCGTCGACCACGAATGTCTCGCCCTGATGCAGGTGCACGGCGCCGGGATGGATGGTCGCGGGCGCCCGGGCGGCGTCGACGGTACCGAGCATGCGGCCGGTGTCGCCCTCGACGATCGAGATCTGATGGCCGATCCCGCCGCGGATCTCGACATCGCCGTGCGGTTGCGTACCGGGGGTGACGAACCAGCCGTGCGGCCGGCGACGGATCAGGCCCGGCTCTGTTGCAAAAATCGTGAAGCTTGAGCATGCTTGGCGGAGATTGGACGGACGGAACGATGACGGATTTCAAGT